>CAKZYJ010000137.1 GCA_937884755.1 uncultured Flammeovirgaceae bacterium
CTTCGCGCACTCGATACTCATTAATATACTGAGCAAAACCGTGTTGGTACGTCTCGTTCAGCACTCTGGACAACGTATGTTTTGACGTGTCCACTTGAGCCGCTAATTCGTCCAGCTTTAGCCTCCGCTGTGTAAAAAGCTTACGTTCTTCCATTAGTTGATTAACTTGTTGCAGCAATTCGGCAGCGTTCTCTAACGGCTCATCCGATGTTTTAGGAATAGGATGCTTCTTTGTGAAAAACAGTCTGGCTAGGAGATAGTAAAACGTAAACGAAAAAATGAGCGCTCCCCAAATGTAGGTAAACCCGACAAAAAGGGCCATTAGATAAGTAAGCGTAATAAAGGTCATAGCCACCACAATGGCGGTTAAGTACTTCTGATCTCCATCCTTCGGCTTGGAAGCAAGCGTTAGTCCTTTCCGCATTTGGTAGTAATGATACAGACCCAGCAAAAGAAAAAGGAGCCACATCGCGTAAATTCCGTAGATGACGAAGCCGTTCCAAATCTCAGGAAAGGCGCGATAAGGAAACTTCAAACCTACACCAACAATAGTAACCAGCAGCGTCAGTAATAGCAGTATATCTTCTCGGTTCAAGCCTGTTTCTGCTTTTCGCAGTGATTTCAGATAGAGATAGAAGAAGGGGCCAATGAAGATACAGGCGGAGAGACCAATTTGTAGAATTAGAAGGTCTACCTCTTCGCTAAAGTAAAAGAATATTGATTTTCCGATGCGAATACTGAGGGTAGCTACTAATCCACTGAAATAGATATCTGATACAGCGCTTGGTTTTTTAACCATCAGATATACACTCACTAAGATACCGTTTACTACTCCGAGACTGGCTAGCAAAAAAAGAATGGCCATTTCACTTCAATTCCTCGCCACAAAATTACAACATCACCGAACTCTTCAAAAATACTCTCTTCTTAACATTCCAAATAGAAGAAGTTGAGGCAAGAAAACCCGTAAGGCTACTCTAGTAATAAAAGCAATTGGTCAGCGACTCCTTCTCTGCCATCTGATAAGCCGGTATCCTACGTAGAATTGTAGTACTCTGTTTTGTAGAACACTTTCGGAGGCGCGTCCCACTTCATCGGTAAAATGGTTCTCTCCTAATATGTTGGCGGCTCCTAGAGCGTAGCGTCCACCCACGTGAAATTTATCACCGAGACTGTATTCAGTCCCAATCAAAAACCCTATATCGCAATCGTGTTCGTAAGTGGAAGATGCCTTAGAGTTATTACCGTCTACTTTAGAACGAGCCGCCAGTAAATAGTTGGTTTCTATACCGACACCTACCTTTAGATTTTCCGTAGCCGTGTAATACATTATCAAAGGAATGCTAAGGTAATGGAGACGCTCAATGCTCCCTTTGCTTTGGTCGCGAAACCCCCTAGCAGAATAGAGTATCTCATTGGTAGCTGACCATCGCTCGCTTAAGTAAAAGTTTCCGAAAACACCCGCCTGAAAGGTCATTAATGCACTAGGATTAAGGAAATCACTAGGCACATTGTCCGTAGAAACATTGGATAAGCTAGGACCAACTTTGATACCAACTTCGTTAACCCCGAATTCATACTGGGCAAAGCAGATATTGCTGACAGAAAAACTTAGCAACCCGAAAAAAATGGTCGTTTTCACAGTAATTTTAGTTAACTGACTGATGTGAATTTTTAACTATTGACTATTTGGCGTTAGACCTTGATTTAAGATAGGTAATACCTACCAAAAATCAATATGTTCACCTCAGAAAGTGAGCAATAGGAAGTAGTGTTTTATCTAACTTTAGATTTATTCTCTGATAGGGACCCTATTCAGGAAGATCTGATTTAGGATCAAATGAGTAAACAAGTGCTGACAAACTTGGAGAAAACACGCTCAATCTCCTATCTTAAAGTACCGTCTATTTTAATCGCTAGTACACCCTATGATTGACTACCTAATTAAGTACTTTGATAACTATGTTGCGTTGGAGGAAGAGGAGAGAGGCTTCATCCGTGGGAACATTTCCGTACGAGAAGTGCTGAAGGACGAAATACTACTTTCGGAAGGGGAAGTATCCACTGAGTTTTACTTTATCATCAAGGGCTGCATCCGGTTATTTTACACTGTTGATGTAGAAGAAAAGACAGCTTTTTTCTACACCGAAAATATGTTCGTTAGCTCCTACGAGAGCTTTACTAAACAAACTCCTTCCAAACACTATCTGCAAGCCATTGAACCTACTAAGGTGGCTACTATCTCGTTTGATGTTGCTTACCGACAGCTAGAACAGATTCCGAAGTTTGAGTTTTTGGCTCGGGTGATGATGGAAGAAGAGTTGATCGTCTATCAAGAGATAATTTCATCCTTTGTCACCCTTAATGCTGAACAGCGGTACCTAAAGCTGTTATCTTCCAACAAGTCTCTACTGCAACGTATTCCACAGTATCAACTCGCTACTTTCCTGGGCGTAACCCCCGAAACGCTAAGCCGAATTAGAAAAAGAGTCAGCTCCAAACCGATTTCTTGACAATCATCAATCAAGATTGTGGGTAATTCCTGCTAAGATTGCCCTAAATAATCAAAACGACGATGAAAAAGACCTATTTACTTCTAACGATTATCGGGACTGTTCTTCCAAACATTTTTGTGGTACTGGAATCAGTAAAATCTGGTAACTACCTGCTCTATACTCGCCCGCTCGATACGTTCCAAGGTATGTTTGCCAACTATATTTCCGCTGCCTTCGTCACCGATTTACTGTTTATTGTTGTGCTATTCTTACTGTGGTCGTACAAAGAAGCAGTGAGGTATAAAATGAAAAATGTCTATCTGGTCTGGATCTACACCTTTGCCTTCGGCATAGCGGGCGGGCTGCCGCTGTTTCTTTACCTGCGGGAGACTACTAAGCAACAGTCATTAGTAGTTCGCACTAGTCATTAATATTTCTGGTAGAATAGCCATTTACTTTTTTAAGATATTGACAGTGCGTTAAGCGTCTGAGAAAACGGTATCCGAAGAATTTAATTCTACCTTTGTAGTAAATAGTAGATTAGTAGCCTCGAAGCACTATCCGGCAAAATATGTCAGTCATATTTACTACCGCCCAACGAAAAGATATTTCGGAAATCCTGGAGATGATGGCCGATTTTTACGCTATTGATAATTATCCGTTTGATGCAGTGGTCAACCAAAAGAATCTAGAACGCTTTCTAAAGGGCGATAATCTAGGTCGGCTTTACCTAATCCGGGAAGGGAGTAACACCGTGGGATATATCGTACTCACTTTCGGTTTCAGCTTTGAGTACGGCGGAAGAGATGCCTTCATTGATGAATTCTATCTTAAACCTGCCTATCGGGCTAAGGGTATTGGTACCAAAACTATGGAATTTGTAGAGCAGGCAGCACTTACGCTAGACATTATAGCTCTGCATCTGGAGGTAGAAAATCATAATGAGCGGGCGAATCAGTTATACATTCGCCGGGGATTTACCGGCAATAACCGCTCGCTGCTTACTAAAAAGATCAAAAGCACCAACTCCGATAATAGCTATATTTCTGAGTAATTATTATGGCCGAGAAAAATACACTGTACCTTACCACCCGCACCGAGTGGCGGAACTGGCTGGAGAGCAACTTTGCTACTGAGGCGGAAGCTTGGTTGGTATACCCTAAGAAAGTGACCGGTAAGCCCCGAATTGCGTACAATGATGCGGTAGAAGAAGCCCTCTGCTTTGGCTGGATTGATAGCATCATGAAGACGCTAGATTCAGATCATAGCCAGCAGCGATTTACTCCTCGGAAATCAAAACATTATTCTCAACCGAATACAGAGCGACTCCGCTGGCTGGCCAACCAGAATATGATTCACCCCAACTTCCAATCCGAAGTGAATCGTGTCCTCAGCGAAGAGTTTATCTTTCCGTCCGATATTCTAGAAGCAATTAGAGTAGAGAGTACCGCCTGGAATAATTACCAATCATTCTCAGAGGCTTACCGAAGAATTCGTATTGCCTATATTGACAGTGCCCGCCGTCGGCCAGAGGAGTTCAGCAAACGACTGAATAACTTTATAGAAAAAACCCGCAAAAATCAGCTCATTGCCGGCTACGGTGGCATTGATAAATATTACTAAAACTACTGGTAATGCTTAATCTGGATCGAGAGCAATAAATCACTTTAGTGAATAAGGAATTTGTTATCGCTTATACCCTATGAAAAACCGACTGGTAACGTAGTACAAAGCAGTTGGCATTCAAATCTTCCTTCTTATCTTAGATCGTAAAATAATGACCACCAATACATCCAGTCATGAGGACAATATTGCTGTTACTAGGGTTGAGCCTAATTATTCCAGGATTTTTACTTGCTCAGACCACATCGCAGTCTGAAGAAGCTATCCACTCCCTAGTTGCTCAGTACGCCCAGGCTCGCGAAACTAGAGATACAACATTGTTAAAGAGCATTCTGACCAACGATATAGACCAACTGGTTTCTTCCGGCGAATGGCGACGAGGTTTTGAGGGTGCTTTTAAAGGTATGATGCGTAGCTCCACTCGGAACCCCGGCCAACGAACACTGACGGTGGAAAACGTACGGTTCTTAACTTCCGAAGCGGCTATCGCCGATGCCCGTTACGAGATAAAGAATTCTGACGGAAGTGTCAGAAAGATGTGGAGTACGTTTATAGTGGTGAAGGAGGCTAAAGACTGGAAAATTACGGCTATCCGAAATATGCTGCCTGCGGCTACTTCCTAAGCCCCCTGATTACACCCAAGAAACAACGGTATTAGAACACTTTCAATCATGAGTCAAACTATCAATACACGGGAAGCTTACGAAAAACTGGCTAAGCGTTATAGTGCAAAAATAGATGTTAAACCTCACAACGCCTTTTACGACCGTCCCAACACTCTAAGTTTGCTTCCTTCTGACTTAAAGAATAAACACATTCTTGATGCTGGTTGCGGTCCGGGGAAATATGCTGAAATTATACTGAACCAAGGAGCTCAGGTTACCGGGGTAGATTTAAGCAAGAATATGATTGCTGAGGCTCGGAAAAGAAATAAGGAAAAAGGAGAATTTCTGGTGCATGATCTTACCACTACTCTTCCCTTCTCCGATCAGGCTTTTGATATTGTACTCTGCCCCTTGGTATTGGAGTACATCTACGACTGGAATCCGGTATTCAGGGAGTTCAAACGGGTTTTGAAACCGGGAGGAATCTTCGTTTTCTCCGTTACTCATCCGTATTTTGATTATCAGTACTTCCGGACAAACCAGTACGTTGAGACTGAAAAAGTAAGCGCCATCTGGCGAGGGTTTGGCGAACCTATTAAGATAGAAAGCTACCGCAGATCACTGATGGATTGCGTAACTCCCCTGATGAATAATGGGTTTACCTTGGATAAGCTGGTAGAGCCTTTGCCCGTGGCTGAATTTGAGCAACACGATGCCAAGCACTATGAAGAACTTATGGAGTTTCCGGCATTCTTACATTTGAGAGCTATCAAGGCAACCTAGGATAACCACTTATTTAAATGCTGTTGTACAAAAGCATCGTCATTCAGTTCGGGGTAAGTGGAGTAGACCCGGTCTATTTCCTCCGACTGTCCGGCCGATAATCCTTCCGCCGGGTTCAGGCACCAGATTCCTTCCAGCAAGCCTTGCCGCCGAAGCACTTCGTGAATACCGGCGATACAGCCCCGAAACTGGTGAGCTACATCAAAGAAAGCCGCATTGCAATCGGTAACCGCTACGTTGAGGGTAAGTAGCTCATCAGGCACATTTCCACCGGTTTCTCTTACTTGCTTAATGGTTTCCAATAACTCTACGGCCTTCTGCGTCCAAACTGCCCAATGTCCGAGTAAGCCACCAACAATTGTCTTTTCCCGTATCTCTCCTCGCACCGGAAATCGATAGGTGGTCAAAAGATCGTTGACAATATTATCATCATTTCCGGTGTAGAGCGTAATGTTCTGATAGCGCTCGCTGTGGCAAATGGCTCGCACTACATCCAGCGTTTGGTAACGGTTGAAGGGAGCCATTTTTATGGCCTGCACATTCGGAATGTCAGCGAAGGCTCGCCAGAAATCGAAGCTCAGCACTTTCCCTCCCACCGCCGGTTGTAGGTAAAACCCGAATACCGGAATCACTTCGGCTACTCTCTTAGTTCTTTCCAACAATTCTTCTTCCGACCAATCGGGCAATCCACCCGGACTCAGTAGCCCTAAATCGTAGCCTAGGGACACGGCCAGTTCTGCTTCTTGCAGAGCTTGTTCGGTGGGACCTACAATTCCCGCCACTTTAATAACCAGACGATCTAAATTTGCCCGGTCTACTTCTTCCGCAGCCAAGGTCAGTACTGGTTCCAGCAAATCAAATTTAGGCTGTCTAATCTCAAACTGGGTAGTATGTACTCCTACTGCAATGCCTCCGGCACCGCTAGCTAAGTAGTAGCGCGTTAGTGCCCGCTGCCGACGTTCGTCTAACTTCCGTTGAGCATTTAGCGCTAAGGGATGAGCCGGAATAACCGTTCCCTGGTGCAATAGTTGTTTAAGGTCTTCCTTGAGCGTAGGCATAGGTTGTTGTTGGATTAGAATTTTCCCTTCCGTTCCTGGAAATGGGTGGGTTTCTGCAACAGCTCTCCTCCCTCGCTAAGCCAGGTAGACAGAAGTTCAATCATCTGTTGTATACTCACCTTGGGGTAACCAAACAATCGGTGAGCGGTAGCCGCATTGTTTAGCAAGGCAGTGGGTTGTTCTTCGCCAGTAAAGCGAGCAACCTTATCCAGCAGTTTACCAAATTCCTGAGCGGCCCAGCGTACCGAAACGGTTTCGGGCCCGGTGCTGTTCAGAATTCTCGGGGGAGTGCTACATAGCTGTAGAGACCGAAGGGCGTATTCGTTCGCATCGTTTTGCCAGATTACATTGGCGTGTCCGGTGGTAAGATCAACCTCTCGCTCTTCCAATACCGACTTACCAATCTCCAGCAACACTCCGTAGCGAAAATCTACTGCATAGTTCAGCCGGTAGAGTACCATCGGGATTTGGTATTTCTGGGAAAAGTGGGTAAAAATTCGCTCCCGCCCCAAACAGGACTGCGCGTACTCTCCTACGGGTTCTAACGCCGTAGTTTCCGTAGCCCCACCGGAACCAACCGCCACAAACGGGTACACATTTCCGGTAGAAAAAGCCACGATACGAGACGAGCGAAACTTCTCCGCCACCCTACCCGGCAGGTAGGTATTCATGGCCCATGTGAAAGATTCCCGTCCGGTAGTGCCGAACTTGGTTCCGGCCAGATAAAGTACGTTAGGCACCTCCGGAAGCTGAGCCAACTGTTTTTCATCCAGCAGATCAGCTTTGATCGTTTGTATACCATTCGCTTCTAACTGCTGCTGTAAGCTATTGTCTGAGAAGCGGGATGCTCCAATTACTTCGTTAGTTTTACAAGCTCGATGTAGGGCTTCTTTAGCCAGGCGTGCCAGGTCTGGTACCATCTTGCCTCCTACTCCCAGAATTAAAATATCTCCTTCCATCTCTCGGAAATCATTCACCAGGGCATCGCTGGGTTGTTTCATCTGTTGCTCTAGCTGGGTTAAATCTGGTTTCATGACAAAAATTGCATTCGAAAATGAGTAATAGCCAGGAACAGTAACACGCCTATTCCTAGCACGGCCAGACCGGTTTGCCAGCGGCTATTTTTTAACGACCCCATCAGTTCAGCGTCTTTGGCTACCAGCAGCAAGGCAATAGCAATAATGGGGGCAATCAGAATAGTGATGGCCTGAGCAAAGATAATCAGTTCCAGTGGCAACCGCCCAAACTTCTGGGCGATGGCGGCTCCTATTAAGATTACTAAAAGAATAGCTCGACGCACCTTAGCATCCGAAAGCTGATGGTTTCCGAAGAAGGCATCAGATAACAAAGCACCGCCAATAGTAGCATTTCCCAGCAGAGATGAGAAAGAAGCCCCGAACAGCCCTAACATAAAGATTACTGTAGCTGTATTCCCGTAGAGTGGTTCCAGTGCTAATCCCATATCCGCCGCGGAGTTGACGGGAATTCCCTGGGGGTACAGCACGGTAGCCGCGTTAATCAGGATGAACGAGGAAATAAGACCCAGTATCAGCACTCCAGCGATGCTTTCCCTCCTACCAGAATGACTGTCCTGCTGGCTCCAGCCCTTCTCTTTTACCAGATAAGACTGGTAGAAGGCTCCTACTACCGAAAAGCTAGAAGCAATCAGGGCAATCGTTAATACTTCGGCTCCGGCAGGTACACCCGGAATCAATCCCCGAAATAAAGTATCCCACTGAGGTTGAGCCAGTAGTAAAGTAATCAGGAAGGAGACAATCATCAGCCCAACCAATCCAATCATTATTTTCTCCAGCACCCGGTAAAACGAACGGAAGAAAAGTAAACCAATAGCTAACAGTGAGAAAAAAATAACCCAGGGCTCAATGGCGGTACCAAATAGCTCGGAAAACGCCAGACCAGCTCCTACCGTATTTCCGGCTTGAAAAGAGGCCGTGATACAAAAGATACCTAGACCTATGAACCGAGCCACCACCTTTCCCCACCGTCGCTGGATAATAGTTAATGAAGAAACGGGAGAAGCTATCCCCAGGCGTGCGCCCATTTCGGTAAAGACCACCATAAAACCAACAGCTACTAACACCACCCACCACAGCTGATACCCAAACTGAGCCCCGAGTTTAGAAGTAACCGTCAGGCTACCCGGACCAAAAACCAAGGCTGCGGTAATGATTCCCGGCCCCAGCACCTGCCACCATTTGCGGTTAGCGATAGTAGACTTAGCGGAAGAAGTAGTCGATTTGGTCATAGGTTGAAGAGAACAAAGACTGCTGAACTTAGTGAGAATAGTTGGTTTTAGAAAACCGTTGATCTGCTCAGGCCCGTAGCACAAATATAACAGAAGCAGGTTTTCCGGTTTGGGGGTGCAATGGTTCCCGGAGTTCTGTAAGCTGATATCCCGATTGCGAAAATAGTTGCACCCAGTCTTCCAATGTGCGAAAGTACCACTCGTAGGGTTGCGTAAAATTCTGCTTTAACCCATCCCAGCTCCCGGAACGCCAACCGCTTTGGTAAGGTTGATCATCAGATAGTACATGAGGGTGCAAGGTTTGAATAAATAACCATCCTGACTTTTTCAGGCAGTGCTTTAGCGTCAGCAGTAAAGATTCAGTAGTTTCCTGGTCTAGCAAAGCAAAATTAATAACCACACTTTCAAAGGGAGCGATTGGCAACGGTTTTTCCTGAATAAGATCCTGATAGGTAGCTACTTCAAATTTGCTCTTTCCTTTTTGTCGGGCACTTTCAATCAAAGCCGGAACCCCGTCAACTCCCAGCGTTTGAATGCCTTGCTCGCTGAGTGCGCGACATAGCCAGCCTTCTCCGCAGCCAACATCTAATAATGTTTCGGGTTGGTACTTCAGAATGGTATCTACAATGGCCTGATCAGTTACTAGCCGACGGCTTTCCAACTCCCTTCCTTCAATAGTTGCGATCCACTGTTGGGCATTGGCGTGCCAGGAATTGAGAATAGAGTCACCCATCAGTACTGAATTTCTACATCAAAGTCTTCGCGCTGCTCGTAGAGCGTCCAGAACTGTTCAGCAATGGCATCCGGATTGTATTTCTCGTCATCAGCCTGAATAAACCCCTGAATTGTAACGGTAGCTACGTGTACACCTTTGGCCCGCACCTCCTGATGCAGACTGTGAGCCGCAGAACGAATACCGGCTTTACCGATACCTAACGAACCGTACTGATAGTGCGGGTGTAACGCCAGTCCGCCCCCGGTAAAAAATATTTTACCTTCCTTACGGGCTTCCATACTTGGCAGTACTTCCTGCGCGGCTACCAGTGCCCCAATCACATTCACTTGAAAATCGTTCAGTAGCTTTTCCGGCTTTACCTTGGTAAGATGGGTTTGGCCGATTACAGCAGCATTATAAACTAATACATTGGTATCGCCCAAAGAGCCTTGTACGTAGCGAAGGCTCGCCTGAATTGAGTCCGAGTCAGCCGCGTCGGTAAGGTAATAATAGCTTTCTACTCCTTCGTCATTCAGTTGTTCCTGAAGTTGTTCCAGACGGGTGTTGTTTCGGGCTAACATCGCTACCACAAAGCCATTTTTACCAAACTTTCGGGCAAGCGCCAGACCGTTTTTCTCACCCATCCCGATGATTGTAAGTACCTTCTTATTGTTCATTTTTTAGGTGTTAGGGTGTTTGTTCAAGTGTTCAGGTCGCCACAGAATGGCACTCAAAGATTGACAGCTAGAAGCCTAAGGCGGTAGTTACGCTGACTGAGGCTGAGAATTTACATACTATTGATACGCTAAGGAGTAGTCAGGTTACCATCAAAAAACTTACGGAAGAATAGCACCTGATAGGCTACTGCATCGGTCCAGTAGGGCCAGTTATGGGCACCTGGTCGCTCAATATAGTCATGCGGAATTTGTTCTTCTAGCAGTATCTCGTGCAGATTCTGGTTAATGCGAAAGAAAAAATCATCTACCCCACAGTCTATAATCAGAGCTAACTGACCAGCACTTAATGAAGGCACCATATTCACTACCGAAAGCGAATCCCACCGCAGAGGGTTTTGCTCGTAAGGGCCTAGCTTCCCTTTAATGTTCCAATTATTAATATTGTAGGTCAGATCTACTCCCCCACTCATACTACCAGCGGCTCCAAAGGTATCCAGGTGGCGAATGGCCAGAAACAAAGCACCGTGCCCACCCATACTTAAACCCGTGATGGCTCTGCCCGAGGGTTGAGCTACCGTGCGATAATGTTCATCCACATAGGTTACTACTTCTTGGGCAACGTGGGTTTCGTACCGGCTGCTATCTTCTACCGGGCTATCCAGGTACCAGCTATCGTAGCCCCCATCGGGACAAACCAGTATAAGCTGGTGGCGATCGGTTAACTGATCTACTCCCGGAGCCTTGCTAATCCACCCACTGTAATCGTCGCTGTAGCCGTGCAGTAGATATACCACCGGAAACCGCTGTTTACCTTCTTCCTGATAATTATCCGGGGTGATAACAATGGCCGGAATATCCCGCTGCATTGCTTCGCTAAAAATTTGTACAGTGTCTATGGTCGCTGCTCCGGCCGGGAGCATCCGACACAGTAGCCAACCGACGAAAACAGAGAATCTAATCATGGAGTAGTACTTTGGAGGAAAAGTACTGGTTGCTCCCCTAATAAGCAAGCTTTGTGGGCACCCCTAACTCATCTGTCTGAAATCATACTGACCCAAACGAGATTAATACCGACAACAACTATGGTCAGCACCTAAAAAGTGCTACTCGTTTTCCACAACCTCCTGAGCAGGTTTTTCTTCCGGGGCAGTTGGCTGAGATAGCAATAATTGCTTTAACGAAAAGAAGTGTATGGAATAAGCTATGGGTACCAGCACTCCTGGTAGCCACACAAAAGGAAAAGTGGCCACAATCGTATTGGACGGCTCGTTCGTAAACACCCGAAACGGAGTGGGCATAGAGAGAATGGCAATGGTGACAATATTGGCCAGTAGCATTAGCCCCAGCACATTCCAGACAATAATCAGCGACCGGGACCAGTTTTCCCTTACTAAGCCGAAGTACGCCATCAACGGTGCGGTAAGTCCAACCAGGATATCCCAGTTACGGCCTTCAAAGGTCATTTGCTCAGGCAGTAACTCCTGAAGAAACAGCATCCATAGCAACACTTCTACTATCACCCGAAAAGCTTGAATATACAGCAGATTTTGGGGTGGAATCACTTTTAGGATGGCATTTATTGAGCGAGAAAATATGATTAACAGGATGGTTATAAAAGGAATGGTAATCACGGTCACCACCCGGGGTGGGAAGCTTGAGAAGTCACTGAAAAATCCGCTGAGCGAAGCTACACTGATAAATAGCAGCCATGCCCCTAACCCCATCAAAGTTCTAATCCACAATCGCTGCTTCTTAGTTTCACTCCAGTCAGCCTTTGACAGAGCCTGATGAAGTTGCCTTAAAATAGCCCATAAGCATAGCAGGGTGAGTACGATAAATCCGAGTTGAGTTAGTATGTACATAGCATTTAGTGATTGGCTACTCTAAAGTAGCGCAATTTTGCCTGAAGTTAGATGACCAAAATTGCTAATTTAGTGTCTGTTTGGATCTTATTATTATAGTCTATTTAGGTTCTTTCTATGTATAAGACACTCTTTTCTTGGTAATGCTATAGCTATCTTGAGTGGTAGCTCATAAAGTGGGCAAGAAAGAACTATAGTAAAGCTAAAGCAGCGGATGTTTATATCGATCTTCCACCTATTTTCCGAAGAAGAGGTAGTTATGTGCCAACTTTACTTCTGACCTAGTGTAAATAGCCCCATCCATGCACCAAGAATCCTTCTTGGTATATTCTGTTGATCAAAATTACGTAGCTAGATCACTAATTAGAAATCTGCATACGCCTTGGAGGGCAGAATGCACTAGACTAACTATCTGTAGATGGATTATCCTAAAACAACGCATAAAAAAACGAGCATGACCTGTTACTCAAGTAAGAAGGCCCTGAATAGGGCTTAATTACACGTTTATACAGTCTGGATGGGAATCATTTTTTTGTAAAAATTTGATTATCAGTAATTTAAAGAATTTTTTATCGAATAGTTCGCCTCATATTTAACTACTCATAATTGTAATTGATGTGTTTTTAAAGCTGTAGGACACCCTATGTTGAATAAACTAAAAATTATTTTTTAAGCTTATATCAATCGAAAAGGACCTGTCTTGTGGTAGGATTATAACTTACTTTGTAATTCCTATATTCTAAACAGGGGCTGGCCACTACTTTTATTATCAATCACTTCGATATTCATCGCAGCAGCGATAGTTATTAAATCCTGTAGCTGGTATTGGAAGTCCTGGTCTCGGCAAGACTCTCATGCGAAGAATAAGACTTTCATAAGGTGAAAGTCAGCAAAACGCATAAAAATAACCACTACTTTTAGATGATGTGGTAAATAATCTCTACACTCAGCATATCTACGTAAAATAAAAGTCACATGACTAGCCAAACTTCTTATTTGTTTACTATAAAATATTCTCAGAAGATTATATCTTAGATGGGATACGCCAGAATTCGTAGTGTATAGTCCGCGAACTGCGAGAAAGTCAATCTACTAATAACAAATTTAAATTAAGTTCCTCTTTGAGGGGGACGTGTTGAATAATAAGTAGTTGATTGATTACTATTAACCTATGAAACCTCACTTTCACAAAGTACCTATTCAGCCTCAGAGTTCTTACAGCATTAGACACGATATTCTGCCTACTTTCGGAACAATCTGGCATTACCATCCAGAGATTGAACTACACTATACCATTCGGGGCGAAGGCGTGCGCTTTATTGGAGATACCATCCACAATTTTTCAGCCGGTGAAATGTTGCTGATCGGCGAAAATCTGCCCCACACATGGCGGTGTAAAGAGGAATATTTTCAAGGAAATAAGGACTTAAAAGTAGAAGCTATAGTATTACATTTTTTACCCGAGTGTTTAGGGCGTGACCTTCTGCGTTTACCTGAAGCCTACTTAATTCCAAAACTTTTGGAAAAGGCCAAAAGAGGCTTGGTCGTTGAGGGAAAAGCCAAGAGGAAAGTCGCAAATCTGATGTACGCTGCTACCGAGGCTACGAATCTTGATCGCCTTATTATTTTACTCTCGATACTTAAAATACTAGCAGAAACTGATGAACTTGAGAATATTGCTACACCCCATGCTTCATTTCAGAAAGATAAATCGGAAATGGCTCGTCTCGACAAAATATACTCCTATACGTTAGCTAACTATAAAAAAGACATCAGTCTAAAAGAAATAGCGGCAATGGCTAACCTTAGTATTACCTCATTTTGCCGCTACTTTAAGCTTACGACCAATAAAACGTACTTTGATTTCCTGACCGAAATAAGAATCAACCATGCTTGCCGAGCATTGGTTGAAGACAAATTGGCTACTGAGGTTATTTGTTTTGAGTGTGGTTTTAACAATGTATCTAACTTTTACCGGCACTTCAAAAAGGTAACTAAGCTCACTCCAAAGGATTACAAGAAGAAATATCTTAGCCGAAACTTGGTGTAAACCGCACTGTAGGGGTTACTTTTCTCTTATGCTAAAATGCTATAACGATTAGCCAAGAAGCTACATAAATTGGTGGCAATCTCATTGTACATTTAAGGAGAGATTCAACCTGATGCTGCCCTCTGATGAACTACCTTGAGAAAGGTTTTATTCCGGTTATGCTCACTCCGTTCTTAGAAAATGGAGAAGTAGACTACGACGGACTGACCCAACTAACCGAATTCTATTTGGCATCAGGAGCAAATGGTTTATTTGCCAATTGCTTGTCGAGCGAGATGTTTGAACTCACTCCTCGAGAAAGGATCAAGGTCACTCAACATGTAGTGAATGTAGCCAACAATAGGGTACCAGTAGTGGCTACCGGAACTTTTGGAAGTGCTATTGAGAAGCAAGCTGACTTCATAAACCAAATTTACCAAACTGGAGTGCAAGCGGTAATTATGATTACCGGATTACTGGCTAATGAAGATGAATCCGATGAAGTACTTAACGAGCGAATCTTTGAGTTACTTAATCGTACTGGCAAAATTCCGCTGGGCTTTTACGAGTGCCCGGTTCCTTATAAAAGAGTGCTCTCGCCCGAACAGCTAAGTCTGTTTATTCCTACCGGACGAATCACGTACCATAAAGATACCTGTTTGAACAGCGAGCAGGTCAGGGCCAAAGTAGCTGCCGGAAAAGGCTATAACTTTGGGCTGTACGATGCCTACCTAGTTCATGCGGTAGCATCGCTGAAAGCTGGATCAGCCGGACTGTCCTGTATCCAGGGTAATTTCTTTCCCGAACTCATCGTTTGGCTATGTCAAAACTACAACAACTCCCAACTGGAAAGTGAAGTGTGTAAGGTTCAGGATTTTCTGATCGAGAATATGGAAATCATGCACACGGTATATCCCTTCACGGTAAAGTATTTTCTCCGAAAACTCGGCCTCAATATTTCAACCTTCACCCGGCGGGAAACTGGTGTGTTCTCGACTAATATTAAAAATGAAGTAGATCGTCTATACGGCGACTACGTGCGTCTGCAAGAAGAGCTTACCCTGATAGTTACTTAACTACTCAATTTCTATAACACAATATGTTTCTACTCAATCTTCACAACTATGACATTACAACTTTACAATCCAAGGTTGAACAGGCTGTTTTGCTCTCTTTTAATTGCCTTGCTCTTGCAAACCGAAGTATGGGCCAACAAACCGAACTCAACCAATTTAGAAATTAGCGGTAGCCCAGCCGTCGCAACCATTACCGGACGGATAACTTCTGCCGAAGATGGCGAGGCACTTCCGGGGGTGAACGTCATCGAGAAGAATACCCAAAACGGTACGATTACCGACATTGATGGTCGCTACGCTCTTCAAACCACTAGTGAAAATCCGGTGCTGGTCATTTCTTTTGTGGGTTACCAAACTCAGGAGGTTACGGTTAATGGCCGAAGCGTAGTGGATATTTCTCTAGCCACTAGCACTGAATCGCTGGAGGAAGTAATTGTAACTGCGCTAGGAATCAAGCGGGAGGAACGATCGCTGGGCTATTCGGTAGCAGAGGTAGAAGGACAGGAACTCAGCCGGGTAGCCCAGGAAAATGTGCTAAACGGGCTGGCGGGTAAAGTACCGGGAGTTACTATTAATTCAACCGGAGCAGCCGGTTCTTCGGTCAGTATGGTTATCCGTGGAGCTACTTCCCTCAATGGGGATAATCAGCCTCTGTTTGTGATTGATGGGGTACCCGTAGCCAATACTTTAAATAATGTGAGCGAAGTGGGGCGAGACAACCGAGTGGACTACGGTAATGCTATATCCGACCTGAACCCCGCCAATATTGAGAGTATTTCTATTTTGAAAGGGCCTAGTGCCGCTGCCCTCTACGGATCTCGGGCAGGCAACGGAGTAGTGCTAATCACCACCAAATCGGGTAGCGGAGTAGACAAGATGACCGTATCGGTATCTTCTAATACCGTTTTTGATCGCCCTACCCAATTCCTGGATATGAAGCAAAACTTCGCGATGGGTGGCCGAAGCTACACGCCAGATAATAACCCGTACGCACTGTTTAACTTACCGTTAGTCATCTACAATCAGGACTTGGTTGATGCTGTTCCTATACTAGGATCGTTAGTGATCCCGGCGGGAAATGGTCCGGAGCTCGATCGAGGCTACGAAGCTATCCAGTGGAATAGCCCATTGGATGAAAACGGTATTCCTCAGGCATTGCCGTTAGAATCTCATCCCGACAACGTGAGAAATATTTTACAAACCGGTATTTCCTCCAACAATGACATTGCTATTGCTAATAGTAATGAGTGGATGAACTACCGACTTACTTACTCTAATATGAGTAGCCGAGGTATTATTCCCAATACCGATTTATTCCGAAATTCTATTGGCCTCAATTCTTCGGTGAAGGTTCACGAAAACATAGAGGTTAGTAGCAGTCTGAATTTCAACCGTAGCCACTCTAACAATCGCCCGGCGGGTAACCGAGGCGCAAATCCATTGCAGTGGGCCTACGCCGTCACTCCCGATGTAGACATTCGCGACTTGGAAGATTACTGGGAACCGGGCCGAGAAGGTGTTCAGCAACGGTCACATTTACCGGGTGAAGCGAATAACCCTTACTTTTTGGCGAATGAGATAGAGAATAGTTTCGTCCGAGACCGATTCTTCGGCAACGTGCGAGCCAACTGGCAAATCACGCCTTCCTTCAGCATTATGGGGCGGGTTTCCATGGATCAGTATACTGAAGAGCGAGAAACCAAGATGGCCCCGAGCTACACGCTGGAACCCAACGGTGCCTACGGTATCATTAACCTGACTCGCCGGGAAAACAATAGTGATATACTGGCTACCTACTCTAAGGTATTAGACCAGTTTAGTGTTTCCGTATCGGCAGGGGGGAACATCCTGAACCAGAGCGGTAGGAATGTAAGAAACGCAACCCGAAGAAGAGGTGGTGGGTTGATTATCCCTGGCCTGTATACACTGGATAATATCGCCCCGGAAAACCTAGACTACGGTAGCTCTATCTACGAGAAATCTATCTATAGTGTCTATGGTTTGGCCACGCTGGGCTTCCGAGACATGATCTATCTAGACGTAACGGCTCGTAACGATTGGTCGAGTACGCTGCCGGAAGGTGAGAATTCTTATTTCTATCCTTCGGCTTCTTTGAGTGCGTTAGTCAACGAAATGATACCCATGCCCAACGTTGATTTACTAAAGTTGAGAGCGGGCTGGGCTCAAGTGGGTAACGATACTGATCCCTACCGCTTGTTGCCGGTGCTCAATAACGTAGGCAACTGGGGTGATGCAATCCGCTTATCCACTCCAGGAGAACTATTGAACCAGAACCTCAAGCCAGAGATTGCTACTTCTTTTGAAGTAGGTATGGACTTAGGTTTATTCAACAACCGCTTACGTTTTGAAGGAACCTACTACACCATAGAAAACGAAAACCAGATACTGGGGCTTACCCTACCTCCTTCCTCAGGGGCTAATTCAAAAATTATTAACGCCGGCTTGGTAGCTAGCCGAGGATGGGAATTAATGCTGGGAGGTACTCCGGTACGTAGCGGCAACTGGACGTGGGACATCAGCGCTAACTTCACCCGAATTAGAACCACCATTGAAGAGCTTTCCGACGGTATCGATATATTCACGCTGTGGACGGACGCTAAGGGTGGGG
>CAKZYJ010000138.1 GCA_937884755.1 uncultured Flammeovirgaceae bacterium
TTTAACGCTAGGTTTATACCGCAAATTCGGTCAACCTATTTCAGGCATAGACAGATGTGAAAACATTTTTACCTTTAACCATCTACCCTTTACCTTGTGCCATCCACCTTTCGCCGCTCAGCGTTTCCCCCACTGAATGAGGAATGTGCCGGCCATCAGGAAGAGTACTCCGATAATTTTTTTGATGTTAACCGGTTGAGGTTGAAACCCTAGCCAGCCGTAGTGGTCTACTACTACCGAGAAGGTAAGCTGACTAGCGATGATGAGGCCGAACAGTTGAGTAGGGCCAATTTTGGGGGCAATCAGAATGACTGAGGTAATAAAAAAGGCACCCATCAGGCCCCCTAACCACATCCACCACCGGGTTTGCGTAACATTTTGACCGGTGAGTACCGAGAAATCGGAACGCATCACGATATTAATAATCAGTAAGCAAAGCGTACCAAAGACGAAAGAGATAAGTCCGGCAATGAAAGGGTTCTGTAAGATTTGGCTCAATTGGGTATTAGCTCCCGACTGAATAACAACTCCCATTCCGATAAGCAAGGGGATAAGCAACAGTAAATACTGCATGAATGGTTGATTGAAGCAAAAAAAGTAAAGATAGCAGAATCGCTAGAAAAACCTTAGCGAACTGCCAGTGCTTCAATAATAGCCTGAAACGTATACATGCGCTCGGCCGGGTACCACTGTATAGCCCGCTTTAGGTGCTGCCGGGCGGCCGCTAGCTGCTGCTGGTTATAGTGATTTACGGCCGCGTTAAAGTGAGCTAATCCTACCAGTTGGGGTAGTCCTATCTGAGCCTGAATGGGTTGAGTATATACCTCCGGATCAACTTCTTCGGTCTGGTATTGAGCTTCTCGGGCAGCTACTGCTTCAGCTCCCAATGTGATGCCGGAGAGAGGATCGGTACTCTCAATGAAGGCCTTTCCACCCTCTACCGGAATTTCCAAATACATATGGTAGGTCATCTCCTGTACAGTAAACTCGATCTCGAGAGCATCCAGCAGCAAAGCATACAGGGCCGTTCCCGAAACACAATCGTACTTGTGGTCGGTCATTAGGTTCTCCAGCGTAGCGTACGACTGGTACTTTTTCAGGTAGGTGCGGTGAATATGGTAGAAAAAGTACTTTAAGAACTGCTCAATAGACTGGGACTTTCTTAGTTTGCGTTTCAGTTTAAAAACAGTTTGCTCCAATTTCTGGTATTTATCTTGTATTTCCTGATCGGATATACCCGGTTCGGTAGCCATCAATTGCCAAAACAATTCAGATGAGATACCAGACTTCTGCTGAGGGATAGTTTGAACTACCGGGTAATTTGAAACCACGATAGGTTGGGCAACGGACAGTGACGAAAAAAGTAGGGCTAATCCCCCGGTGTAGATACGCTTCATGACAGACCCTCCTTACTTATGTTACTAAAAGTTAACATAAATTTAACAATTTGTTAACATTAAATCTCTTTGTTTTTTAGTGTTTTTTTACATGTTACGTGTAACCGTCTCGCTAAGAATAATTTAACTTTTCAGTAGAATTCTGCGTAAATAGTGGTCTGTGATAAGAGATTTTCCGTTGGACGCTTTCAAAAACGTTTATTTTTTATGGATATAGTACAAACCACTACCGCCTCTATGGACTTAATCCCGAAGTGGATTGAGGAGCAAAAACAACATAGCCTGGCACTGCGCGACGAGCCCATTGAGCAGCGAATTCAGAAACTAAAGCGGATGAAGCAGTGGGTAAAACGCCACCGCTCCGACATTGAAGATGCCATCTACCAGGACTTTCGGAAACCTAGGTATGAGACCGATGGGTCGGAAATTCTGTTTGTGCTGCAGGAGCTCAACCACGTGATAAAACATTTAAAGGAGTGGGCCAGCCTCACAAAAGTAAAAGTACCGTTGACCCTTCCCGGTACTTCATCTCACGTACAGTATGAACCTAAAGGCGTCTGCTTAATTATTGCTCCCTGGAATTATCCCTTTCAGTTGATGGTGTCTCCCTGGATTTCGGCCATTGCGGCTGGGAACTGTTGCGTGTTGAAGCCATCAGAAATGACTCCTCATACTTCGGAGCTGATTTTTGAGATGGCAGCCTCCCTTTTCCCCCGGAATGAAGCGCTGGTGATACAAGGCGACGAAGAAGTAGCTCAAAAGCTACTGGAGCAACCCTTTGATCATCTCTTCTTTACCGGGAGCACTGCAGTAGGTAAAATTATCATGAAGTCAGCCGCTGAGCATCTGACTTCGGTTACCCTGGAGCTGGGAGGTAAATCGCCTACCATTGTGGATGAAACCGCCGATATAGAAGTAGCGGCCAAAAAGATTGCCTGGGGCAAATTTATGAATGCTGGCCAAACCTGCATTGCTCCTGATTACCTGCTGGTACATGAGTCAGTACACGATGCGTTGATAAATAGCTTACGCGCTACACTTCGTGAGTTTTATCAACCCACCGATGCTCCGGTAGAGCAATCACCCGATTATGCCCGTATCGTCAATGAAAAGCATTTTGATCGCTTGCGTGAAGCCCTGAAAGAAGCAATTACCAAGGGGGCTTCGGTAGCAATTGGAGGACAACACCAATCTGCCCATCAATTTATTGCTCCTACCGTGCTAACCGATGTTCCCGAAGACTGTACCTTGATGGAGGAGGAAATTTTCGGGCCAATTCTACCTATAAAAAAATATTCCACTTTGATGGAGGCGGTAGATTATATTAACAGTCGGTCTAAGCCACTGGCGCAGTACATATTTTCGGAAGAAGAGCGGGTGCAGGAATATATAACCCGGCGTACATCCGCAGGGGGAGTATGCATTAACGACGTAATTTTGCATATCGCCCATCCCGAACTGCCCTTCGGTGGAGTAAATCACTCTGGTATAGGTAAGTCGCACGGATACTACGGATTTCTGGAGTTCACTAACCAAAAGCCAGTGATGGCGCAAAATTGGGGAACTACCATGACCAATGTATTCTACCCACCCTACACCGATCAGGTAAAAAGTATTATGAACCGGGTGTTACGCTGGTTCTAGATCGTACACCGAACTTCGTACGCTTAGATAGAGGAGGATCATTAGAAAAGCTGTATCTTTTCGACCAAACCTTCATTCCACCTATCCATGCTAAGCAACTATTTTACAGTGGCCATCCGTCACCTAGCCCAGAAAAAAGTATTTACCCTAATCAGTGTGTTGGGGTTAGCTATTGGCATTGCTGCTAGCCTGCTAATCATTCACTACGTGCGCTACGAGTTGAGCTACGATGACTTTCATCAGGCAGCGAATCGTATCTACCGGGTGCAGTACAATAATTACCAAAACGGAAACCTGACCTTTGAGTGTGCCGCGGCAGTACCGGCGGTGGGGCCCGCTATGAAGGATAATTTTCCGGAAATCATGGAGTTTACCCGCTTTTTCCCAATTAGCGGAATTATTACCTACGTGAATGAACGGGGCGAGCCGGTAAGTTTCCGAGAGAAGAAAATGCAGATTGCTTCGCCTTCCGCTCTTACCATGTTCTCTTTTCCTCTGCTAGCTGGGAACCCGGAAACGGCGCTGGAAGGAGTTAATAAAGTAGTTATATCTGAGTCGGCCGCCGAACGCTACTTCGGCGAAGACGATCCGATGGGGAAAACCCTGCGCTGGCAAGATGGTGACGAACTGATTGTCACCGGAGTGATGGAGGATGTGCCCGATAATTCTCATATTCAGTTTGATTTATTAATTTCTTACGAAACCCTGAACGAAGGTACCGAAAATGCCTCGGAAACCAGTTGGGGCTGGTACGATTTCAATACCTACGTACTGCTCGACGAACAAACCGACCCGGTCGTATTTCAGGCGAAGTGGGACGAATGGCTGACCAATGAAAAGCAGGAAGAATGGAATCAGTACGACTATCGGCAGGAGTTTTTACTGCAACCGCTCACCGATATTCATTTGTACTCTAATTTATTGCAGGAATCTGAGCCGGAAGAGCAGGGCAACGGGGATGCAGTGTTTTTTCTGTTGCTCATCGCTTTCTTCATTCTGATTATTGCCTGGATCAATTACATCAACCTCTCTACTGCCCGGGCTACCGAGCGAGCCAACGAAGTAGGAGTACGTAAGGCCGTGGGCGCCCAGCGCAACCAACTTATTCGCCAGTTTTTACTGGAATCGGTTATTATCAATCTAGTAGCCGTGCTGATCGCGGTGGTCTTGGTAGTGATTGGCGCGCAGTATTTGGAGACGCTTACGGGCCGGGCTATAGCCACTGCTCCCTGGGCGTCAGCCTGGTTCTGGGTCAGCCTAGGTGTTTTGTTGCTGATTAGTATTCTTTTATCCGGCTTGTATCCAGCTTTTCTGCTTTCCTCGTTTCGACCGATAACGGTGCTTCGCGGCAAGATGCACACTTCTCGTCAGGGAGTGGCTCTGCGTAAAGGGTTGGTTATTTTTCAGTTCGGAGCTTCGGTAGCGTTGATCGCAGGCACGCTGATTGTGTTTCGGCAGATTGATTTCATGCTAAAGCAAGATTTGGGAGTAAACATTGATCAGACCCTGGTACTGCGGGGACCGGGCATTACGGACTCGCTGTATTCGGATAACCTCAATACTTTTAAGGAAGAATTGCTACGAGAGTCAGATATAAAATCTATTGCGGTAGGCAGCAATGTGCCGGGCGATGAGATATTCTGGACCAACGGTATCCGCCGTTTGTCGGGCGGCCCCGAAAACTTCACTACGCTCTATAATGTAGGTATTGACTACGACTACGTACCGACCTTTGAGCTAGCGCTGGTGGCGGGCCGAAACTTTTCGCGAGAATTTGGTACTGACCGACAAGGAGCATTAATTAATGAGGCTACGGCCCGGATACTGGAGTTTGATGATCCGGAAGAGGCGATTAACGAACTAGTTAACTTAGGAGGTGATACGCTGAAGATTTTAGGAGTACTGGGCAATTATCATCAGATGTCGCTAAAGAACGAACCGGCTCCGATGGCTTTTCGCCTAACCCCAGCGGCTTCTTCTTTCTTCGCTATTAAGTTGCAGTCTAGCCAAATTTCCGAAACCATCGGTGCGGTACAGGCTACTTGGCAAGAGATGTTTCCGGGCAACCCGATGGAATACTTTTTCCTAGATGATTTTTTTAACCGTCAGTACCAGCAGGATCAGCGGTTCGGACAAATCTTTAGCATTTTTTCGGTGCTAGCTATTTTCATTGCCTGCCTGGGGCTGTTTGGATTAGCTTCTTTCTCTACCGTACAGCGGACCAAGGAGATTGGAGTGCGTAAAGTACTGGGTGCTTCGGTATCCGGGATTGTATCATTGTTGTCGCTTGACTTTCTGAAACCGGTACTGCTGGCGGGTATGCTGGCCATTCCGGTCGCTTATTTTCTAATGCAGTACTGGCTGCAAAGTTACCCTTTCCGGATTAGTATGGCCTGGTGGCTCTTTCTGATTCCGTTGGTGCTGGTGCTGGGCGTGGCCTTGCTTACCGTTAGCTTTCAGACCTTGCGCGCGGCTACCCAAAACCCGGTAGAGTCGCTACGTTACGAGTAGGAGTACTATAATTTTAGCCCATACCTTCTTCTTTGGAGTTCCAATCATGAAAGTAGGGACCTTTACGGGCGGGGGTAATTCCGTTGAGGAAGTTAGGAAGGGGCGCACACATAGGGCCACTGCTATTGCCACAGGTGATACTGGGATAGATATACGTACCGACGAAGCGGTTACGCTTTTTACCCGCTCCCCGCTGAGCATCCCACACCTGTAAAGCCGCATCCTTAGAAACTGGCTGGCACATGGAGATATAATCCCGGCCCGGCCGCACCGCCCGGTAGAAGCCAATAATATAGGAAACTAGATTTTCTGCGCTAAATCCGCTATCGGTAGTCCAGCCGTAAGGAAACTCGGTTTGTACGGTCTGAAAACCGTAGGTTACTTCCATGAAAATGGCCAATGCTACCGCTTCCCGCTCTACCGAAGATAAACCAGAGCGTACGTAGTAGTTTTTGGTTATGTTTTTAGAATAGCGGCTGGGAGGCTGACTGTACTGTACCTTGAAGCCGGGGTGCTTACGGCTGCGCTCCCCGGCTTCGCCTACCAGCTTTGACCACAAACTCCGCACTTTAGCCGGACGGGCCTGTCCCAGATCAACCCATCCGCTGAGGCAGGTATAAATCAGTCCGTAATCTTTAAACACACTGCCGGGCCCATCCACGATGTCAGTTCGTTTCAGCATAGCTTAAGGATAGTTGAGTGAATAAAGATACAAAAAAGAAGCGGTAGAAAGGATAGTGGACTACAATTCGGGTGGTTAGAGGCTGTTCATGCAATTCTACAGCCAAAATGCCTTACCAAGCGTTCGCCACTGTACGAAAAGTGTCCGCTAGCGAACAGTCAATAAATTAAGAATCGTCGTTTACAGCCATTTTAGGCGGTTTTTGGCTTTGGCACAGGTCTTGACTTATAGTTGGCATAACAGTTAAATAAATATTTACCCTAAATTTTAGAAATCATGACAACGATAAACAACATTACCCAAACTTCATTATTTATTGATCGCGAGAACGCAACCATCCCTTATAGTACGGCTACTATTCAGTTGAACCAACAGCTAGCTCGGGATACCACACCGTTCTCTACTATTGGCCACGGTAAGTTCCGCAAATTGTTTGACCGACACGCAACAGCTTTCCGCCGCCGATAGAAAACAAAACAACATTCACCCAATCCCAATACAAAAGCCGCCACTGAGCGGCTTTTGTATTTCTAAGGTTTATAAAGACATACGACTGTAGCTAATGCTGTGGGAGATTGTCTACTAGTTACGAGTGGCGGCCCGCTCGTTGAATGCATTTATCAGACTAATAGTGGCACCCAGATCGTCGTTCTATTCTCAAAGCCGTATTAAACTTGCTTTTTTCAAGGAAAAGCCTAGAGTTTTACTTTGCTCTTTTAGGCTTGAAAAAGCTACGAAACTCTTGCCAGGCTTGAGGAATAGATTGGCTCCAACCGACTTCAAACTCAGTTTCCCACGCTAGAATAGTAGGAATGATAGGAAGGGCCAACTTCAATTTAGATTTAGGCGACAGATCAATATCACCCAGAGCCGCTTGCACCTCGGCTTTTTCTGGAAAGGTAATTTTGGAAATTTGATCCTGCAACAATTGCAACATTTGCATTACCTCACTTCCAGCTACTTCTTTTCGCTCAATACTATCCAACAGTTTTGGAATCATTTCGGCCTGTTGTTGTTGCATGCCTACCAAAAACTTTTGTGCTAAACTCTGATGCGACTGGTCTATCTTCAGCAAGATAACTTTGTTCTGTTCGGATAACTGGGTCTGTAGCTCGGTTTGTACGTGTTGCTTTATCCGGTATTCAGAAGCTTGTATCTCTTGTAATATGTCTCCTTCTGATGCTTGAGGTTTCTCTTGCTTTAGTTGAGGTAAATATTTGTTCTTAATTTCGTCTATACCTTTCTCACAACGGTCAATTTCTTCCTTGTATCTCAGCTTAGTGCGTGGGTCTTTAGTTGTTAAGATCAATCCTCTATATTCGGCTATTAAATTATATTGTTTGCGAAGCTCATTTTCCAGTGCTTCTATAAGTATTTGCGAATGATCACGCATAATTTGAGTTTTAGGTTGTAATTTTTCTTTGTTCAGATCAAGGCGCACTTGTTCATCTTGAGTAAGGAAAACAGAAAAGTTATCAATAGCTACAAAATCTCCTTCTATGGATGGAGCTTTACCAACTCCTTCTTGTATTGCTTTTTGAATAATATCGTAATGAAAATAGTGTTTTCCATCTAACGAATAGTGCTCTTCTACTTTGCTGTCTTCAGTTTGCAAGTCGCGAAACTCATTGCGGATTTTATCCAAGAGGCGCTTGGCTTCGTGGCCTTGGGTACAAATAACGATAGATCTATTTTCAGGAAAACCTTCAATTAGGGCTTCTGCACCGCCAACCTCTTCGATGAGCCATATTCCGTTACGCCATATACCGTCATCAAAATTTTGGGCCAGCGGCCCTGTTTTGGCAAGAAAGTTCTGAATGATGGCTCCGTGATAGTAAGGAAACTGATAGCGAAAATATAAACGTTCTTCTACTGATTTACCCCAGTGGTGAGCAATGGACAAAGGCTTCTCTTTCGGCAATAGTTGAGGAGCTACGTACACGGATTTATCAGTGTAGCGGTCAGTAAGGCGAAAGCATATACCGCAGGACTCCATAAAGGAGAGGAAAAGTGCTCGTTCTTTAACCTGGAATTTCTGCCAGGTTTTTCCAAATCATCTATAGTAAAGTGCCCCTTTTTGGCTTCTAGAAGTTTCCGGTAAGTATTGTCCTGCCGGCGAAATAGCGTGTATACCGCGTCAATAGCCCACTGCTGATCTAGGATTAGCTGGTTATGAAAAAGGTCTTGTTGGTAAAATACGGTGCCCGAGTGATGCAGCAAGTGCAGAAGGCTATCCGGCGCCGAAGCAGATACCTGATCTAAGCCTACTCCCTCACAAAGCTCATAATAGTCTTCGTAGGTTAGTTGCTTTATGCCTTGCTGCTGCAATTTTTCTATTTCTCCTTTTACTTTCAGATAGGGCTTAGGCCACTTTTCCTGTAATTCAGACATTTGCTCGCCCACGTTCTGAATAATTCCAATTAATAGATCAAATCCGTTCTTTTCGTTTTCTTTACAACTGATTTCAGCCTGATTAGCGATTGGATAATGCTCCTGAAAATGCGGCAGGTACAATTGAGATTGCCTACCGTCCTTTTCTATCTTATTCTGTACCACAATAATTGGCGAGCCTTGCCCCAAATGTTGAGCGTGATACAACCAGTAACCGAGTTTATAATTCTGATAAGTATACTCTTGGTACACGTGATTTGGCTCCTTTTCTGATTCAACATCCCACATAACCAGATAAATGGCCTTAGATCGCATAAATAAGCGGTGAGTAGCCTGGTAAATATCCTGGCCGGCAAAATCCCAAACTTGAATCTGCACCGGTTTATTCTGAACCTTAACTCCATCATTCCAATATTTTACGATAATACCATCCGTGCTTTTTTCGGATTCATCGAACGTATTATAAAGTAATCGATTAACTAAACTAGTTTTACCTACTCGCCCATTACCCGTTAAAAGTAATTTTACGCTCAGGTTAGTTTTACTTCCGTGTTGCTCTAGGGTGGTGTAATAGTCTCTCAACCTTTCTAAGCAAGAATCATCATATGATTGGGAAAATGTCTCTCGAGGTACTACAGGTAGGCTTCCGTTTTCCCAGATTATACTTTCCATTGAGGGAGAGAACAATAGTTGTCTAGGAAATCTATCTAGACAGATATCGCTGAGAGTAAGATGCTGCAGGTTAGAAAGATGCTGCAGGGCACTTACATCGGTGACCTTGGTGTAACTGAGATCAAGCTGCTGCAAGTTAGAAAGGTGCTGCAGGGCACTTACATCGGTGACCTTGGTGTTCCTCAGAGTAAGCTGCTGCAGGTTAGAAAGATGCTCCAGGGAACATACATCGGTGACCTCGGTGTGACTGAGATCAAGCTTTTGCAGGTTAGAAAGATGCTGTAGAGCACTTACATCGGTGATCTTGGTGTTACTGAGATCAAGCTTTTGCAAATTAGAAAGATGCTGTACAGTACTTACATCGGTGATCTTAGTATTACTGAGAGTAAGCGTGTGAAGATTAGGAAGTTTTTCCCACGAAAAATCGATGACATGGGGAAACATATTTTCACTAAGCGAATTTGAGCTTTCTCTATACTCACCTTCTTTGCTATCCCAATAGTAGCTACCTAAGTTTAGAGACTTAAGATGAGTAAGTTGCTGTAGTTCTTTGGGTATTTCGGTAAGAGCACAATTGCCTAAGTCCAAAAACTCGGCTTTGGTACATAAGTTTTCTGCAATAAGCTGTTGGGCTAAATTATTAGTTTCCGCTGTGGCTATATGTGTTAGATCATCTCTAAAATATAAAAAGCAATATTAGGTTCTCAACAGTTAGTAGAAAAAATCAGCCTATAACTACCTAATAATTGCTTTCCAGTAAGGCTAGTACTCGAGCAAAGAGATACCTGTCTGAAAGAATAGGTTGAAATCACTATATTTACTTCTATACAATCTAACGACTATGTTTTTAAAGAAAGCTTTTACTACCGCGTTACTATTTGCTCTTACCACCATCCTGGCTTTTAGCCAGTCGCCCATTAAGGTGCTGATTGTAGATGGACAGAACAACCATGTGCAATGGCCTAAAATTACCTATATGCTGAAAGAGTATATGGAGGAAACGGAAATGTTCACGGTAGATGTAGCCCGTACTAAATACACCTGGAAGGGTGAGGAATACCTCCACGAATTTACGATAGATGGTGTAGGCGAAACTACGGCTCTAGAAGAACCCAAATCCGATCCCGACTATCAGCCTGATTTTTCGGATTACGATGCGGTGATCTGTAACTTCGGTTGGAACGCTGCTCCCTGGCCCAACGAAACCCAGCAGGATTTTGAGAAGTATATTGAGAATGGGGGAGGCCTGGTAGTATTCCACGCTGCAGATAATTCCTTTCCGAAGTGGAAAGCCTATAACCGGATGATTGGTTTGGGCGGATGGGGCGACCGTACCGAAAAAGATGGACCACTGGTTTACTACACCGACGAGGGCGAACTAGTACGCGACACCAGTCCCGGAAAAGCCGGAGCCCACGGCCCCCAAAGCGAATATCAGATTCAAATCCGAGAATCGGATCACCCCATCACTCAGGGAATGCCTGAGGTTTGGATGCACACCCAAGACGAACTTTACCACAGCCTGCGCGGCCCCGCCGAAAATATGGAAGTGCTAGCTACTGCCTATGCGGCCAAAGAGCTAAAAGGAACCGGCCGCCACGAACCAGCGCTAATGACGCTGACTTACGGCGAGGGACGTATCTTCCATAACATCATGGGCCATGCCGATTACTCGGTGTCCTGCGTAGGCTTTCTCACCACTATGCTCCGTGGCACCGAATGGGTAGCTACCGGAAAAGTAACGCAGCCTATCCCCTCTGATTTCCCAACAGCTAATGCCAGCAGTTCTAGAGAAATTGTAACGGCTGAACGAGGAAAATAACACAGATTCGCTCATGGTAGTGTTCTGCAAGAGCACTACCGACAGCATCATTGGGCTATCTAGCAGAAAGGATAAAGTTATGGTGAGTGATGTACCTATCAACAGATCAGTAAGCATCAACTAACGACTTTACATCTTCTTTACTAAAGCAACAGTAATTATCATCATTATGATGTTTTTCGATGATGCGATAACCGTTCAGCCATCAGAAGATTTTGCAGCTAGTCTTGATGATAAAGCCGCAAGGGGATAGAAATAATGGTTGCTTCTGGGGTTGCTTTCCTGGTATGTCATTTCTATTTTCCGACTGAATTGATAGTTATACATCAGCATCATGCCCGAACCTAATCCAGCCAAAACGATGGCCTTTGCGTCACCTGAAGATCTCAGTGAGTGGCTGAAAGTCAACCATGCCACTGAAAGTGAACTTTGGGTAAAAGTATTTAAAAAGAAGTCGGGGGTTCCGAGCGTAAGTTGGAACGAGATCGTGGTTGAGACACTGTGCTGGGGCTGGATTGACGGTATTAAAAAGTCACTTGATGATCAAGCATACCTTCAACGGATTACTCCCCGAAAAGCGAGAAGCAACTGGTCAAGAAAGAACACCGAACATGTAGACCGCCTGACCGCCGAGGGGCGAATGCAGGAGCCGGGACTGATGCACGTTCGCGCCGCTAAAGCCGATGGCCGATGGGAAAACGCCTATGCCCCGGCCAGTGAAATGAAAGTGCCAAAGGATTTTCTGGTTGCCCTGGAGAGCATGCCTGAAGCGAAACAGTTTTTCCAAACGCTGAACAAATCGAGTAAATATGCTATTGCTTACGGATTGACGACGGCGAAGAAGCCCGAAACCAGACAGAGGAGATTTGAGAAGTTTATTGACATGCTAGATCGCAAAGAAAAGCCTGGTTTTGGCTTCAAAGACAAACGGATTTAGCAATACGTCAAAACGCCTCATTTCACCATCGGAAATAACTTTTTCATTTCGTTTTTATCCGGTTGGTGGCCGTATTCGCAGAGCTCGAAGGCTTCGGCGTGCTTAACTTGAGCAGTGCGCTCTTTGCCGTACCATTTCTCTAAGAGGTTTCGTATTTTTTCATCGGGAGTGTTAGGCCACTGTTGTTTTAGCCAATCCAGGCGGTCTTCTTCCGATTCAGGTACCTGATCGGATTTTCCGTCAATCCAGGGGAGCCACTCGTAAAATTGGGAGGTATGGGCGTGTAGAGCCCGCATTTTGGCTTCGTAGGTTTCACTAATGTCTACGGCTACGTTGGGCGAAAAGGGATAGGGTTTTTGAAAGTGGTCGGCAAAGTAGAAAAAAGCTGGGTTATGGCGCAGTGGCGGCATATTCATCACCAGGTTGGGAACCATCACCAGATAAGCAGCGTCCTGTACCATCACGCTAGTGTAGCGGTGATCGGGGTGATAATCATTAGGCCGATGGGTTACCACTACATCGGCCTCCCAATCCCGAATCTGCCGGATAATCTCATTTCGGTTCACAACGGTTGGTTCTAGTTGGCCGTCGTCGTGATTCAGCACCTCATAGGCTACGCCTAAAATCTGAGCGGCTACTACGGTTTCGGCACTGCGACGGTCTACCAGTTCATTGCCCATCAACTGATGGTGCCCGGCGTTTCCATTGGTGGTAGAGACAAATTTTACTTGATGACCCATTCGGGCAAACAGGGCGGCAGTACCCCCACCGTATACTTCGCAATCGTCGGGGTGGGCTCCAATAAAAAGTATTTTTAGTGTACTCATAATCAGGCTTTCGTCTTGGGTTCGACTACTCGGCCTTTATCCACAAAAAAGTGAAAATAGCCGTAGGCCAACAGCATAATACCAAAATAAATCAGCGCGATTAGTAGATTATAGATCGTCATAGCTACCAGGGCTACGGTAGCAATTACTAATGCAATGGCCGGGAAGGTCGGATAAAATGGCACCCGAAACGGACGTTCTAAATTCGGTTCGTTCTTCCGTAGCACAAACAGACTGATCATGGAAATGATGTACAGTGAGATAGCCCCGAAACAGGCAATAGTGATAATCTCACCGGTTTTGCCGGTGAGTAAGGCTACAATGCCCACTCCCATATTCACGATCAGGGCGTAGGCTGGAGTCTTAAATTTGGGATGGACTTTGCCCAGCAGAGGCGATACGTAACGCATTCGTCCAAACTCAAAGCTGGCCCGGCCCGCCGCCAGTATAATACCGTGGAAAGAAGCAATCAATCCCAGCAACCCTACCGTGATCAGCAGATGATAAAGGAAATTATTTTCGCCTACTACGTACGACAGGGCCAACGGCAAGGGTGAATCCGAAGGTTCACTGCTACCGGACGGATAAACTACTGCCTCCCAGCCGTTCACCCCTACTGACGAGACAAAAGTAATAATGCAGAGCATCACCAAGGTAAAAATAGCTGAGCCAAACCCTAGCAGTACGTTACGCTGCGGATTTACCGTTTCCTCCGCCAAATTGGCGACCCCCTCAATGGCCAGGAAGAACCAGATGGCAAACGGAATGGCGGCAAAAGCCCCCGAAATTCCTTTAGGAAAAGCGTTGATCGCTAGATTCTCCGCCTCAAAGTGAGGCAAAGTGACACCCGCAAAAATCAGCAGCTCAATCACCGCCAATACGGTAATCACTAACTCAAAGGTAGTGGCTAGTCGCACGCCCAGCACGTTCAGCAGCGTGAACAAAAAATAAGCGCTAATAGCAATTCCTAACGTAGGCACCCCCGGAAAATACAGGTTGAAGTAAGCTCCGATGGCTGCCGCAATAGCCGGGGGAGCAAATACGAATTCTACAATCTGCGCCATACCGCCGATGAACCCCATTCGCTTGCCCAGCGCTCGGTCAGCGTAATCGAAAGCACCACCAGCCTTCGGGATAGCGCAGGCTAGCTCGGTATAGCTAAAAGTGAAGGTGACGTACATCAGCATAATGAAACCAGTGGCAATAGCTAATCCCAGTGTGCCGCCCTCGGCCAACCCCAAGTTCCAACCAAAGTACATGCCCGAAATAACTAACCCCACTCCCATACCCCAGAGTAGCCAGGGCCCTAATGTCATTTTTAAACCATCTTGCTCTGTTTCTGCCATATCTTTTGTAATTGTGTTTGGGTGCTCAAGTATTCATGTGTTCAAGGCTGGAGTTGGCTACCAAAATTATGCACATGAACACTTGAACACTAAAATGCTTTGACTTCATCGCCCACTCGAATCACCCCCTCTTGTATAATTCTCGCTGTAATGCCGCTGTGGCCACGCATGGCGTTGTAGCCTCCGGGGCCCAGGTTCTGCTCCATGCGGGAACAAGGATGACACAGTCCGCTCATCTCCAGTATAGCCTCCCCAATCTTAAACTGCTTGTCTTTCAGCGCCAGCAAATTAATACCTTTTACCACAATATTACGGCGCAGTAGCCCTGGATCAACTTCTCGACGATGCAACATAGAGGCTACAGCTTCAATATGCTCGGCACTGATAAGCGTTACCTGCCGTTTGCTCTGGACTTTGCCCGAAAAATGATCACCCTCCAACCCTACTCCTTCCTGGGCTAGCACTTGATTGACTGCTCGAAGCGGATTGCGGCGCTCGGGACGAACTCCGATCCAGATGACTGTGCCTACCTGTGGTAGCGTGTCCAGTAGCAGTTTCATTGGTGATGCTTGATCCATAATTGGCGCTTCAGCGTTCGTCTGAATTATCTCGGACTAATTTAGGTTTAAGGAACGGTATTTGAACCTATTGAGAGCAGATGCTCGATTATTCAATCAAACATACACATTCTAGCGGGAACAGACTATCTGTATCGCAAGCTCGTTGTAGAAATATGCGTAATTCTCGATGGATCTTCTTTTTCGTTGTAGCCTTACTTTCTAGTTACGCCGGACAGGCTCAGAAGTACAGCACTGCCGCCGGATTGCGAGTAGACGGAAGCCTACTGGGTATTACTGTAAAGCAGCGAGTGTTCCGCACTAATGCGCTGGAAGGAATGATTACCGGCAACGATATTGAAACCCGAGGAACACTGTTATTGGAAAACCACTATCCCTTGGCCGGAAAGGGATTGAACTTCTACATTGGAGGGGGTGGTCATATCGGCGGGGTAGACGAAGTTGGTCCAGTAGTGGGGCTGGACGCTATTATGGGAGCTGAACTGAAGATTCCGCTGCTGAGGCTAGTTGTTTCGGCTGATGTGAAGCCCGCCTATAATTTTGCTTACGAAGAAAAACCGATGGAGTACTCTACCGCTATTTCGGTGCGCTACGTGCTGGGCAAGGAGGGAAAGAGTCAGCGAAAGAAAGCCAAAGCCCGACGACAAAACCGACGAGAAAAGGAAAAAACCAAATCGACCAAGATTAAGGAAAAAGAGAAGCAGAAGCGGGAAAAACTGAAAGAGAAGGAAAAAACCAAGCGTGTTAAGTACAAGGAAAAGACCAAGCGGCTAAAGGAGAAGAACAAAGCCAAACGCCAAAAACAAAAGGAGAAAAAGACTTTCCGTGATTGGAAGCTCTTTCAGATATTTAGGAAGGATGACTAGCTACCTAATATTTAATTACTCCATTGTTGGACGAGCTATGAGAGAAATAGTTACCAAGTATTTATTCTTTCATTCAATCATTCCGATACCGAACTAATGGTTGGTGGTTACTAAAGTTGCTTCAGGTACTCCAGTACGCTATGTTCTTAAAAGTGATACTGAAAATATTTTGGCTTGTATTGTAGCACTTAAAGCCATCTTCCAGCACTAAGTAATAGTCTATCAATCATGCTTTCGGCTAATTTCTAGTTAGCAAAAAATACAAAAAGCCGAACCTTACAAAGTAAGACCCGGCTGATAGTTTGTGAGAGTACAGGGTAGCCTAAGCCTAGATAGCTAGCTTCTCCAGATTTTTTTGCGTTAGTGGCTTATTGATATACTGCTTTACGCTAGAATACTTGTGTGACTTATTTACATCCTGCGGGTTAATGGAAGAAGTAAGCATCACAATTTTGCAGTACTCTCTAGTCTCATCAGATAGCTTCTCAAATTCGTCCAGAAACTGGAAACCATCCATCAACGGCATGTCTATATCCAAGAAAATAATTTCAGGCAGCACCTGAGCCCCGGTATCACCCAGTTTCTCAATATTCTTCAGAAACTCAATAGCACTCTTAGCTCCGGAATGGGTATAAATATGATCACAAATGTTAGCCGCCTCAATCATCTTTTGGTTGATGAGGTTGTCAATTTCGTTATCATCAATCAGCATAACTGACCGATGTTTTTTTGTTTGCTCTGACATATTAGCTTACTCCTTGTTGATTTACAATGATTTTGAAGTGTTGGTATCAGTAATTTTTATAGTTAAGTAGTTTAGTACACTACCTAAAGTATCATTACCATCAAATATGATGCAAAATACGAACTTGTTCGAAGAAAAAACTGGATAAATCGCGATTATACTTACTTTCAATAAATATAATTTTTACTATAACTTGTAGTAACGAAAAAGTAAATATCCGATGTTTATCGCTAATTTAGTCGCTAACGGGCAAAAAAAGCACTCTAGACTCTTTGAATATTACCAAATAAAATTTTGGTAAATCAGTTAAATTTACCAACCAACTCCATAAAAAGCTTTCTCTCCTGCCGAAGTAAACCCTTCAATTAGTATCCCACCCTCTTTTTCTTGCATTATTTCTTCCAGTTCTTTTGCACTTTTGATAATTGTTTTATCAATTGAGGTAATAACGAATCCTGGTTTCAGCCCGGCTTCTTCCCATTTGCCATCTCCTAACTCCAGCAGTTCGGCTCCACCTTCAATACCCAATTCTCCAAGAACCTCTTCAGCAGGATCGCTAAAGATTGCGCCCTCAAAGTTGACCGGTTGTACTCGTTGTACTACCTCGGTGCTACCCATCGTATTTTTAAGGGTAGCGTATACCGTTTCCAAACTGCCATTACGCCAGAAAGTAACCTTCACCTCATCACCAGGGCGATTGCGGGCTACCAGTTCCTGAAGTTCCGATACGTTTCCAACCGGGCGGCTATCTATTTCTACAATTACATCTCCTGCCTCCATACCAGCCTCAGCAGCCGCGCTCTCCTGGGTTACCCCATCAACATACACTCCCGACACAATATCCAGTCCTTCTTCTTCAGCCAACTGGGCGTTTACATCCTGAATACGAACTCCCAGAAGCGCCCGCTGCACCGAGCCAAACTCTAATAAATCGTTCATTACTTTTTGCACCAGCGATACCGGCACCGCAAAGGAGTACCCAGCGTAGGAGCCAGTGGGGGTAGCAATAGCCGTATTAATTCCTACCAACTCTCCCCTCAGATTTACCAATGCCCCACCGCTGTTACCTTGGTTCACGGCAGCATCGGTTTGAATGAATGATTCAATTTGCCGATTGTTTCGGTCGTGTAGAATATTAATATTACGGGCCTTGGCACTGACGATACCAGCAGTCACGGTGGAGGTGAGCGTTCCGAATGGATTACCAATAGCCAGTACCCACTCTCCTACCTTCACATCATCGGAATCTCCGAACGAAACGAAGGGGAACGGAGCGGCGCGGTCTTCAATTTTAATCAGTGCCAGGTCAGTAGTAGGATCACTCCCTACGATGTTGGCCTCGTAGAAACGGTTATCATCTAGTGATACCTCTATGCGATC
>CAKZYJ010000139.1 GCA_937884755.1 uncultured Flammeovirgaceae bacterium
AGAGCCATGCATAAAATACCACCGAGCCAAAGTACAATAGCCTGATTAACATCAGTCCAGATTACTGCTACTATCCCGCCAATCACTGTGTAAAATCCAATGAACAACCCCAATAACCCAATCGTCCAGACAATAGGAATGCCGGTAAACAGATTAACCGGAATTGCTACCAGAAATAATATTTGACCGATCCGCAGGATTTGAAGAATGAGAAAGCTCAGAGTGCCATATAAGCGAGCAATCGGCCCGAAGCGCTCACCTAGATACTCAAAAGCTGAAGTTAGCTTACCTCTTCGGAAGAAGGGGATGAAAAAGATAATCGCCAATACGGCGGCCAATGGAAGCATTAAATTGGAAATGAACTGCCGCCAATCGAGGGTGAATGCCGCCGCTGGAAAGGCCAGAAATGTAATAGAGCTAATTGATGTTGAGAGCATCGAGAGGCCGATTACCCAACCCTTAAATGCTCGGTTGCCCAGAAAGTATTCTTCAGTGCTATTGTTTCGGCGGGCGAAGTAAAAACCCAAGGCTACCATGCCCAGCAGGTACAGCCCTAAGGTCAGCAGATCGATGGAGGAGAGCGCTACTTCCATAGACTAAACCGAATTTGGGAACCCGACATACCGTCGTGGCTATTGATCAAAATCCAACTCAATATCAGCAGCAGTAGCACCGAAGTGAGCATCAATCGCACTACTCTAGGCGTAGCCAGTGAAGTCGTTTGGAATTCTTTTTGGGATGAGGCAGTGTAACTTACTAATAGTAAAATTGCCAGCCAATTGAGCCAATACAGTCCATCTCGAAGTGAACCTAAGCCCCACCAGACCGCGGTCAGTAGATTGCTTAGGCAGATATACCAGGCCAAATACACCATCAGTAGCCAGCGGGCATGCTGAGCTTTCCATTTCGTGAGCCTGGAAATTTTCGACCAAAAAAATATGGTCAAAAGCACTCCTGCTAATAGACTAATTCCCCAGGCTAATCCCATTTCCATCGCAACAAATAGGTCAATGTTACTTAGACCAAAACGTTCGGCCATCGCCTGAAACTTCTCGGGGTTGAATTGTTGCACTAAATTGGTGGCGGGCAAGACTGCAATAAGGAATATCCAGCCCCAGGTGTTGGCTACTTTATCCGGTAATCGGCTTTCGGGCCAGTTTTGGGCGAATACGGCGTAAGCCATTCCCAGTCCGCCGAGGAATCCCAACGAGTACTCCATCACATTCCACCAGTTAAAGGCGATACCGGAAGTAGAACCCAGCACTTGTAAAAAATTACCGAAAGCAAAACCAAATCCAGCTCCCAATGCGGTATACAGCGCCGTGGTAAAACTTCGGTGAAAACCATTACGGTACTGATACCAGCCGAGGGCTAGAGCGGCACCCAGACAAGCTGCCCAAAGCTCAGAACGGGGCGGAGTCATCAGCCACTCCAACTGGTAAACAAGAATTCCCCAGGTCAGATAAGCCCCGGCCACCATTTGGGTGATAAGCGAAGCCCAGGCTGGTTTATGATTTTCAGAAGATTCTAAAGTGAGTCCGGTTAGTCCGCCGCCGATAAACCCGTAGAGTCCTCCGATGACGAAAAGCATGCATAAGCCGTAGCTTACATTGACCCAGTCTACCCCACGGCCGTAGCCGACTACTACACCATAGCTCATCATGCCACCTACTCCCCAACCGATGGCTCCCAGGGCCACAATGGTCGGTAGGCGTTGCCACCAATCGGATCGGTTAGCCAGCACCAGTACAGTAAGCACTCCGATAGCCCCGGCCCAGGCAGCTCCGTGCTCGTGGCCGAACTGCCCTCGTACGGCCCAGGCAGTTCCCAATGCCATAGCTACCGTTAGTATTCTAATCCAGTTTGATTTAAGAAAAGACATGGTTAGCGAGCCTGAAACGCTAGAGGACTTTCGGGAATCTGATCTTTCAAACCCATCCAAAACGCGATTTTCTCCCGCTGCCAGGTATAGGTTACGGCAATAGTATCGCCGAAGGAAACAATGGCCGGATAGGAAAATTCATCGTCCGGATCGCCTTCTTCAATATCGAGTACGCGGGGCCAGGTTTCACCGTTGTCGGTAGAAAGGGCGATAGATAACGGTGCCCGGGCGCCCCAGTTTTCGTTATCTCGGTTGTAGGCTAAAGCCAGCGTGCTGTCAGCCAGTTGTGTGACATCAATACCACTGTTGGGGTTGGGAAGCTCGGTTCGGTATACCGCGGACCAGCTTTGTCCGTAGTCCTCCGAATCACTGCGGTAGACGTAGCCGTCGGAGCTGCGGAGCAGCATATGTACTTTCCCCGGTTCCGACTCCCAGAGGGTGGGTTGGATGATGCCTTCTCCTTCCAGCGAGTCCCGGTTAATTTCCAGATAGTCGGTCATCTCCCAACTTTCACCCTGGTCGGTGCTGCGGTCGGCAAAGGCATCCCAAACCCGATTGTCTTCATGGGAGGCTCCGGCGAGCCAGGTTCCATCCGATAGTACAATGGGCTTGTTACGAACCGGACCCCTGCCGCCCCGTTCACTGGCTACCTACTCGGTAGCCTCGCTCCAGGTTTCGCCACCATTAGTTGAGGTTTTTACCCAGGTTTCCCAGTGATCAATCTCTTTTCCTACCTTAAAATAGAGATAGATTGTCTGGTCGGGAGCCTGAAACAGCACTGGGTTCCAGTGTGGGTCATCTCTTAGCTTAGCGATCTCCTGGGGTTTAGACCATTGGTCGGGTCGTCCTCTCGACAGCCAGATTCCTACATCATCGTCTTTTTCTTCAGTGCCACCAAACCAAGCTACTAAAAATTGGCCGTCCGTACTACGAAGCAAGGTAGAAGCGTGACATTGAGGAAAAGGCTGTTCATCGCCAAAAATGAAATCCCTCACCGGTAAAGCTGAATTTTCGGTAATTTCCTCTTGTTGCTGAGGCTGAGATGACGTGGAACAGGCAGTGATTATAAGAACTCCTGCTAGCATAGCAATTGCTATCGAAAGATAGGGCGTAGTTTTGGTAAGTGGTAGATTGAGTAGCATTAGGTTGTTGTAAGGTTGTATAAAAAGACCCAAAGGCCTGTTGACCATAGAGTCTTCTGCTGAAAATACGAAATGAGAACAAGTACGCCAAAAATAGCGTACTTTCAGAGTTACCAAGGAACATCTAAGCCCTCAATAAGCCACATTTTGGCCCAGGGACTGTTCTTTCCCTCTATCGCAAAAGACGTTTCCTGTAGTCGGTTGATCGCCTGCTCGGCATTGTCACGATTGAAATTTACTTCATCTTCGGAATAGACGTAGCGTACGGGAATCACTGGTTGGCGCGCTGTAGGGCCAGATTCCAGAACTGGAAGACCGGTGCGACGGTAGTCAAACCAGGGTTCTGCGTGCAGCCACTGGGCAATCCACTTCTGCTCGATCAATCGTTCTAGTGTACCATCGAAGGCTACTTCGGGAGACATCAGGTATGCCTCAATCTCAGTATCGTTAACCGCCCATCGCTCTAGCGAAGCCCGAATGCCGTTCTGATAGTGGGAGGGAGCATCACCGGGAACCGCCCAACCGCTCAAAGCGGCTTCACTTAATAGAAAAGAGACTTCGCTAAACATAATCAGCTCGGCTTGCAACAAATCATCCGCTGACTTCTGGTACAATTCACTCAGATAAGAAACATGAGGGTTGAACGATTCCTGACCGGGAGTTGGATTCAGGTTATACTGATCGGGTGCTCCGATTGCGGGGGGAAGCCCCACGTAGAGCGAACTGGTGTCGATATCTACTTCTACTTGATTAGGATCGAGGTAGCGCACTCCATCGATGATCTGGTCGTGTTGACTAGGATCATCGGTAAACGCTAGGGGGATTTCTACCGGGTTAGCCCAAACGGCTAATCGTGGGTCATTCAGCGATTTAAGCGTGTCCACAATTGTCTTGGCCATTTTGTGGTTGCGGTAATTTCGCTCAATGTTGAAATCGGTACTCAGTTGCCAGGAGTCGTCTTGGGTAATGCCTAAATACGCTACGCTGGCGTTATCATCGTTACTGCTAAGAAGTGGCCGGGAGGCGGTAGCCTCGAATCCGCTCTGGGCAAAAGCGGGGTCTTTCTCGGAAAGCCGCATGTAGTAGCGGAGTAAGAGTGAGTTGGCTAGTTTTTGCCATTGGGCCGCATCACCACCGTAAACCACGTCCGAGTTTTCGTCAATACCAATGTAGCTTCCGGGATCACCACCTAACAATTCATCGGCGCGTTCCAGGTCAGCAATAATTCCTCGGTAAATATCCTCCTGACGGTCGTAAACGGGTAGCAGGTTAGCGTTACCGCCTTCGTCGCCTTGCAAGGCATTGGAGTAGGGAGCATCGCCCCATAAATCGGTGATGGTACCGAAGAGGAAAGATTTCATGATCAACCCCACTCCCTGGTGAAATACTAAGTCAGTTTCCTCCGCTCTTTCCAACATCTTGTCATTAGTCCGTAAAATACCGTAGTAGCCACCCCATCCTTGGTCACTCCATACGTACTGGTTATGCCCGGTCAGCCAGGCATCTTTCTGCGTGTACTGCATCACTCCTGATACTGAAAATCCTAGTCTGGCGTAGGTCTTGGCCGATTCAGTAAGCACCGTTGCTAGCAGTAGATTGGCATTGGCATTTTCCAGCGTAATGCCGTTGGGGTTATCGTTAAGCTCGGTTAAATCTTCGCAACTAGTGCTCACCATTAGGGCCGAGAGCAAAGCGATGGTGAATAGGGTATATTTTAAGTTATTTTTCATGGCGGTGAGAATTAGAAATTAGCAGATAGTTTGACACCTACCGGAATGACCCAGGGCATAGCGTTCCAGCGCTCAACGCCTTGCATAAATTGTCCGTGGGCTGATCCTCCGGGTTGAAACGCGTTTTCGGGATCGATACCGTTTTTGGCTTTGGTCCAGAGAATGATGTTGCGAGAATAAATAGCCACCGTAGCGTTTCGCATGCCTATTTTATCAGTAACTGACTCAGGTAGTGCGTAGGCTAAAGAAATATCTCGAAGTTTTACAAAGGAAGCATCGAAGGTGCTAGCCCGGGCAAAATCCCAGGGGTAGATAGAAGAAGCAGGGATAAATCGGGTTGTAGCCGGGTCGCCCAAGTTCTCTACGTAGTTACCTTCTTCATCCTGGTACACACCGGGAATAAAGGCCCCATCGGTACCAGGAAAAAACTCACTATCCTCCGGAAATTCAAAACCGCCTCGCTCAGGAGTACTACCGCCTACCCGGTTATCCACTCCAATGATATACTCCT
>CAKZYJ010000140.1 GCA_937884755.1 uncultured Flammeovirgaceae bacterium
CATGTAGCGCCTCATCAACCAAGTGCTGGATCTGGAAAAGTTCGAGTCTGGCAAACAACAGCTCAACCTGCAGACGGTAGACATCAACCAACTGATTAAGGAATCAATACATACTGTCTCCCAGTTAGTGAAGGAGAAGCAAATCAACCTACAAGTAAACCTCTCGCCCACTCTCCCCTCAGTTTCGGCCGACCCCGATCGGCTAACGCAGGTGATGCTCAATCTGATTTCCAACGCCATTAAATTTTGCGATTCTAGCAACGGACACATCCGTATTTCGTCTTATTTAGTAGAGGGGTTGGTGAAAGTAAACGTACTGGATAATGGGGGGGGAATACCCGAGGAGAGTCAGGAGATGATCTTCGAGGGTTTTTTTCAGGCGCATAACCAGACCACTAAAAAGCCTGTGGGTAGCGGTTTGGGCTTAACTATTAGCCGAAAGATAATAGAGCACCACCAGGGCAAACTGTGGGTGGAAAGCGAACTGGGGCAAGGAGCTAAGTTTTCTTTTACCTTGCCAGCACTACCCATCGGAAAGAAATTATCATACTAATGAAAAAAATATTAATTGTAGACGACGAACCAAATATTCTACTATCACTGGATTTTCTGATGAAGAAAAATGGCTTCGAGGTATTTATCGCCCGTGATGGGGAGGAGGCTATTGACATTGCCCAGCGGGAAAAACCGGCTATCGTAATTCTGGATATTATGATGCCCAAAGTAGATGGTTACGAAGTATGCCAATACTTGAAGTCGCAAGATGATCTTTCGCATGCCCACGTCATTTTTCTGAGTGCTAAAAGTAAGGATACTGATATTCAGAAGGGGTACGATATGGGGGCTGATCTGTACGTGACCAAACCCTTCTCTACCCGAACGCTAGTGAAACAGGTACAAGAGTTAGCTTAGCGCTACGACCGAATAAGTCAATTATCCTCGCCACCGATTGGTTATAGAGTGTCTAAGGGACTCTTGATTCTCGATTTGGCTACATCCGCAACGTGCGTATAGATTTCAGTAGTCTGGATAGAATTGTGTCCGAGTAGTTCTTGTACGTTCGGATATACGAATATTGATATATTGCAGATATACGTATGTCGTATATCCAGATGTTAGCTTCCATTAAAAGGAGAAAACCAGAAATGAGTAAATATGAATTGATTGATTTAATAAGGATGAGAACCGGAATGTATATAGGACATTCAAGTCCAACACATCTAAATTCATTTTTGTCAGGATATTTTTTTGCAAAGAAAGATGAAACGATAAAAGAGGAAAAACCAGACTTCCATGGTTTTCATGATTGGGTAGCAATCAAGTTCGATTACTATGAATCAACAAGTGGTTGGGCATATATGATTGAAGACCAAAGAGAAGATGAAAAAGAAGCGTTATATCTATTTTACGAATTGCTTGATGAATACCGAGGAATCGAACATCAGCAAATAGCAAATGTGGATTTCAATCATGAAGATAAGACAGATAGAACATGGAGAGGATATAGTAGATTAAAAAAAGTAAGAGGAACTTTTAAAGCAATACCTAAGCCTTTGCCAAAAACGCTGGCTATTCGAGAAATCGAGCTAAAAGAAACTTGGTTTCAGATGGTCGCTAAAAATTCCAAAAACGAAATTTTATTTTTATGGAGTTCAACAGAATTGGAAAAGGTTTATAAAAGAGCAAAAGAGATATTCGGAATCAAAAAAGACGAATGGAAAATAAAAAAAGAAAACGGAAGCTAACAACACATAGTCGTCAAGCCTCGCTATCCGCCTCGGCCTGCGACTATGTAACTGTTGATACTCAAACTAATACAGAAGTACCATATACCATAGAGCAGAAAATCTAACATACAAAAAGCCAAGAGCAATGATGACAAGAATAATACTACTATGCCTACCACTTGTATTTACTTTATCGCATGCTTTAAGTGCACAGGACAAAGTTTATTTCGGAACTAAGGAATCAGTCCCCACCATTCCCCCAAAAGGCGAAAAACTGAAGGTTATCATTGTTAGTGATGCCAGTAACGAAATCGATGATGTATGGGCGATATCACTGGCTTTGTTGCATCCTGAAAGGTTTGATATTTTAGGGTTTGTTGGTAGTAATTATGATCATACCTTCCTTGGTATAGGGCCCAAAAGCATAGAAACCTCCGTGCAAACCATTGAAACTATTTTGCAGAAGGCCGGGATGGAAGGGAAGTATCCGGTATATCCGGGAGGACATCCGATGCAATACGAGTTTTATCCCAGTAAATCAGAGGGGCTTGACTTTATTATTCAGGAAGCACTGAAATGCAGTCCTGATGACCCTTTATGGATCATCGGTCTTGGGTCACCCACCGACCTAGCTTCAGCTTATTTAAGCGAACCCAAAATTCAAGATCGTGTAATCATGTTTTGGCATGCCCGCACAGAAAACACCTGGCCCTACCGTGCTCATAATTATAACATCAAGGGTGATATGCATGCTTCAAGAATGATGTTTCACGCTCCGTTCCCTCTAATTATTTTTGACACAGGAACACACCTATTTGCGGGTGATTTAGAAGAAACAGAAAAAAACATAAAGCCTTACGGAGCATTAGGTGAGTATTTATACAATTATCGTCTGAAATCTGATTATTATATGCGATTGGACAAAGGATATTTTGATTTAGGTGACATAGCAGCATTAGTTGACCCGGAAATTGCTAAATGGGAAGTTGTAAAGTGTCCTACTGTGACTCAGTATATGGATTACAACTTCTTTGATACAAATGGGAGCATGTTGAGATGCTACGATATAGATCGCGATAAAACTTTCAATTTGCTCTACCAGGGATTGCAAGAAAAATACGAGAAAGAATAAGATTTAAAAGAGGGGCTTTACAATTCTTTGTCTATTCGTATTATCGACTTTTTTCTGATTTACTCTTGTCAGACTTTTACCTCTACACCAGACAGTGAAAACCAAAAGGTAACAACTCATAACATTTTGTGTAAGTAATAGCAGGAAGGAGGTTAAACCCCAAGGTTTGTAGCCCGCTCAGGTTGCAACGCGCTTTTAATGGAAAGTGTCACGCAACCTACCACTACTCATACAATTTATCGTAAGCAAAATAGCGTTTCAATATAGTGCAATATGATGTAAAGCGTCTATAGCTCGGCATTTTTGTGGATAAGTAACCAAATCGAGAAGACACAGATTAATATGGAAACTATTAGCTTAAGACAGGCAACACTAAAAGACAAAGCGTTGGCAGTCGACTTTGATTATAGCCTTGGTAAAGTTGAGCATATCGAACTAAAGAGAGAAGAAAAAATAACCAAGGCAATAATGGAAGAGGAATGTTTTATCATCCTGGCAGATAACAGAGCAGTTGGTTTTATCATATTTGATTATCGTTTCTTTGACCTTGGGTGGATAGAACTCATTATTGTAGGCGAAAAATATAGAGGAAGAGGAATAGGCGCACAAGCAATTGACCTTATATGCAGACAAAGTAAGACGAATAAGGTGTTTACTTCAACGAATAGTTCTAATGCTCAAATGCAAAGAGCATTAAATAAGGTTGGTTTTTCTTTTGCGGGTAAAATAAATGGGTTAGACGAAGGAGATCCTGAATTATTTTAAAACGACGGACGATAGGAAAACGAAACACTAAACCAAAGAAAGAAATGCCAGCACATAACAACGGCTGTTGCAAATGCGGGCTGACTGAGACCAATGAGGATATTACAACTAACAAATCTATGGTAGGCGGAGCAGAAAGCGGTTTCGAGATCCCGCACTTGCCATAGCCAAGGCCGTTGTAGCGACAATTAAAGTCTATAATCCAATTAAGTAGCTACTTGGCATAAACGAAGGAATCCAACTGACTCAATAGAATGAGTGATAAAAAGACAGTAACGAATTTGGTTTCATTCATGGCTTGGTTGCAGAAAATTGCGTACATTTACTGTGCATAAATGATTCATATTTTGAGAGTGATTTTGAAATATATCGTAGCCTAATCATTAGCTATAAACGGCTAAGGCTGACACTTCTTTATTCGGATGTTCTTCCGAACCCACTTTCATTTAATCAAATGATTCGTGTGTTGTTTTATTAGCAATGATCAAATCATAGCATAGCTTTTGAGATTTTTCAGCTTAGTTATTCGTATGCTTTAGCACTACGGATGTCAAGTACTGAATTCGCAGAATTTAAACCTACTACTGCATACGAATCTTACATCAAAAAAGTATAAAATATAATTATTTATGGAAAATCAAGAAACAAAAAAGAATCCAGCGTTTTTGGAATATGTATATGAGCTAAATGAAGGTATTGAACTTGCCGGGGCTCTCAAGCTTAGCTTGAAAGAAATCAATGATATTGATATCACTCAGTTAAACAGAATTGGCTTAAAAACTTATGAAAAAGGAAAATGGACAATTCATAAAATACTACAACACCTCATTGATTGGGAAAGAATTTGGTGTTTTAGAGCAATAATTTTTGCTCGGGGCGAAGGAACTATTCCGGATGCACATGACCAAGAAATCATGGGTAAAAATTCAAATGCAGATGAACTGTCCATTGAAAAGTTGGTAAATGAACTACGAATTGTACGCCAATCGACCATAATGATGTTTGACTCTTTTAATAAAGAAATACTGGAAATAAACTGTAAATTTTTTGAATACGAAATGCCTCTATTTGCCATTGGACTCACGATTACTGCCCATCAAATACATCATTTTAAGATAATACAAGAGAGATATATTCCTTTGGACAAATAAAGAAAGCGTTTGGTTATGTTGAAAGAGGTTCGTTAAAGGGTGCCTATGTAGGTCCGTTTATGGGTATTGGTATATCAATTTATGCTGGTGTAGGAGCTAATGTAGATGTTGCAACAGGTGTAGGTTCAGGGGCTGGAATAGGGATGTTAGTTGGATTAATGATCGGAATTTTTATTGGAGATGCTGAAGCAAAGAAAGCTAAAAAAAAGGATTGACTTACTAAACATAGTGACACAATCTGCATCCGATAACAGTCTATATGCGACAATACTCTCTAAACGGTCGCACTAAGCTTACACTAACCACTGTGTTTTTCAAAAACCAAAAAAAGTATCCAACAACCCAGAAAAAGTATAAAACACCAATGCTGTATAAGGAATAACTTTGTACCATCTTTTAATCAAAAAATACATTTAAGATGAGTACGAAATGGAATACAGCCGATATGCCTTCGCGAGTTGGAAAAGCTTTTTTAGTAACGGGTGCTAATAGCGGTTTAGGATTTGGAACATCCAAAGAATTAGCACGAAAAGGAGCTAAAGTGGTCATGACTGCTCGTAACCCCAAAAAGGGCGAAGTTGCAATAGCTGCTATAAAAAAAGAAGAGCCCAATGCTGACTTGATCTTGGTGCAATAAGAATTGGCCGATTTGAATTCGGTTGAGCAATTTACCAATAAATTTAAAGGTCTATTTTCGAAACTGGATGTATTGATCAATAATGCAGGCGTGATGATGCCGAATGCGCGTCTAACAACCAAACAGGGTTTTGAATTACAATTTGGCACGAATCACATCGGACATTTTGTATTGACCAATCATTTGCTACCTATCCTAGAAAATACCCCAAACTCTCGTATTGTTACCTTGAGTAGCTTGGTGGCAAAAATGGGGAAAGCCGATATTTATTGGGATGACCTCCAATGGGAAAAGTCTTACGATAAAATGGCAGCCTATGCCCAAAGTAAATTAGCAAATATGATGTTTGGTATAGAACTGCAAGAGCGATTAGCAGCTAGGGGAAGTACTACCATTTCTGTAATGGCCCATCCAGGTTACACGGCAACGAACTTGCAAAATAATATGGGTGTGCAAGGGAAAATCATGAATTTCCTGTTTGCTCAAAAATTGGAGATGGGTATTTTACCAACATTACGCGCTGCAACAGACCCAAACGTGAAAGGAGGAGAATATTATGGTCCGGCGAATATGGCAAATTGTCGAGGCTATCCGGTTATCAATGAACCTAACCCAATGGCTCTTGATCGAGACATTACTAGAAAGCTATGGACAGTTAGTGAGGATTTAATTCAAGTAGGTGTAAACTAGAAAAATGATGAAAAATATTCTTGCCTATCTCTTGGGAGCGATACTATTAGGAGGTGCAGTAGGACATGTCGTAAGTCCCGATTTTTATGCAGCTATGATTCCTGAATTTATACCTGCTGGATTAGCTAATATTTCAGCAGCGATAGCAGAAGCTGTAGTCGGAATACTGCTTTTCCTTCCTAAGTATAGACATTGGGGCGGTTTGGGTTTTTTCTTACTGATGCTCGGATTTTTACCCATTCATGTATGGGACTTGTTCAAAGAAATTCCGGCAATCGGACCTTCACCTGCCCCTGAGATTAGGCTAGTGGTTCAGTTCTTATTGATTTATGCTGGCTGGTGGATTTATAAAAAAGCTAAACCATAAAACAGTAAATATGAACCGTATTATTCATATTGAATCTATTACTCAATTATTAGATAGCTATGAGGTAGAAAAGCCCAAACATCCTTTAGTTGCCGTTGTGGATTTATCAAAAGTAGGGGTAAGCGAAGGGATGTCCCATGTAAAATTAACCGCTAATCTGTTCAGCATAACGCTAAAAACAAAATCACCCTTACAATTGAAATACGGTAGAAGCTTCATTGATTTTGCCGAAGGAAGTTTATATGGCTGTGCGCCAGGTCAGGTATTGGAGGTATCTGAAACCGCTTCGGTTGGCGACTTTGAAGGTTGGGCATTGTATTTTCATCCTGACTTAATTTTGGGTCATACTTTGAGCGGAAAAATTTCAGACTATGGCTTCTTTGATTATGAAACCAATGAAGCCTTACACTTATCAGAACAAGAAAAGGAAACACTTAACTCAATTATTGAAAAAATAGACGAGGAGTGTTCTACTAATATTGATGAGTTTAGCCGAGATGTATTAGTTTCGAGTATTGAATTTTTATTGAACTACATCAGACGTTATTATAGTCGCCAGTTCATTACCCGCAAGACGCAAAATACTGATTTTCAATCTCGATTTGAGCAATTAATAAAAGGGTATTTTGATTCAGAAAAAATTGAAGTTGATGGGCTGCCTTCTGTACAGTATTTTGCCAACTCCCTACATCTTTCACCCAGTTATCTGAGTGATCTATTGAAAAAAGAAACAGGTAAAAATGCACAAGAGCAGATTCATTTCTATCTAATTGAAAAAGCCAAGTACTTATTGTTGAATAGCGAGACAACAGTTTCAGAAATAGCATATCAATTGGGGTTTGAACATCCACCTTATTTTAGTCGGTTATTCAAAAAGAAAGTTGGGGTATCACCCTCTGATTTTAGATCCTCAATGAATTAAATTTGTAAACAGCATACGACAAAGGTTAAAAATGGCAATAGACCCTAGGCAGGTCTACTGCGTTTAACCAGATCATTAACAGCAATAAACAAAAGTGGATTTCAAAGAACAGGTCATCAAGTACAAAGGTAGAATTGTCTTCATTCGTTTATCAATGCCTCATTTTGATCGAACACTGAAGCAGTATGTAGAAGATGAAGCCTGTTTCATGTTTGTTAACAAGGGAGAAGTTGGGGTAAGATCTCAGGAAGATTACTTTAAGCTAAATCAAAAGGTGGGCATGTTAGCCAAGTGTTTGAACTACTTTTTCGAGCCTACGGATAATCAGGATGCTTGCAATGACGGAATTGAGTCAGTGGGTATCTTCATATATCCTTCATTAGTGAAAGACTTATTTGAGTTTGAGTTTGACTTAACAGGTTCTAATCACACCCTGGATTATAATCTTAAGCAAGTTCAAATTGATCGCCTGCTAGAAAACTATAAAGAAAGCATCAGCATATTACTAGACAACCCTAAGCTGGCCGATGAGAGCATTATAAAAACCAAGCTAAAAGAATTTATTTTGCTCATTTCAAAATCAGAAGAAGCACCTTCCCAACTGGATTTTCTTGCGGCTCTTTTCAAGCCAAACGAAGTGGAATTCAAATCCATCATTCAACATAACCTCTATGCTAACCTCTCTCTTGAAGAGTTGGCAGCACTTTGCCACTTAAGCCTTTCTTCATTTAAACGGAAGTTTGCTGAAGTTTTTAATGAAAGCCCTAAAAAGTATATAGCTAAGAAAAAGGTAGAGAAAGCTGCCTCTATGTTAAAGGCAGATAACCAGCGCGTTTCGGACATTGCCTATGAAGTAGGCTTCGATTCTTTAGCTACATTTAGTAGAAATTTTACTGCAATCTACGGGCAATCCCCCTCAGATTATCGCCTGAGCTAAAATGAGAAGTCTTTGGGCTGATTCGTACAATTAAGCCCATTTCTAATCCCGTACTTTATTCTAAACAAATTCAAAAAGAATAAAGTCATGAGAAAATCACCCATTTTGAAAGCTTACCTGATTCTTTCAGGTCTTTTACTCACCTTCATTGGTGGTGCCACACTACTCATTCCAGTACAAATGAAAGGAAGTGCTGGCATCGATATCACCGGAAACATTAGTTTAATCAATGATGTGCGGGCAGCAAGTGCATTACTTCTCGCCTTAGCATTGGTCACTATCTCTGGTGCATTTGTAAGAAAACTCACCTATACCTCAAGCCTAATCTCTTTTGTCACATTCCTCTCATTAGGTGCAGGAAGAGTCATCAGCATCCTGGCAGATGGCATACCAGTAGACGGCTTGGTTAAAGCAACAGGGCTGGAGTTCGTCCTAGGAATCGCCGGGGCTGTTTTCTTCAAATTATTTCAAGAAAAAAATTAATTCAATTCACCTTAAATACTCAATGTCATGAACAAAATTGTAATGATAACCGGAGCTAATGCAGGCATCGGCAAAGAGACCGCTAGACAACTAGCACTAAAGAAAGAAACTGAAAAAGTTTACCTAGCATGTAGAAATTTAGAAAAGGCAAAAGCCGCTAAAAAAGAGCTTGAAGAAGCTACTGGCAGGCTGATTTTTGAAATCCTCATCATGGATGTATCCAATCCAGATTCCGTAAGAAAAGCAGTATCTGAGTTACACGAGCCTGTTGACGCACTAATTATGAACGCAGGCGGAACAGGCGGAAAAAATCCAGCTAAACTTACCAAAGAGGGTGTAACCAATATTACTGCTACCAACCTCTTAGGCCATGTTGTTTTAGTAGATGAGCTATTGAGTGCGAATAAACTCAGAAATGTAGCTCTTTTTGCAAGTTCTGAGGCAGCAAGAGGGATTAAAAAAATGGGTATGAAACGTCCAAACCTTAAAACTTCATCAACTGAAGAGTTTGCTACGGTATTTGATGGATCTTTCTTTGGAAAAGACTTTGATCCCATGCAGGTCTATGGAGTTGTAAAATACGGGGGAACATTATGGATGTCATCTATGGCTAGAAAGAATCCAATGATTCGCTTCATTTCCATGAGCCCAGGTGGAACACGAGGAACCCAGGGGTTTGAGGACCTTCCACTGATTAAAAGAATCATGTTCAAATATGTCGGAATGCCAATCTTTATGCCATTGATGGGGCTTTCGCATAGCCTCGGAAAAGGAGCCAAACGCTTTGTAGATGGAATCAATAATGAATCCTTGAAAAGTGGTAGGTTCTACGCTAGCAAAGAAGGTGTGTTGACAGGTCAAATAGTGGATCAAGAAAATATATTCGCTGATTTAGGAAACGAAGAATACCAAGACAATGCTAATGCTGCAATCCATAGGTTTATCGAATGATCATTTTCAATAAACTGTTACCAACAAACAATATGGCACATGCCTCTAACTAAGTACCTTATTTGAATTAAAGCACAGAACCGATACTTTAGTTACTAACTAAGTCCAGAGGTACGTGCTATATCTGACGTTGGCATTCATACGATGTAATCAAATATTAAAGCTTGAGAATCATTTTAGACATTGAACAAGACTTTAAGGAGCAATTCCGAAGTATCATTGATGCAGATAACTTTGATAGCGCTTCAGGTTATTCTAATGATAAAATCAAACTCATAAAATTTCCCGACCAAGTTGAGTTCTATCACTTTGAGCCCGTAGAACATAAGATCCCCGTTCACATGACTAGTACCAATTCTAAAGAAAGTGAGTGGTACTTAATTCATATGAATATCGGGGGTGACATGCATTTGAAAAGATTTGAAAATCGCGGAACCGACTATCATCGATTTGTGCCATCCGGCATATTATTGTACTGCCCGGGTATCGTGATTAAAACCGATTTCTCCGTAGGTCACCGATCTGAACTAGCGTCCATTCGGATTCCGAAAAGTTTTATCAACAGTTACTATGAAAATTCTTTTATCAAAGATGGGCAACTGCTGGTTTATGAGGATTTGGAGTATGGAATAGAAAAGAAAATCCGCGCTGCCATAGAAGCTATTGACAATAAGCTCAAATGCCACACCTTGGTGTTAGAGATTATAGAACACCTATTCAATAAAATCAGATCTAACTCATCGCTATCTAGAAACATTGCACTACATAACGATGATATTAACAATCTTTTGCTTGCTTCGGAATTTTTAAGGAACCCACTTTCCAATCATATTCCCTCGATTAAGGAGTTAGCAACCGTCGCAAAAATGAGTCCCTCAAAATTCAAGGCATCATTTAAACAATTTTTTGGGCGAGCCCCCCATCAATATCATTTTAAAATCAAAATGGAATACGCCCAAAAAGAGTTAAAACTAGGACGTAAAACTCCCATTGAGTTAAGCCATGAACTGGACTATTCTCACCCCTCCAATTTCACTTCAGCCTATAAGAATTACTTCAAGATTGTTCCCTCGGCTGATTTCTCCAAAGCTTAAATTAAACTTTCAGCAATAAAATTCTGGCTTTTAACACTACGGACTAACCTACCATATTGCCTAAAATTGCTTTGTAAAGAGTTTCAGTTAATTACACAGTCAAAAAAGTTATGAAACTAGCGAAGTTATTTTGGTCTATTAGTTCGGTACTAATAAATGTCGTGATCGGCATTTATATTTATCTCATGAGCAATGCTCCAGAAAATAGACAGGAGCGTTATCAATATTTAAATGAAAACTGGGGCATCTACGGAGCACAATGGAAAGCCGAATTTCTTCTTATGACCTTAATTGCTATCGGCGCACTCTACTTTGCCCTTCGTACTCATAAAGCGAGCTGGACTATAGTGTCGGTAGGGCAGCTTATTCTACTCATGACCTATCCCGTAATGCTTGGGGGATACCGAAACACGCCCCTCGATATTGCCGAAATGGCAAATGAGATAGCCACTGTAGTTTTTGTATTTGGAAACATTATTTTTTTTAGTGGTATGTTCGTATTGTATTTAGAAGATGTGTACCTCAAGCAATGGTTGAAAATCTTTGCCTATTCAGTTGCGGGGTTTATGACGCTCGTTTTCATAGTCATTTTTACCGGCTTTATAACCTGGGGGCAAGCGTTAGTGGTTGCACCACTGGCGAATGTAATGTACCTAATTAATGCCTATTATGGATTAAAAATCAAGTTGGAAACCTAGGGCGTGTTGACATTTAATCTGAACGACGATCGCCCGAAGTTCTAAGATAAA
>CAKZYJ010000141.1 GCA_937884755.1 uncultured Flammeovirgaceae bacterium
GACTACTTTTTCCACCTGCCCGGGAATGAGCTGTTCGAGCGCAGGAAGTGACTCTTCGATACCGTGCTCAAACACCTGCTGAAGCAGATCGGCTCCTAAGCTCACATTCACATTTCCATAGCCAACGATCATGTCGTGTTCACCAGGGAGCAAACCATTCATGTAGGCCCCGATATTGGTTTCTATACGGGCCGTTGCATCCATCTCAAAAACGATATTCGATATACCAAGTGCATCCCCCTGGATTAACGCTTTTACCTCATAGAGTGCACGATCAATATTTTGCTGCAATTCGCGAATATTATGAACGGTATTGGAAATATTCTGGGCCAGCTCATTGGCGTCTTTAATGACCTGATTCGTTTTTACCAGAATACCCCCGTTGACGATGGTAGCAGCGATATCCCCCGGATCTATGACAATAAATTGAGCACGTGATGGAATTACAAACACACAGACTGAAAAAATGATGACAAGAGTTCTCATACTGGTCTAAATTGAATGTTTACGTCCGGTAAGTAGTCTCTATTAAACTCACCAATAACGTTAATACTGTCTAAACTTAAATGATTGAAATTCCAAGTCATATGATAGTTGCTTGATGCACCGGAACTTTCCAAGTAAAAACCGAAGAAGCGGTTTACAGCTTGATTTTGATCTAGTTCGAAAGTTAAATTACCAATTTGGCGAGAGTCACTTAACTCAACCCTGAAGGCTAAACTATTCTTCACTTCTTGGGTATCACAGATTAGTGAGTCATCATCAATAAAGCATTTTAAGGTACCATCACTGTATACAAAGCTGTATTTATCATCCTGGCGACAGCCCCGTTTAGCCCCCAGTAGGTCAGTAAAGTAAACGGTATCGCAACGTACATCTCCGAAAGCACACTTTTGACTAATTAGAGTTGAGTCAACAAGTTGGAGCCGGGTCATTCTAAAGGACTGTCCTTCCAACGCCTCCAAGAAAAGCTCAATAGATTCCGGATTAGTCATATCCGGGGTTGGTGTGGGTTCAGGTTCATCTTCCCGGCAACTAACGACCACCAAGAAGAAGATTACGAACATGGGAAGCACACGAAGCTGTTTCATCGGGTTGATTATTGGTTTAACGCAATATACACTCGGTCACCATCCGAGAACTTAACGATCCTATCTTTTTGTCGGCGGTTACGAATAATGTTTCGGGTAACATCCTGGGCTATGTCTACCGGAATGTCGGTTAAACTGCGATCTCCGGAAAGGTAGAGACTCCGGTTCAACGTTTCGTTCATATCATCTTTGGGAGTTCGGTTCAAAATTATACCCAATGAGAAATCACGATCATAGATTAAGGCACTGACGTTGTGTTTTGCAATTCTATCCACCGTAATGGTTACGACATTTTGGCTCATATTCGCTCTCCCACGAATTACCGTTTCTGAGTGTACTACATTGCTCTTTTGTAAGTGTAGCTCTTCAGCTAATAGGAAACGTACTAAGGAATTATCCGCTATCTGCTGATCCCCGTAGATAAAAGCTTGCACGTACTGCTTGCGATTATCTTCCAGGGCAATGGAAGCAAACAGTACCGGTAGTTGTTCAATGGTATCTAATTGAATGGTGTCTTCCACTGGAGCAGGTTCAGGAACTTTTACGTACTTGACGATCGTACGCACTTTTGGTGGTACTACTTGTGATGTGTCCACTTGCGTGGTGTCAGCTACATGCGTGGTGTCGGGCTTAATTTCTTCTTTCTCATCAGACCAAATTACCTCACCAAAATTTGCGGATACTACGTCTCTACCACTGACAAACTTTTCATAGCGCCCATTTTTCTTCGCCCGCTCTTTCGCCATCAACTTATCTTTCATAATCGAGAGATTATCTTTCCCCTTCATGACATATTCATCAAGCTCGATCGTTTGATCATAGGCCACTTCGAGCGAAAACTTCTCGCTCAGTTCCTCTCGATATATCCAGAAGATACTTCCCAAGGCAACGAAAAAAAGGACGAAGGGAATATAGTAGATGTTCTTGCGTAAAAACGTTACGATCCGCTCCTTCCAGGTAACCTTTTTTTCAAAGCGTTCGGGATTATCGATTTTCTCAATCATGCTAGAATAAGTTGCTTTTTAACAGCAATCCACCTGGTAGTTCTAGCTGTATGACCCGAATGCCCGAGGTCTCTCGGATCGTTACTAGAACCGATCCCTTCTCCCCTACTGCATAGGTTGGAAGTGCCAAGAAGAAATCTTGATGGCTATACGCCGGCACATCGACCACATTACCTTCAATCAGCTCATCTACCGGAATACGGTTTGATTTCCGTTTGGAGAGAAATCCTTTCTTATAGTATTCAACATTTTCCGCGGAGATACTTTCCATGCGATACACCAATCCGGAGTTATTCTCCATTCGAAAACGAAGATAGATCGCCGTGGCATCCGCTCGGAAGTTAACCAAGGAGAAGATGAGTTTATCTTTCTCTATAGCGATATCAAAGACTTCTCGCTTAATCGTCTCTAATTCATACAGTCGCTCTTCCACCAGGTCAATGCTTACCTCAGGAACATAATTCTCACGATTATAGGATGCGGCTTTATGTAGTGTCTTTTCCCGTAAGTCCACCAAGGGTCTCTCTACGATGTCCCGGTAACAAAGTACCGAAACATACACTTGCCTTCCCGCCTTTACGTAAAGCGTGGTAGCATCACATACTTCGGTGCGTGCTTTTACGTATACCGCAGTCCCTTCCGCTTTCGCGGCAAACGATTTGGTGAATACAACGTGTTCATCCGGAAGCTTATCGGCAAAATCTTGATTTTCGCCCCCTAAATCCAGATCTTCTACTGGCTCATCAAAGACTAGGTAGGTACTTGTTTTATTAACATATAGCGTATCGAGTGCTATAGCCGGCAGATTGAACAACACTGAAAATAGCAGGATTACGAATGGTAAAGTTTTCATCACTCTTCTTTTTGATGGTACGCAATAAAGTTTACATTACTTAGCAGCAGCCCGTGGGGGTTTGCCGAATGGCGATAGGACTTAATAATATCGTACTCTATCGCAATAGCTAACTCAGTTTTTAAATCCTCACCGATGAAATGTCGTTGTTTAAAATACGCTTTGTAATGCGGGGGCACTCCATTGGATAACCGATTGATCGAATCAATGGCTATTTCAGTTCTTGAGCCCCATTTAATATAGTTAGCCAGCACTTTGCCTTGTTCAAATTGTTCCACAATGGCCTTTCCACTGGGTTCATCGACTAAGTTTAGCGCATCATTTACGTGTTTCTCGTAGGTATCCTTATCGTGCCCGAACATCGCATAAATGAATGCTCGCGAATGAAGATCACATTCATGCGTACTTACTTCTTGCTCAGAAGTTAAGTAAGCACTCATGGTACCTCGGTCAGTAACTACGTATACCGATCGTTTCTTTTCGGCTTCCGCTTCGGTATGCATCCAAAACATGGTTACACCACCCACGACCAATGACAAAACACTGACGAGTGTAATAGCACGCATGGTGCTATACGTGCGGTCATAATTATTACTCTTACGCATAACAGTTAATCATTTTTTTGTTGTAATAAAAATTGAGGTTTTTTCGGGGGAAGTTTTGTCTGAGAAGGAGAATAGTTTTGGTTCGATGATTGCCTATAGACGTGACCACTACTGCTTTGCGGCGCACTAGCTCCATAATGGTGATGTTGACTTCCCCTGGATACATGATCGATTCGGTGACTGGCTGGAGTAGAAGGAGCGGAATCAATGGCCGGGGCACGCCGGGTGGTTGGGGTTGCCGTATACACGGTTCTGACCCCATCGTTTACGGGTGGTGCCTTCGCACTGGAGAGTGATGCACCTGATGTTTTTTGGGAAGCCGCAGCGGCGGGCTTTGCTTTGGTAGCCTGTGTTGCTGCTCCAGCACCACCGGTTCCCACATAGCGTGCTACGGTAGCTGCCACCGCTACTGGTGTCATCACCATCTTACTACCTGCCATCGCTACCACGGTTTGCCCAATAGCAAGACTAGTCAGGTAAGGAACGAACAAGTACATAATAGCCGTCATCATGGTTAGTAAGCCAATACTCATCTCCTCATCACCATTAAAAGCAAAATCACGAAGCATCTGATAATTCAGGGCATTCATAATCACATCAAGTAACGCTATCGTGACGTTCCAATAGCAGACCACAATGAAGTTTTTAATCCAATGAATCGCGAAGCCAGAAAAAGCAGGAAACAAACTTAGAATAAGCGGTATTGGTCCCGAGAAGATCATCAGACAATACACGATATTTTTGAAAATGACCATTCCCCAGCGAAGCAGTAGCGCAGTGGCTTGCCAACTCAGCATTGTAGCTAAACCTATCCAGTTTTGTATCTTGTTTAACTCTTAGCTGACGTTACCTAGTGGTCCAGAGATGTCATCATTTAACCAATTTGTAGCAATATCGTATACCGAAGCATTTTCACCGGGCTCGCCGTAATGATCTTTGATCGCTTCCCATAACCTAGTAGCGTTGAATTCCGTTTCACCAGCCCCTCGCAAGGCAGTAGCGACATCAAAGAACGCATCTCCAATCAGCGCCGTGAACTCCTTATACGTTAAAATTCCTACTAGCGTAACCAAGATACTAAGGAAGCTAGGGATATGATAGCGATAGTTGTTGGCAAACAACCCCTTGTTTATCTCCAGAAGCACTCGTATCAGTAGTATCGCGGATACTAACCCCAGAGAGCCATTTAAAATAGCATCCAAGGTACTATCCACCATCGTCGCCAAGTCCCATCCTTTTAATACTTTCATCAGGCAGCAGATTTTTTAATCGTAGTAAATTCTTCCAGAGCGGTATGATGATCCCCTTGATGTTTGTTAAGGAGTTGAATAAACAAATTCCTTTCTTCAGGATTAGAGGTAAGAATAGCATGATGTTCAGGCGGTACTTCCATCGTATACACAGTAACGTGGTTCATCATTTTTACCAAAATATCCCGGTACCCATCCCCTTTTCGCAGTGAAGCGAACATAGCACGATAGTGCGCTGAAAACCCGAGTTGATCCGAGGTTTTCCCCCTTAATTCTTCTTCATCATGACGTAGTATAATTCGAGTAGCAGCATTCGAGGTAATGGCTACATGGTGAGGCGATTTCACAATGTCATGGTAGCTTTGCGTGATAATCCATATGGCACCTTTTTGCTTACGGATGGTTCTAAAGGTAGCTTCCATAAAGTCGCCCAGTACACCGTCAAGCATGGTCCAAGCCTCATCCATGTAGAAAAATTTCTCCTCATCAGGAAACTGTTCTAATTGATCTAAGACAAGTTGAATAACCAATTGTGATACAATAGGACTTAGTATTTTATTCTTGAAAACACCCTGTAGGTCAAAACAAAGTAAGTTGTAGGAAGAAAGGTCTTGAACCTTATCGGCATTCAGTAGGTGTTTATACGCCCCATCGTGAAATGGTTTAAGCACCAAGAGGAACTCATCTATATCGAGATACGTGAAGGATCGCTGTATGATAGGATCCTGCTCGGCTAGTATACGACATTGATCAGCGAACTGATAAAATCCAGAAAAGGAAGCCTGCTCCTTCTTTTTAGTAATATCGTAATAGTAGCTCTCCAGTAAATCAAGTAGTACTGTTTATTCTGATTGCCGGATTTCGTGGACATGCTTATTACCTTTCCATATGGTTGTTAGTAAACTGGTTAGGAAATCCAGCCGATTATTATCCAAATCATATTGTCCGTTTCGATGCTTGGGAATGGCAAACGGGGCATAGCTCATCGAACTATCGGAGGTTGTTTCAAAATAGGTGTCCTTATAATCTTTCCCATTCAACAAGGTCATGATATTTCGATAAGTACCCCCCACGTCTAGGATCACTTGACGACATCCCCGTTCTTTTCGCTGAATAATGAATTCTCCAACGGTATAGCTTTTTCCAGAACCGGTTGGTCCGACTACAATCACATTTTGGTTGGTTAACCAGGTACGGTTAGAAAAATCAACCCGTAACGGATTACGAAAACGATCGCACAGCACGTCCCCTTTATAGTGCGTATTCGTCCTACCCATAAACTGTAAGAAAGGTACAGCCCGGTGATTATCCATCAATAACGTTCGATAGTTATTGAATCCATTCCCTGGTACATTCGCTAGATATAGGGCTAGCGTATCACAACTTTCCTGTACAGCTTTGCATCCATCCATGGTTGAAAAACTACTATCCGCTTGATCGATGTAATAGCGAAGAATTTCTTGGTTCAGCTCGTAAAGCATTACATTCTGTGATAGGGTTACTATTGTTGCATCGGTATCCCGGATCAATGCTGTGAACTCATCTAGATTCCTTTCGGCTATTTCATTACTTTGGCTAGAAAATGCCCCCCACGTAAATGATCGATTAAAAAATTTCTGTCTATCAAGGTACATTAACTCTTTTTGGTTATTCAGTACCCGAAAAGTTGTTGTGGTTACATGAGGAATTTGCATTGCTAACCCCAATCGGTGTGAAAAGCTGTCGGACACCCCTTCAACATTTTTCATGGAATGATGTATCTCACTTCCCCGTCCCGTTAATGATACAATTCTTAGTTGGTTGTGACCATGTTGCATCCCTGTAGGGTCAATATTCATCTCGGCTAGCTTTCCTTCTTGATGAGACTCTTTGAAGTCTAAATTGTAGTATTGTGAGTACAAGTACGCAAGTTCAGTTTCCCGTAACCGGGAGAAACGAACTCCGTTAAATTCATCCATTTTCGCGGAAAATTTATTCCCTATTTCCTCACAGATAAATAGGGTTTCTGGGATTTTAGCAAATACATTTCCCAGCATACTTTTGGTCGCATTTAATAGCGTGGAAAACGGGGTCATCCGACCTCTAGATTTTCCGCCTTTTGGAGGGACCGTTATGAATATATAGCTGGACTGACGAAGTTGTAATGAGTGATAGAAAAAGCGATTGGTCATTAACTCAAAATACTCCTGCGGGTTATCATAGACAGTGTTATTGGAGTAATAGTAAAAATCACTTTTTTGAACGGAAGTATCGGGTGGAAGCGTGGTGACGAAACGGGCTAAAGCCGTATTGAAGCTTTCGTACTGGTCAGGTGACCAAGTTTCCATTTCGGCATTTTGAATTTTAAACCCCACCCCTACTCGACCGTCTTTGAAGACTGTTTTGTCATTCTCTAAGGCGAAGATTGGGTTAATTTTCCCGAATGTTACTCTTCGCTTTTTTATTCTCAATATATCCATCGGGTATAATTTTATCCTCGGAAGAAATAATTATTTGTCTGGGAACAGCAATCCTATAAGCAATTCGGGAATGCATGTACATAGCAACCTTGTTTTTTCCTAATCGTCTAAATAGTAAAAACAAGACCACAAAAGAGGCAATCAATAGCAACAGTACCTTACCGGGTAAAATGACAACCTTGAGTAACATATTGTAACTGAATAAGGACACCAGAACAACCGAAAGGAATAGCGAGAGATCATCAAAGGAAACCCCTAGTATTCCTGAAGGCCGATCTAACGATTGATAACTTTTCATGAACTTACCAATCTAGGTAATTACCATGCCGCCTCCGAAATAGCTGAATATTTCGTCGCGGTAGGTATTGTAGCCACCCCAAATAGCGAAGGCTACGAGCGTGAAAATAAAAGCACGTTTCCAGGCCGGGTTTTGCATGAGTGCTAAGCCTACTGAGGCCAAGACACCCGCTACTGCTAATGCTGGAAATAATACATTGGCAATGGCAATAAACTGAGTCACCATGTTCTGTGCCCCCTGAGCAATGCCCTGGGCATTGGCCAGCTCGGGTATCAGGGTAAACGCCGCTACAAAAAAGTACACGGTTACCACCTTGATCAACGGAATCTTTTTCATAAGAAACAAGAATTACGGGTTATACATTGGATTTAAGTTCTTGAAGTCTGCGAAGCCTTTCCTCAATATTCACGGATGCTGAGACAGCAAAAATCTTATAATATTCCTCTTCCCGCTTTTCTACATCATCCTTGTCCTCTTTCAGCTTCACTGAGTAGGTGACCCGTTGAAGTTTTGAATAGTATGCAGGCTTACTTTTAAAAAACACCAAGTTGTTATTATTTTTTAACAAACATAATGTATTTTTACAGTAATCTCCAAAAGAAATCTTTGCCTACTTTATTTTCATTTCTAGAAAACATGCTTTAAGCCACTGATTATCAGCAATAAAACTATTTTTTCAACATGAATAAATTATCGAAAAAAGAGCAATTGGACGTGCTAAAGGAAACGATCGATATTCGTGACTACCTTCAGGATCACGGATATACCGTTGATAAAAGCCGAAACACAGCCCGACATGCTGCTTTCACCAATGAAGCTACGGGTGATAAGTTGGTCGTACCGACCAATGGTAATAAACAGCTAGCAGGATATTTTTTCAATCAGTATGATAAGCAGGATAAAGGTTCCATCATTGACTTTGCCATGAGCAGGCAAAATAAGTCTTTGGATGAAGCCCGAGAATATATTTTGCAGTACCAGGGGGGCGGCATTGACCAGGTCGCCACTTCGCCTAGAAAGTCTAACAATCGTACTGAATCATTGGATGAAGCCGAAAGGAATAAGCGAGTATCGTATGTCGTAAATAAAATTGCCTCTGATAAAGGTAAGCAGGATCTTGCCGAGCTGGAATATCGTTTCCTTTCAAAGGAAACGATTCAGCATAAGGCGTTCGAAGGAAAAATCAAAGCGCATCAATTTAAGGGGAATCAATATGTAGCCTTTATCATGCAGGATGAAACACTAAAAACGCAGGGTATTGTACTTAAAAATCGGGATGAAAATAAATACCTGGGCAAAAGAAATGGGGTTTTTATTAGCAATCCCACGAACCATCTAGGCAAAATTGATGCTCTCGTGGTGAGCTTTGAGAATCCCATTGAGGGGTTAAGCCACTTTCAAAAAGAAGGTATTGGGAAACAACCTGATAACTATATCTATCTTAGTACCGCAGGAAATCCAGGTAAAAAACAACTACAAATAATTCATCATAAGATTAATGAGCTGAAACCGAGTAAAATAATATTACTCAACGACCGGGATAAAAGTGGCCTGGAGTATGATCGTCAACTGAAAAAAGCATTGAAGGATACTAACATACCAATTCAAGTTAAAAAGCCAACCTTTAAGGATTGGAATGCCGACCTAGCTGCTGAACAGATGTACAAGTCACGGTTCCTTAACAAAAATATTCGTGATCCCGAGCATCCGTATCCTCCAAGAAGCAAAGTTAATCTTAGTCTGATGAAGGCATATCTTCATAAAGATTATGAACAAATGAATACGTTGTCTAACGGTAGATCTGCTGACAATTTTATCCACTACACAATCAATAATAAGCAGGTTCAATTTACCCTTAAAGAGTTAGCAATCATTAATAATGACCGAAAATCACTATCCTATTTTTCAAAGGAAAAAGATGCCCGTACTGTAAATAATATACGCAGGGCTAACGCAGTTTCTAGTCCTACTCTGGTTCAACCAGTAGAAAAATTGCCTCAATTAAAAAGTGATGTACAGCGAGGAATAACAGCTGAAAAAGCATTGAAACTGGAACAACAATCACCATCTCCCAGACAACCTAATCCGACCCTTACTAGAAAAAATATGAATGCAGAAAATGACCCGCAAAAAGCTTTTGCAGCATTACGAAATAAATACAATCAAGAAATAGACGCTATTCAAAAGCAGATACAGGGTAAACCAGAATTTGAGAAACTTGCTAAACGGCTTCGATACTACCGGGAGTACCCTCACCTGGGCGTGAAAAAAATTGATCAATTCATCAAGATGGAAGATAAGCGTATTCTTTCACTAGATAAGCAAATTCAAAAAACACCGAAAACTAATCAACAAGAAATCAAGCATTAACAATAAGCTCCCACCCTACCCTATTACGAAGTGACTTTCTAGTGTTAACTTTCAGTGAAAAAATCATTTTGAATCACCCAATTGAATAACAAAAGGGAAAAGAATCTTAGTTGCTTTTAATGATGGCTAAATAAGGTTTTGGTATCAATCCTTTTTTTGTAAGTTGTTCTACATGGAACATGATGGCATCGTGGCAAAATTGATACTTATGTATCCCTAATAAAAGTGCATCCATCTTAGCCAATTTATTGTCTTCTACCATGATTTGAAGGAAATCCATTGGTTGATCATTCTTTTCTTTGTCTCCTTGTGTAAAAGACGATAACTTTCCTTTTTTTAACAGATGTTCATGATATGAATTAACTGCTTGTCCTACAAAATCGTACTGGTTTTCTCGTAGTACACTACATAAAAAGCGAACATTGTTAACTGTATTTTCATAGCAACTGAACGTTGTAAATGATTTACTTTGTTTGTCATCAACTACTTGCTTTTGAGTTTGATTTGATTGGCTTTTCGTTACCCTTCTTTTTATGGGCTTTTTGGCAGTTTTAGGAGCAGACTTTTTCTTCTTACTATCCTCATTTTCTTTTGAAGTAGCTTTATCAATAGCTACTTTTTCTGTTGTAGCTTCTTCTGACGATGTTGTATCATTACTTTCTACCGTGATTGACTCATCAGTTGAAGTATCCTCAATATTTGGATAGGTCTGTTCTAGTGTTTCATCCCTTATTTGCTGTAAAGAATCATCATCAACTACCAGCCTTTTTCTTCGCTTTTTACGTGAAGCAGAAGGCAGATTAGATAATATTTTAGACTTGTCAATACTATTAGGCATAAACAGGTAGGTCGAATCGGTTGATGAATTCTTTTGCAAAAGCTTGAACTTCTTCCCGCACATCCTTCTTATGCACTGGATTACTCACAAATCCTTCGTACGTATTGAATCTGGAGTAGGCGACTAATTCCCGAAGGCTGCTATCGAAAAGCGGTAAATCAATCTGATTACAAAACGCTTCAAAGTCTTTCTCTTCATATCGGTTACGTAACCTGTTTCGAACCCCCCAAATATCAAGTTCCTTTCCGATTTCTTGATTCATTATCTGCATTTGTTTAGCGGTAATACAAAAATTCAATGTAGCGTTCCGATCAGCTGTATCCGAAACTAAGGGAATCAAAAAGGCATCCATAAGTGCAAGAGCATGTAAGATCATTTTATCATCTGTCCGCCCTGGTATATCAACCAGTATAAGGTCATACTCATCTTCTTCAAATTTTTTATCAAGAAAGTCTTGAAGAACCTTCTCTTTCTTTTTACCCATATCTACCCATATCGGCATAACCTCTATGGGGTAGGGAAAATCAGTCTCATATTCCCTATCCATTTTCCGAACATCAAGAATCGTTTGTTGCTCATCAACTTCTATAATCATGACTTTCAAGCCGAAGTCAACTGAAAGCGTGTTGGCCAGCAAAACGGTGAGAACTGACTTACCACATCCCCCCTTTTGGTTCATTACCGACAGAACTAACATATAAGAATCGTTAATTTAGAATTTATTGTAATTTGATGATTTGAAGATACTCAAAAATTTTAATCTACATTAATTCTAAAAAAAATTTTAAAATAATATCCATATATGTAAATACTATTTATTAGCTTTTGATATTTATTAGAGTTTTATGGTTGA
>CAKZYJ010000142.1 GCA_937884755.1 uncultured Flammeovirgaceae bacterium
GTTGTTCCAGATAAACAATACCTTTGTTCGTATTCACCACCTGTTTCAGATGAGGATTAGTATCCGTCAGATGCACAAAGGGTGAATCCTGGTAAAAGTGCTGGTAGACTTCTTGAGTTTTGGACAACGAACCCGGTACAGTCGTATACAAGCTGGCAAAGATGCCCCGAGTAAAGTTGCCCCGGACGGGTAAAAAATTCAGTTTGGCTGAATAATCTGGCTGTAAACCCAACAAACTCTGCTTAATCTCCCGAAGGTGCTGATGCCGAAAGGCTTTGTAAATAGAAACATTATTGTTTCGCCAGCTAAAGTGAGACGTTGCTGTAGGTTGCTGCCCGGCCCCAGTAGAGCCAGTAATAGCGTGAATATGTACGTCTTCGGTCAATAGCCCGGCCTGGGCTAGTGGCAATAATCCCAGTTGAATGCAGGTGGCAAAACAACCGGGATTAGCAATTTTTTCAGCTTCCTTAATTCGGTTTTTGTGTAGCTCAGGTAAACCGTACACGAAATTGTGTTCAGGCCCTTCCATCCTGAAATCCTGACTCAAGTCAATGATCTTGATAAAGTCAGGCACGTCGTGCTGTTGTAGAAACGTTTGGGAGGCTCCGTGACCGCCACAGAGAAATAATACATCAACGACCGACCAGTCTAACTGACTGGTGAACAGCAGTTCAGTTTCTCCTAGTAGGTCCTGATGAACGGAGGTGATTGGTTTATTAGTCTGGCTTTGACTATGCACCCAGCCAATTTCAGCGTAGGGATGGCTGATAAGTATTCTCAGCAGCTCTCCCGCAGTATAGCCCGCACCCCCTATTATTCCGATAATAACTTTACTCACCTTTTTTTCGGTTTACGGCATACCAAATCTTGGTAGCATTCGCGGCAATATTAGTAAATCCTTTTACATCCTCCCCGGTCCAGGCCTTGTTTGCTTCCCCGTAATCCCCGAATTTGGAAGACATCAAATCGTGCTCCGATTGTATACCTATCAACTCGTAGCGGTAAGGGTGTAGCTGTAAAAACACTTCACCAGTAACCAGCTTCTGGGTATCCTTCAGGAAGGTTTCCAGGTTGCGCATTACGGGGTCGAGAAACTGCCCTTCGTGCACCATCATACCGTACCAGATAGCCAGTTGATCTTTCCAGTACAACTGCCACTTAGTGAGCGCGTGCTTCTCTAGTAGCTGATGGGCGTGAATGATTATCAGCGGAGCGGCGGCCTCAAACCCTACCCGCCCTTTGATTCCCACGATAGTATCTCCCACGTGAATATCCCGTCCAATAGCGTAGGGAGCAGCCAGATTCTGAAGTTCCTGAATAATTTCAATGGGATGATTGTAGGAAATACCATTCAGTTCTTCCAGTTCGCCCTTCTCAAAGGTTAGACTAATTTTTCTGGAGCCTCGTTCTACCATCTGGCTGGGGTAAGCTTCTTCCGGCAAAGCCTGATCTGAGGTCAACGTTTCCTGCCCGCCTACCGAAGTTCCCCAAATTCCCTGGTTAATCGAGTATTTTGCCTTTTCCCACGACCAATTGATGCCGTGTTCTTTTAGGAACTCTACTTCCTGCTGCCGGCTTAATTGTTGATCGCGAATTGGAGTAATAATCTGAATACTGGGAGCTAGAATGCGGAAGGCCAGATCAAAGCGGACCTGATCGTTACCCGCCCCGGTACTGCCGTGAGCCACGTATCCGGCTCCTGAATCCTGGGCGTACTGCACAATAGCGAGGGCCTGAAAAACTCGCTCAGCACTTACCGAAAGTGGGTAGGTATGGTTACGTAGTACGTTTCCGTAGATTAGGTACCGTAAGCATTTTTTGTAAAAGCGTTTGGTTTCGTCTAATACCACAAACTTTTCGGCACCTAGCTCCAGTGCCCGTTCCTTTAAATCTATCAGTTGTTTCTCATCAAACCCCCCGGTATTCACGGTTACTGCGTGTACCCGGTAACCCTGCTCTCGTAGGTATACTACACAGTATGATGTATCCAGTCCGCCACTAAAAGCCAGCACTACGGTAGGTTGCTGATCCCCCTGTTCGTTGCTCATGATCTTGTAAATAGGTTAAATTTTACTAATGGTTGTTTCTTCTTAAGAAAGGCATCGCGCTTCAGACGAAGCCAACGTTCGTACTTTTTAATCTGGCTACGAATATTCCATTTCCTTTTATCTTTTTCTACCGGATCATACAGCATGCCCGTACACAAGCAATTCCGCCGCTCATTACGGGTCAGAATATCGTAATTTGGACAACTCTGGCAGCCCTTCCAGAACTCTTCATCAGTAGTTAGTTCCGAAAAGGTGACCGGTCGGTAGCCTAGATCAGAATTGATTTTCATTACTGCCAAGCTGGTAGTTATCCCAAACAGTTTGGCATCAGGAAACTTGTTCCTCGAGAGCTTAAAGGCTTCCTGTTTTATTCGCTTGGCAAGTCCGTGTTTCCGATAGTCAGGATGGACGATGAGTCCCGAATTGGCAATAAATTTACGATGCCCCCAGGATTCAATATAACAAAATCCAGCTACCTGCTCACCTTGTAACGCAATGATTGCCTTCCCCTCTTGCATCTTCCGACGAATATATTCGGGAGGGCGCTTGGCGATACCGGTTCCACGAGCTACCGCCGCTTCCTGAATAAGCTGACTGATTGCTTCGGCATATTGTTCGTGAGCCAAGGTGGCCACGGTGATGGTAAATTTCATGAAGACGGGGGTGTTGGTTACGACAAAAACAGGATTTTACGGGGAAACTAGACGAAGTAGTGCCTGAAAAATCCGTGCCTATTTTGGTGCAGAGGAAGCAAGAAAAAACAATAAGTTGTCATAACTTCTGAATAAACCGCTAAAATAAAGAAAGAATTTCTTCTAAATCAAGAATCCTGAGTGATTACTGTCTGTTGGCTTATATTGGCCTCCTCTACCCGTTCCCATTGCATGGGCTGCGTAGCACAATGCTTCTTTTTTCGTCCGGATGACAACCAGTTTTCCGTTTCTTTCCTTATTTTCTCGCCGTGGGCCAGATGGTCAGCATCAACTCGGGAAAGTTCTACGGATACAATACCAGTAGGCACCGCAATAATTCCGTAACCAAGTATCATTACTACTGATGCCAGTGTCTGGCCAGCCACTGTCTGAGGAGCAATATCACCGTAACCCACAGTGGTAAGGGTCACAATGGCCCAGTATACACTTACCGGAATACTGGTAAATCCGTTTTCTGGCCCCTCAATCAGATACATGGAAGAACCAACAATGAAGATCAGCACGATAACGGCACCAATAAAAACCGTGATTTTTGCAATACTTTGTCGTAGCGCTTTGCGTAGTACCTCAGCTTCCCCCAAAAAATGGGTTAGTTTTAGTACCCTAAACACCCGAAGTAACCGTAAGCCTCTTATCACTAAGGCATACTGAGAACCTTCAACCAGGATACTGAGAAAGGTCGGAAGAATTGAAATCAGGTCAATAATTCCGTAGAAACTGGTAACGTACTTCCACCGTCGGGGGGCACAGTGAATACGGATAATATACTCAATAGTAAACAACGCCGTAAATACATACTCTCCCTGCTTAATAATCTCCCCGTAACGGTCGCTAATGTGCTGTACACTTTCCAACATTACCAGCAGTATACTGAGAAGAATAGCAATCAGTAATGCCACATCGAAGGCCTTCCCCGCTGGGGTGTCAGATTCAAAAATGATCTGGTATAGCTTATTCTTGCGCGTCATATTTTCTGATTATCAATAATTGTTAACCAGTTAATCAGATCTTAAAATCTCATCACAATTACTTATTTTTTTGTCAAGCAAACAATTTATCGGTGATTAAAGGCTCTGAGGCGACACTTTACTACTATTTCGGTAGATTTTATTTAGTTTAGCAGCAATTTTTTCCCTATGCCCATCCTCCTAAAATCCGATCATCGCCCGCCACCTTATCTCTTCAATGGGCATCTCCAAACCATTATTCCTTCCCAGTTTCGTCGTATCAATGGTATACAATATGATCGGCAGCGCCTACCGACTGAAGATAATGACTTTCTATTATTAGACTGGTCAAAAGTTGGTTCTGACACCTTAGTGGTAGTTTCCCACGGATTAGAAGGCGATAGTAAACGGCCGTATATCCTGGGCATGGTCCGGGCTTTTAACCGGGAAGGTTTTGATGCTTTAGCTTGGAATTTCCGGGGTTGTGGCGGACAAATAAACCAAACCTACCGCTTTTACCATAGCGGAGCCACCCCCGATTTACATTTTCTAGTCAATCATATTCGTACCCATCATCAATATCAAACAATACTATTGATTGGGTTTAGCTTGGGAGGAAACTTAACCCTTAAGTATTTAGGTGAACTGGGAGCTCAGGCAAAAGATACAATCTCGGCAGCCGTGGTCTTTTCCGTGCCTCTGGACTTGCAAGCTTGTTCTCGTAAGATTTCCGAGCCCAAAAATTTCATTTATAGCAAAAGGTTTTTACGAAATCTCAAAAAGAAAATAAAAGCCAAGGAAGCTATTATGCCCAACAAGATTAGCTCTGAGTTTTTTCCTAACATTAAAACCTTGGAAGACTTCGATGACTACTACACAGCACCACTGCACGGCTTTAGAAATGCCTCCGACTATTACCAGCAATGCAGCAGTATCCACTTTCTGCATTCTATTCAAATTCCTACCCTGATTGTAAATGCCAAAAATGACCCCTTCTTAGCAGATAAATGCTACTTAACTCAGGAAACTGATACCAGCCCTAGTCTTTTCTTCGAGGCCCCCGAAGCAGGTGGACACTGCGGGTTTATGCCCCAGGGCTACAGTTCGGGTAAAAACTTCTGGTCCGAGAACCGAGCAATTCAGTTTGTAAAAAATATTCTGGGATAAAGAAGGAAGTGTGAAGATGGGGTTCGAAGCTGTTGAAAAAGGACTGTGGACTAAGATATAGACAAGCAATCGTACAATCGATCCCTCGAGCAATTGAACCATCGATCTAAATAAAGAGCAGCAAACTGATTGCCATAATCGCCATACCCGCGATGAGCCCGTAGATAGCGTGGTGATGCTTTCCGTAGGCATGAGCGGCAGGTAAAAGCTGATCGAGGGAAATAAATACCATGATACCTGCTATACCCGCAAATAATATCCCGAAAATGGTTTCATTAATAAATGGCATTAGAAGCAGATAGCCGATCAGGGCCCCCACTGGTTCGGCCAGTCCGGAGGCAAAGGAATAGAAAAATGCACGTTTTTTATCCCCAGTGGCGTAGTATACCGGCACCGACACCGCAATTCCCTCCGGTATGTTGTGAATGGCGACGGCAATGGCAATAGGAATACCTAGCGATACGTCTTTCATGGAACTCAGAAAAGTGGCAATGCCTTCCGGAAAGTTGTGAATACCTAGCGCTAAGGCGGTGAATAGTCCTACTCTTAGTAGTTTTTGATTTTTAAGATACTTAAGCTCTTGCTGTAGCGCAGGTTCCTCTTCGGGAAATTCATGAGGATTTTCGTAGTTGGGAACAAACTTGTCAATGATACCTATCAGTGCTATGCCTCCAAAAAAAGCGATAACCGTATACCAGTTACCTAATCGATCACCGTACTCTCCTACCAATGATTCCTGAGCACCAATTAGTAATTCTACAAAAGAAATGTAGATCATTACTCCGGCTGAAAGCCCCATAGAAACCGAAAGAAACCGGGCACTTTGGTTCTTAGTGAAAAAAGCTAAAGCACTTCCTATGCCAGTTGATAACCCTGCAAATAGCGTTAATCCGAATGCCACCCAGAGATTCGATTGATCCATAAATTTTTAGACTAGCCTAATAATTTTTTATTTATTAATCTAATTTACGGAATACTTTTGAATTTGATACAAAATCGGTGAAAGAAATACCAACTTATGTGATATTCCAGAAAAACTGACCTTCTGATCCCTTGAGGGTTCAACCTCGCTCAATTGTCACTTGTCAATTGAAACACTACGTTGTAGTTAAACTTTAGTATCTTTTGGGCTAACTTCCTAACAAATGAAATATCTATCTATTTTTCTATCCTGGCTATTCATTCCGTATAGCCTACTGGCGCAATCCACTGATGAGAGTGCGTCCAAGCACCTTCAACCCATGAACGTATTTGATCTGGAGTACGCCAGTGATCCCCAAATTACCCCTGATGGTGAGCAAGTAGTGTACGTTCGCAATTTTATGGATATTATGGAGGATCAGCGGCAAACCAATTTGTGGCTGGTCCGCTCCGACGGTAGTCAACACCGTCCGCTTACCAGTGGAAATTACCAGGACTTCTCCCCTCGCTGGTCGCCAGATGGAACCAAACTGCTTTACGCTTCTAATCGGGAAGAGGGAACACAACTTTTTTTACGGTGGATGGATACCGGACAGGTGGCGAAACTTACTAACCTGATACAATCGCCGAGAAGTCTAAGTTGGTCGCCCGACGGTAAGTGGATAGCGTTTACGATGGAAGTTGTCAATGCCCCCCCTACGCTGGTGCAAATGCCCAAAAAACCAAAAGGCGCCGAATGGGCCGAACCAGCTAAATATATTGATGCTCTTCAGTACCGTTTCGATGGAGCTGGCTATTTGGATAATAGCTACACTCATGTGTTTGTACTTTCAGCTGAAGGCGGGACTCCCCGTCAACTGACCTACGGTGAAAATGATTTTGGCGGGAGTCTTTCCTGGACGCCCGACAGCCGATACCTATTATTATCTGCCAACCTGCACGAAAACGGTAACCTAGAACAACCACTAAATTCCGACATCTACGAACTAGACGTAACAGATGGAAGTATCCAAGCACTTACTGATCGTAATGGACCGGATCAATCACCACAAGTTTCCCCGGACGGACAGCTGATCGCCTACCTTGGTTTTGATGATCGCTACCAGGGTTATCAGGTCACCAAACTCTACCTCATGAACCGGGATGGTAGCAACCCTCAAGAGCTGCTATCTTCGTTAGACCGGGATATATCCTTCCCCCGCTGGAGTGCAGATAGTAAGTCTATTTACTATAGTTACGACGATGAGGGAGTCACTAAAATTGCTGAAGTAGACCTGAAAGGAAAAACTTCTGAAATTGCCACAGATGTAGGGGGCTCTTCACTTGGCAGACCCTACGCTAGCGGATCTTTCTCGGTATCAAGCGATGGCCAGATAGCCTACACATCCACCTCACCTCAGCGACCAGCGGATATTTCACTAGTTTTCCAATCGGGAAAGTCATCCCGATTAACCGGACTAAACGAAGATCTGCTAGCCTATAAACAGTTGGGAAAAGTAGAAGAGATTCGCTATGCTTCCTCGGCGGATGGCCGGGAGGTGCAGGGTTGGTTGGTGTACCCACCTGATTTTGACGAGTCTGAGAAGTACCCGCTGCTACTGGAAATACACGGCGGACCTTTTGCCAACTACGGGTATCGCTTCAGTGCTGAGATGCAATTATACGCTGCTGATGGCTATGTAGTGCTATATACTAACCCAAGAGGAAGTACCAGTTACGGTGAAGAGTTTGGTAACCTGATCCACCATAATTATCCGGGTGAAGACTATGATGACCTTATCTCAGGTGTAGATGCAGTTATTCAGCGTGGATTTATTGATGAAGAGCGACTATTTGTCACAGGAGGCAGTGGTGGTGGAGTTCTTAGTAGTTGGATTGTAGGAAAAACTGACCGATTTGCTGCGGCGGTGGTAGCCAAGCCCGTCATCAACTGGTATAGCTTTGTGCTAACCTCTGACGCTTATCCGTTCTTTAGCAAGTACTGGTTTCCGGGCAAGCCCTGGGATAACACGGAACATTACATGCAACGTTCACCGATTTCCTTAGTGGGCAACGTAACAACTCCTACTATGCTGCTAACTGGTGAATCAGATTACCGAACCCCGATCTCAGAAACCGAGCAATATTATCAGGCTCTTAAGTTACAGGGAGTAGAAACGGCTATGGTGCGAATACCCGGTGCTTCCCATGGTATTGCTAACCGGCCTAGTCATCTAATTAGTAAGGTACTCCACGTGCTAGCTTGGTTTGAAAAACATCCTAGAAGAATAGAAACTGCAACAGAAGCGGGTGAATAGCAATCAAAGTAATAGCCTCAATCGTACACTGTTCTCAGTGTTTATTTCTTTTGTAATGTCGAGTTTTACTTTTAACTTAAAATAGCCCACGCCACGAAAGCATGAAACCACACACTAAGATGATTATTTATTTCGCTACACTCGGTGCTTTAGCCTTTATTATTCTGGTGCTTTATCTTATCAAACTTGGACCAATTCGTTTCTACTCCGTTGAACTTTACCGATGGATTAGCGTAATTTTCATAAGCTATACTATCGTTATGACTGGCTTAGGTTTTTGGTGGTTTAGGCAAGAAGAAATTTTCAGTAACTAACTAACTAGCTTGATTCTTCATTCACTTGTCTACTCGAATAACTGTGTTATTTTTGTGAGTAGCAACTTTTCCCCAAATGAAAACTTTTCTCGACGAGCATTTTTTATTGCAATCGGTTACCGCCCAGAAGCTTTACCATGATTACGCCGAGGATTTACCCATCATAGACTATCATTGTCACCTGCCACCACAACAAATTGCCGAAGATCAATCCTTCGATAACTTGACTCAAATCTGGCTTTATGGCGACCATTACAAGTGGCGAGCCATGCGATCAAATGGTATTAATGAAGAATTCTGTACTGGTAATGCCAATGACTACGATAAGTTCTTGGCCTACGCCGAAACCGTACCTTACACTTTACGCAATCCACTATACCACTGGACGCATTTAGAGTTACAACGCTATTTTGGTATCCACAATATTTTAAACAAAGACTCAGCGCCACAAATTTGGGAAGAGGCCAACCTGAAGCTCAACTCAGCTGAAATGTCCTGTAGGTCTCTATTACAAAAAATGAAGGTTGAGGTGGTATGCACCACCGACGACCCGGCAGACTCGCTAGAATTCCACCAACAATTACTAAATGAAAATTTTGAGGTACTGGTGCTACCTACCTTCCGGGCTGATAAGGCTATGGCGGTAGATGACCCAAAAACCTACAACGACTATCTCGATCGCCTTGAGTCTGTGGCTAATGTCTCAATCCAGCGTTATCAAGATTTGCTCGATGCATTGAAAAAGCGACACGATTTCTTTGCCTCATTAGGCTGTCGGTTGTCGGATCATGGGTTAGAAAATGTATATGCTGATGACTATCAACCCTATGAAATCCATGAGGCCTTTGATAAAGTTAGGCAAGGAAATCATTTGAATAATGAAGAAGTAAACAAGCTTAAATCGGCTATTCTCTACGAGCTAGCATTACTAGACCATAGTAAAGGTTGGACCCAACAATTTCATTTGGGGGCACTTAGAAACAATAACACCCGAATGCTGAATACCTTAGGTCCGGATACAGGATTCGACTCTATTGGAGATTTCTCCCACGCACAGTCACTTTCCAGATTTTTTGATCGTTTAGATTCATCTGACCAGTTAGCCAAAACCATCATCTATAACTTAAACCCTAGCGATAATTATTTGGTGGGTACTATGATCGGTAACTTTAATGATGGTTCAGTTCCGGGAAAAATGCAGTTTGGGTCGGGTTGGTGGTTTTTGGACCAAAAGGAAGCCATGGAATGGCAAATGAATGCACTTTCTAATCTGGGTCTACTCAGTAGGTTTGTGGGTATGCTTACCGATTCCCGAAGTTTTCTCTCCTACCCTCGTCACGAGTATTTCCGGCGAATCTTATGCAATCTGTTTGGCAGTGATATTGAGAATGGCGAACTTCCTCACGACTTAGATTTAATTGGCACTACCATTCAAAATATTTGTTATTATAACGCAAAAGAATTTTTTCAATTCGAAAAACCTAATCTTAGATAATACTTACTAAACCTATATCTATTCATGAGTACTAAAGTCGTAACCTTCGGAGAAATCATGCTCCGCTTAGCTACCCCAAAGTTCCAGCGTTTTATTCAAGCTACCGATTTTGAAGCTACCTACGGTGGTGGCGAAGCCAACGTAGCCGTCTCGCTGGCCAACTACGGACTTAGTCCCCAATTCGTCACCCGACTCCCCGATAATGACATTGGTAAAGCTGCCCTATCTACCCTCAGAAAATACAATGTAGGTACTGATCATATTGCCTTCGGTGGCGATCGATTAGGTATTTATTTTCTTGAGACGGGTGCCGTTAGTCGAGGAAGTAAGGTGGTCTACGATCGAGCTAATTCTGCCCTATCCGAAATCAAGACTGGCATGATTGATTGGGACAAAGCTTTGGATGGCGCTCAATGGTTTCATTGGACCGGTATCACTCCTGCTGTGTCGCAAGGGGCCGCTGATGTTTGCCTTGAAGGTGTTAAAGCCGCTAGTGAGAAAGGAATTACCGTCTCTTGTGACTTGAATTACCGCAAAAATCTCTGGAAATACGGAAAACAACCTTCCGACATTATGCCGGATTTAGTCGCTGGATGCGATGTTATTCTAGGCAATGAAGAAGACGCTGAGAAAGTATTCGGCATTCACCCTGAAGGAGTAGATGTAACCCAGGGTAATGTAGAGGCTGCGGCCTACGAGTCGGTGTGTAAGCAGTTATTGGAAAAGTTTCCCAAGGCTAGTAAAGCTATTATCACCCTTCGTGGTTCACTAAGTGCCAGTCATAATACCTGGTCGGGTGTACTTTACGATGGAGAGCAACTTTACGAAGCTCCTACTTACCAGATTACCCACATCGTAGACCGTGTTGGGGGTGGCGATTCATTTATGGGCGGATTGATTTACGGTTTGTTGGCCTACCAAGACGATATGCAGAAAGCACTGAACTTTGCGGTAGCCGCATCTTGCCTCAAGCATACCATTCACAGCGACTTTAATATGGTTACAGTTCCCGAAGTAGAAAAGCTTATGAGTGGAGACGCTTCCGGACGGGTATCTCGCTGAGTTAATCTGACACTTTACATAGTAACGTATAATTATCTCATTTCTAAAGTCTTACTCCTTTAATTATCTAGAACTATTTCAATAAAATGGCACGATTCACCCGTATAGAAGTACTGACCCAAATGCATAAAACCGGTATGGTGCCGGTTTTTTTTCACAAAGATTTATCAGTGGCAAAAAATGTTCTAACAGCCTGTTACGACGGAGGAGTTCGGGTGTTTGAGTTTACTAATCGGGGAGATTACGCCCACGAAGTTTTTGGCGAACTGAACAAGTATGCTGAGCAAGAATTACCGGAGATGATATTAGGAGTGGGTTCGGTAGTTGATGCAGGCACTGCTTCATTGTACATTCAATTGGGTTCAAATTTTATCGTCTCCCCTATCTTAAGTGCTGATATGGCTAAAGTTTGTAATCGTCGCAAAATTTCCTGGTCACCAGGTTGTGGCTCATTATCCGAGATTTCTTACGCGGAAGAATTGGGGGCCGATATTGTAAAAATATTTCCAGCTACGCAGGTAGGTGGGCCAGCCTTTGTAAAAGGCGTGAAAGCCCCTTGCCCTTGGACCAGTATTATGCCTACTGGCGGGGTTGAACCTACTGAGGAAAATCTCACCGCTTGGTTT
>CAKZYJ010000143.1 GCA_937884755.1 uncultured Flammeovirgaceae bacterium
CCTTCTCAAGAACTCTTCTTCTGCAAGACCCCCGAAGGTGCTTGCCCAAACTCGGTATGAAATGCTTTGGAAAAAGCGGTAAGGTCGCCGTAACCTACCTGAAAAGCGATTTGGGTCACCGTACCAGCTCCCTGCTCCAATAGTTGTTTAGCCCTACCTAGCCGCATGCTGCGGATGCACTGTTGAGGGGAGTGATCGGTCAGGGCTTTGAGTTTGCGTTGTAACTGCCGCTGGCTTACTCCTACTTCCAGCGCCAATTTGTCTACCCCAAAGTCTTCGTTGCTTAAGTGGTCTTCAATAGTCTGCTGTACCCTTTTGAGGAACTGTTGATCTAAGGAGGCAACTGCTATTTCACCGGACTGGAGTAGGGTCTGACCACCGGTCTGCTGGCGAAGCTTTTTCCGCATCTCAATGAGCTTCCGTACCCGTATCTGTAATTCCTTTTTGTTGAAGGGCTTAGTGAGGTAAGCATCTACTCCTTGGGCCAGGCCCGCCAGTTTGTCCTCTTCTGCAGCTTTGGCTGTGAGCATGATGATCGGAATGTGCGCGGTCACCGTTTCCTGCCGGATTTTGTCGGTAAATTCATAGCCGTCCATTTGAGGCATCATCACATCAGTAATAATCAGGTCAGGAACCTGCTCCTGCGCTTGAGCAAAGCCTTCCACACCGTTGGCCGCTTCCAGGATGTGATAAGCACGCTCTAACCCCTGCCGGATGTAGGCGCGCATATCAGTATTATCTTCCACCACCAAGATCATATCTTTTCGCTCATCTATTGGCTCGTAGTTATCCGATGGAGAGCCTTCCTCCGATGAAAGGAGTTCTTCAGCAGCCAGTTCGGACTGATTTTCCCAACCATTCGATAGTATGGCCTTATCAACCATCTGCTCCGCTCGCAAATGAGCTTTACCTAGGGGCAGGGTTACCGTGACAGTAGTGCCAAAACCCTCGGTGCTTTCTACGGCAATCCCTCCTCCGTGCAGTTGTACCAACTCTTTGGTCAGAGCCAATCCAATACCCGTGCCTTCAAACTCCCGAGTCTGCGAGCTATCTACCTGGAAGAAGCGGTCGAAGATGTGGGGCAACCGGTCAGAAGGAATCCCGACCCCCGAATCGCGCACGCTGAGTTTCAGTTCACCCTTTTCTTCCAAAGGTTCAACCTGGCTTGAGCCTTGTCCCGCAGTGGCTACGTTCACCAGCACCTGCCCTCCCGTGGGGGTAAACTTCAGGGCATTGGACAAGAGGTTATATAAGACCTTTTCTACCTTATCCTGCTCATAATACACCCGGATGGTGGGGCAGGTACTCTCAAATCGTAGGGCAATATTTTTCTGCTGGGCCATAGACTCAAAAGTACTGGTCAATTGCTGTAGCAAGGGGACAATATTCTGACCAGAGGCCCTAAGGGTCATTTTCCCTCCTTCTAGTTTAGACAAGTCTAGAAGCTGATTGATGAGACGCTGCAATTGCGCTGCATTGCGGTGGGCTACTTCCAATTTTTCTACACTGGCCGGTTTTTCTAGGGTGGGTAGCACACTTTCAATCTGCCCCATCACCAGCGTGAGGGGGGTTCGAAACTCATGGGAGATGTTGGCAAAGAAGCGGGATTTGATGGTATCCATCTCCCGAAGTTGTTCATTTTTTTCAGCCAACGCTTCCGTACGGTCGGCTACGACCTGCTCCAGTTTGATGGTTTGGCGGTGCACAGCCCGCAACCGCCATTGTATAAAGCCCAACACCAACCCGAAAGCCTGCAGCCCCTGCAACAGGTAGCTCCACCAGGTTCGATGCCAAGGGGGTAAAATAGTAAAGGCATAGCTGCCTTCTTCGCTCAGATGCCCGTACAGATTGCGGGCTCGTACTCGGAACGTGTAAGCTCCTTCCGGCAGGTTGGTATAGTCTTTTCGCGTCTCCTCGGTCCAGGCTGACCACTGCGGGTCGAACCCCTCTAAAAATACCTGATACCGGTTGGCCCCACTTTCTTCGTAACTGGTCGCGGCAAAAGTGAACCGAATACTATTATCGGCAAAGCGTAAGGTAGGAGTCTGTAAGCTAGGGGTAGGTACCCCCCCGAACAGCAGGGAATCTTCCGGCAGGGTTACGCGCCGAATCAGGGTCTGAAAATCAGTGCGGTAGTCTTTTTGAATAGTATCGTCGTAGCGGACGATGCCTTCCGGCCCCCCGATCCAGATAACACCCTCGTACTGAGGGTCGGGATACATCACGTACACAGAGCCCCAATCGGCAATCCGATTAAAGGCCGTACTCTGGTAGCTCCACTGCCCGTTTCCCTCCCGTCTCAACCGGCCAGTTTCCCCCATACCGTTGGCCAGAGGGCTTTTGATCCATACATTGCCTAGTTGGTCTTCTACTACCCGAGAGACACTGGTCGTGGTATCGGCAAACCGCGCCCCCAAGGTAGTATCGGGTACAAACTGGCCGCTAGCTTCGTCCAACCGTTTCAGACCGGCATTAGTGGCAAAAACTACCCGTCCATCCACTGCATACACCCGCACAAATCCTCCGGGCACCCTCTGATCTTGCTGATAGTGCTTTATGGTGGCTGGTATCTCTTGAGACAAGGTAGCTGCACCCAAGCTAGTTAAGACAGCTTCTTCCAGCCGGACCCGGATGTATCCATTTCCCCCCGAAGTACCTAGCCAAATGACTCCCTGACGTTCTTCTACAATGGTTCTTATACCTATACTTTCTGACACTCCTTGCACCCGGCCCACTACCTGCCATCGCCCCTTCATTTTCTTCAGCAGCACTAAGCCGGTACGCACACCTGCAAAGATAATATTTGGATCAGTGGGTGAACGGTAGAGACACCAGGTAAGTTGATCAATGATTTTAGTAGTTTGATCCTCGGTCATACGATACACTCCCCCGCCAGTAGCGACCCACAGGGCATCGTCTACCGATAGAAGTGACCAGGCAGAGGTCGTCATATCTTCTACGGATTGAAACCGGGGATGGTGGTTGGCTGAGGTAGCTGGAGTTAAACGGTACACCCCTTGGCTACCGCCCACATACAGCCCTTCCTGATGCCTGACGATGGCACTGACATTAGTCTCCAGCCCCCGGGTTTTGCCAAAATAGGAAAAAGGGGAAGGCACCTCAACCCGGCTTAGCCCATTGTTGAAGGCCACCCACAGCCCCCCTTGCTGGTCTAGGTAGGCAAACCGAGCGATTTCATCACCTAAGCCCGCTTCTTGGTTCAATAACTGCACTAACTGCCCCTGCTGATTGATGATGGCGACCCCTGCTCTTCGCAGCACCAAGGCCAAGTGACCATTCGGCAACCACAACCCCGCATACAGTTGCTGTTCGTTGAGCAAGGCTTTCACTTCATCGGGGAGAGGAAAGGGCTCGAAGGTAGTACCATCGTAGATCAGCAACCCCTGGGCGCGGGTACCGATTAAGATACGGGGCGATGAGGCCTCCGGTACGGGGAAAGGCAGTATAAAATAGATGTATTTTTTGGCAAAGCGTTCACCATCAAGGACTAATTCCCACTCGTCATCAACAAGTTTCATCAGGCCGATATGACGCTGGGTAATGTAGTGGGTGCCCTTCACAGTATAAAAGCGATAAAACTCGGTTACCGGTTGCCACACTTTTAGGCTACCCTGACCGGCTGACCCTTCTTTCCAACAAAACAAATATTCCCGGCTTCTAAAATAGACCCCTTCTGCGGTGGTAGATATATCCCATACATTAGAGAAGTCACGGTATTCAGTCGCGAGGTGATCTAACAGGGAAACAAACTGACGTTGCCCTACTGAGTCAGGCGCCAGGTACCCGAAATCTCCTTTTGCCCCCACGTAGATGCGGCCTTGTTGGTCCATGCCCAAAGAGTACACCCCTGACCCATTGGGCACGGGAATGAGCCGCCAGGATACACCGTCGTATTCCAGAACACCCAAACCATTGGCAAAGTACATCACACCCCGTTGATCTTGGAGGATGGCCCAATTCTGGCTGTGGGCGTTGTAGTCTTTGGAGGTAAAGTTTTGAATGAAAGGCAGACCTACTTCACTGGAGGGCAGAACGGAAGGTTGGGCCAGTAAAAGGCTGTTTGTCAAGGCAGTTAACCATAGCCAACCCACCAAAAAATGACAGCACGTAATAGCCTGGGCACGCATTGCTTTTACGATTTGGGTTCACCTTTACGGTACTGTCTGGAAGGATAGTAGGGTCTTACCTAGTGGCATCCTCCGTAGTGACAGTACAACGAAGGTACGGCATATTCATGGGGAAAAAAACAATTGGTGTATCCTTACGTAGCGTAATCGTTTGTGGTTTGCCAATAGTGACCGGAGAAGAATGAAGCGGTAGGATGTAAAAAAAGGCGACTCTTGCGCCTGTATGGTTAGTTGTAATAGCTACCCATCTTTGCTATTCGTCAAGTGTGAGTAGATAGCCGACATAATCTATCTCATGTCAAATCCAGCGAAAATCATTGAACTTCGGTAGTTGAGTGAGCACTCAGCTTGTCCATCTCGTGGAATGTGGAACGAATGTATCCCTAATCGGCAGCCACTATTTGTTAGAAACAATCTCCCAGGTAGAAAGCGCTTTTTTCGCGGCACCGTCCTCATTTACAATACCGTTACTGATCCATATCTTTCCTAAATCCTGCACCTCTTCGGGAAATATCTCCCACAGCTCATTATAATCCCGGTGAGCCCACCAGATTATGTATTCATAGTCCTGCTCCTGGGCATTGGTGAGCAATGTTTCCAGGTAGTCATTTTGTTCGGATTCATTGCCTGCAATGAACAGATCAAACGCATCTACCGTCAAATCTTCGGAGAGATGGCTGGTTTCGGCAAAGGCAATGGGTCTATCAATCTGCTGGTGTAAGAAGTTAAAGGCTTGCTGAAAGTCCTGCTGGGTTTTTAGTCCTTTAAAGAAGGGATAGAAACTAATGGCGGCAAACTCTAAGGAGTTGGCATAATCCACTATCTCATCAATAAATTCTTCAGGATTAGCTACATCAGGTTTATACAAATTGTGCAGGGTAACGGATTCGGAAATGCTTAGCGACGGAAATTGCTGCTTAATGCGGTCTCTCACGTTAGCCATCAGGAGTTTATAACCCGCCCATTTTTCCGGGGCGTGTAGCAGCAATTCGTTTACCTCAATAGCGAGTATCAGGTAATCGGGGTCTAACTGATTGGTGATGTACTCCAAATGCTTGACGTAGGCATTCTCAATTTCAGCGTCGTTCAGGGCAGTGTACTCAGGAACCGTTCCGTCAAAATCAAAGGCCAGTTCGTTTCGGGAACTGTTCAGCAAGCTTACGGATACCGTTAGTTGTACACCGGGTATTTTTCTAGACGCCCGGCCGGCAATTTCATTCGTAAATTCCTGGGGCAAGGGCAAGTCGTTCATCCAGGCCCGCCACGGAATATTAGAATCAATATGCTCGGAGTACACATCCGACTTACTACCGATAAACTGATAGGTAGCATCTACCGACTCAGCCGTGGGGGCGTAGGCCCAGGTACTAAAACCCATGGCAAAATTTCGGCTACTGTACTCACTGAAGAAACCGTCGCTGTTACCGTTGTCAGGATTAGTTTCCTCCTCCTGGCAACCCCAAAGCAGAGTTGCGGTAATAATTGCTAGAAATAGATGTATACTACGCTTTTTCATAGTGTTGATTGTTTAACCGTGAGAATTTACCTCGCTTTCATGCCCGCCCTAAGAGCGTGTTTGGATTTTATTTTTAGAATTTGTTATGAGGTGTTTTTTGTCCAGACGAGACTCTTTTTGAGGGGGATAGCCTAAGCTATCGCCTGAAAAAAAGCCGAAGTATGGGCGGAAAACAGCCATCAGAAATCTAAAGGATAAAGTTCAAACACGCTCTAACTAATCAGGTAACCCTTTGAATACTATCACGAATAGTACCAATTTACTTCAGACTAGGCTAGAATTATCCTCAGTTTAGGGGCAATACTTACTTGGGTGGGGTCTGGAGGTTTTCGAGCAAATTCTCGCCCGTCATAGTTTGCATTCAATGCTCCTCTTAGCAGCTATTACTTGGAGTAATTGATTGGGCGGAAGCCAAAAGTGTAATAAAAATTCACTGAGTCACGGTCATCGTGAAGCTTCTCTTGATTTCTGCTGGTCGGTGGTCTTTACTCTCGGTTACCAACAAGCACTTTCTTCAGATTCCCGTTTTCTTGTGTTAATAGATACAGCAAGTAGGGGGCAAAAACGATTATTCCTAAGATCATTGCGATAAGCGCAAATGCAATTGATTTTGTTGTGAATTTATTTCGCCACATTATCCACAAAGCTGATAGCATTAAGTAGCAGCTAAAATCTAAGGTAAATTGCCCCATCCATTTCATAGATAAAACAAATTCTTGCGCTCTCACTAAGAAATTCCCCCCGTCGTTCTCGATAGCTATGATAGTATAGGCTATTAAACCCAGGGTTTGAACGATCAAAAGCCCTTTTAAAAAGTACTGGTGATTATTAGACTCAGTCATTTCTATAGTGTTGATTTAGGCGTTTTGTCTAGCTGGTTTCCACAGTGGCCCAACAGCCAGTAAAAGAATAATTACATTGAAAAAAGCATTGGAAGGATTGCCCGAAGCTATTGAGCCAGCACTATCCAACACAAACCAGGAGAGTACACCAATCAATACACTTCTTCTGACCAGTTCCGGGGCTTTGTCGTAGACCCATATTGACAGGCACCAGATCATCACTCCCCAGCCCAACAGAAAGCCGCCAGTGAGTGCCGACAGAAAGCGAGTGGTGGGTGCAGTGTAATCTTGCTGCTCGTCTATTGGCCAACTGAGAAAGTCTAAGGTCCAACGAGCGGGTTCTGATGTCGCCAGCATCGTTCCCAGAAAAAATACTGGTCCGAAACTTCCCACCACAATAGCCGTAATTTTCAGCCAGAACCTGTGAAGTTGGTGGGACATTATCCTATTGTTCCTACTTAATGCTGATTGTTCCATTGCTTCTAGATTTTAGATGGCGTGTAGAAGCAATATTAGGAAAGGAATAGCCAGAGTTTTAGACGCTACCGTCTAACAGTGGTACCTTACCGGTCTTTTTAAATTGTCTCACCAAATCTTTTATGTTCTTGAAGTAATGATGCAGCCAATCGGGGTTTAAGGTTTCATCCGTTATCTGAAGAAAGAAGTTCTCTAAGCTAAGTTGAAGCACCAGTCCGGATAGGTATGAATTATCCGCTAAGCCGATAATATCTGACCATAGCGGAATGATGGCCGGAAGCGAAATCTCATTGATTTTTGTGAAGCATTCGGCAAAAGCGGGGTTTTCTCGGTGGATACGAAGTTGCCGACTAAAGAGAAGATCAATCTTGTGCTCGACCAACACCTCAATTAAACCTTCCAGGGTAGTACACTGCGCCTCTTTATCCGCAACTACCTTGGATTGTTCTAGATGGTATTTTAGTAGGAAATCGGTGAAAATATCCAGATCGGCAAAGAAATGATAGAACGAAGACTTACTTTTACCTACGGCTTTAGCTAACCGTTCTACTTTCAGTCCCAGCGGCCCTTCCCACGCAAAAATCTGATAGCCTTTTTGCACCCAGAGAATTTGTGCTTTATTCATCCTATCGTTACCGCGAGTTTAGTTCTTCTTTTTCGAAGTAGACAGCCTCTCGCACAAACTGCTTAAGTAGCTCCATCTGGTCTTTGGCTAGCCTCTCTCCGTATTTCCCCACGAGATAGGCAGTTAACATAAACAGCAACGCGATCGGAAAGGCGTAAATCAAGTTGGTAGGCTTACCTAACATTATGTTTGATACGGCGAAAAGCGAAATAAAGAAGGCGATTACTCCAATGGCCGCGTAGATAAACATGAACATCGTCCAGACCGCAGGCCGGGGGCCAATCAGACCGGATACCACTGAATGGTCAGGATACTGCTCGTTAGGTTCTATTCTGAAATTCAGTTGGGGCGACCAGTAGTGCACATCCGCTCCGGTAATGTCCAGGGTAACGTGATTGGTCACAATTTGTCCTTTGATGTTAGCAGGAGCACTCTGGAGTAACAACTTAATCCTATCCAGTATTTCCTCCTGGGTATGCGGTGCCTCTATTTTGAACCGGGGCCGGATATGGGGTACGGTAGATTCGATCGTGCAGTAATTTTACCAATAAGTTACAAAATTATCCACACTTTTTGAGATTCAGCCTTATTCAAATTTTCTGCGTAGCTTGTGTGGGCTTAGGCAGAACAGATATTACGCAATAATCTATATGAATAGAAGAACTTCTTCCGCAAACTCTACGACTAAAACGCTCTCCATCACAGCTTTACTGCTTGCTCTTATCCTCGCACCAACATGGTTACTGGCTCAAACTGATAATCACCGATTGATCATTCTGGCTGACATGGGTAATGAACCCGATGAAGTTCAGCAGATGGTACATATGATGATGTACAGTAATGAGTTTGACCTGGAAGGTTTAATTGCCGTTACGGGTAAGTATCTGAACCCTCAGCAGAAAGAGCCCTACCGAAGGGTGCTGCACCCAGAGCTATTTACCGGAATAATTGATGCCTACGGCAAAGTGGTCGAGAACCTGAAAAAACATGCCACCGGCTGGCCCGAAGTAGATTACCTTCATTCTATTGTAGCTACCGGTCAGCCCGAATACGGTATTGCTGGCACCGGAGAAGGAAAAAGTACCCCAGGGTCCGAACTAATCATGAGCAGCTTACTAAAGGATGATGACCGGCCTATTTACATTGTGGTAAATGCAGGATCAAACACCTTGGCTCAGGCACTTATTGATTTTAGGGCCAAGCACTCTCAGCGTGAGTTGGAGGCGGTGATTCCTAAACTCAGGGTATTTGAAAACGGAGCCCAGGATAACGCTGGCGCCTGGATATGCTCGAAGTTTCCGGATATACACTGGACACGAAGTAATTATCAGACCTACTGCTACGGAGGGCCTATGCCCGAAACGGCAGAAAAGCTACAGCTACAAGGACTAAAACAGGGACCGCATACCTGGCAACCCTACGCTTATTCTGATCTGGGTCAGCACCAATGGACGCTGGAACATGTAATTGCTTACCATGGCGCACTGGGAGCGTACTATCCGTTGCGGATGATGGCAAATAAACTGTTTTTTCTCGAGGGAGGGGGCACAATTCCCTGGTTGGGACTGATTCACCGAGGCTTATCCAGCATTGACCAACCCGGCTGGGGAGGCTGGAGCGGGCGGTTTACTCAGGAGAAAGTTCCCAATGTTTGGTCGCGCCACAAGGACGTTCAGCAGGATGAGGAAAGCTACGGTGAATTTAAACTATATACCGAAGTAGCCGACCACTGGGTTGACCCAGCTACCGATTCGGTATACGATCATGTGTTTGCTCCGGTATATCGTTGGCGGCAGGCATTTTTTAATGATTTTCAGTGCAGGATGGACTGGTGTGTGGAAGATTTTGAAGACGCCAACCATAATCCCGTTGCTGCCATCAATGGCGATCAGGCGGAGAAAACTCATATCATACGGGCAACAGCGGGAAAAACTGTTCAGTTAGATGCTTCGGCTTCATCTGACCCCGACGGGAATCAAATCCAGTACAACTGGTGGATATATCAGGAAGCGGGCACGTATCCCAGTCCGATTACTTTAACCAGTGCTAACCAAGCGGTAGTATCCTTGACGATTCCTGAAGATAGAAATGGACGGGAAATACACCTGATTCTTGAAGTAACCGATCACCATCAAATTACCTCACTCCACGACTCCCGCCTGGTTGTCTTAGAAGTAGAGTGATTCTACCACCCT
>CAKZYJ010000144.1 GCA_937884755.1 uncultured Flammeovirgaceae bacterium
ACCAATAATTTCTCCGGGTTGGCAGGAGACAAATACATCAGTAAGCACCTGTTTATTCCCAAAGCTTTTTATAATACTATCGGCGTATAGTTGGCTCATAAAAACGAAGTTGCTACGTTGACAATAAACCCTTGAGCCAAACACGCCGCCCACAGCATTACTTTGCTAATACCCAGATTATGGTAAAAATAGTATTCGTTAGGGTACCTCAATTCATAGACGAGATACTGAAACAAAGGAAGAACGAACAGGTAAGCGAAACCTGCGTTGGTAACGATAGGCTTTCCGTTTATGCTATGGCCTACTACTCCTAAGAATAGGGAGATAATAATAGCCGGTAAGAGGAATTTTCTCTGGAATACGAATATGTAACGTAGTTTGCTGACCATTCAGCGGCGGATATGATTACGGTAACCTTTAGATCAACGCCCACAGGCTAGGTATAGTACTACCTTCACGCTTAGATTTCTACCAGGAAACGCAAGAATAGTTAGAGAAATGTATTCTATCTTGATAGCTATTGATGGGTAACTTCTTACCTTAGAACCAATGAAAACGGAAAAAGAAAAAATGCTGGCTGGAGAGCTATACGACCCTATTGATCAGCAGCTTACCGAAGAAAGAACACAAACCAGGTTGCTAATCAAGGCACTAAACGATACCCGAGAGGATGAGACGGAAGAGCGAACTCGTATCCTGAAAGAGCTAATCCCGAATGCGGGTGTCGGTCTATGGTTGCAGCCTCCTTTCTACTGTGATTATGGTTACAATATAGAAGCAGGCGAGAAAGTTTTCTTCAATTTTAACTGTGTGGTGCTGGACGTTACACTGGTAACTATTGGCAGTCGAGCGCTGTTTGGCCCTAACGTTCAAATATACACGGCCACTCACCCCCTAAACCATGAAGAGAGAGCAGCGGGTTTAGAGTACGCCAAGCCGATTGCTATTGGCGAAGATGTATGGGTAGGTGGTAGTGCTATCATTTGTCCGGGAGTGAGCATCGGCGACCGAAGCGTGATTGGCGCCGGTAGTGTAGTCACCAAAGATATTCCTGCTGATATTTTTGCCGCCGGTAACCCCTGCAAAGTAATCAGGTCGTTAATCTAAACAAATGGCCAGCTTTGTTGCAGCCTCCTTAAAGGGCAACAGGGTTTCAGATCCGGCTGAGCGGCTCTACTTACCATATATCTCATCCAGTTTATCTAAAAGAGCCTGGTACATATCCGGCCTTTCTTTCTCTAAGGTGCTGGCCGCTACGTCGCGTACTTCACGGTGGTTTGCCCAGGTAGTGCAGGGGTCGGCGTAGTCCCACGCAACTGAGCCGCTGAAATCGGTGTAGTAATTGGGACGGGTTTCGGGTAGGGGCTTTACGAATTTACCGGCCCAACTGCTTTGGGTTGGGTCGTCAAGGTTGTGGGTGGCATCGATAACGTACAGTACAGAGGGGGTATCGCCTACCCGGAAGTAGCGTGCCCACTCCTGATTCTTAACCACCTCCTGCATATGCTGCCCCAATGCGCCGTAGGCGGAAAGAGCTTCAAACATTTCTTTAGGCTCTTCGCCGCTGAACATGCCCTCGTAGGTCCAGTTAATCTCCAACCACCACATATCATTAAACTGCTCATCTTCGTAGACGATGTTCCGTCCTTTGCCGTTCCAGTTCAATTGCTGGCAGGGAGGTGACTTCTCCCAACTAGCGGGCATATGCGGAATATTATCCTCCAGCATCAATCCGGTACCAATGGTAATGAGCCGAATGTTTTTCGCTAAGTCTGGTTGTTGCAGAAGAGCATCTTTAAACACGTCCATATTACCCCACACCAGCACGTAAAGCGGGCTGCTATCGTCAGAAGCCGCTTGCTGAAACATTTCCATTGCGTCTGGTTTATCCACGGCTACTCGTTTTCGTAAACTCTCAGGAGTAGGATAATCTGCTGCTTTTAACGTAGCGTAATCTTTGGCGTAGGCATCTATTACCAAGTTGCAGGCCTCGAGCCCCTGAGCGCTCCAACGATCGGGCACGATGCCTTCAATTTGTAGCTCATCAGCGTACCACAGCAGGTGAATCAGCGATTGCCGGTCGTCCGGGTCGCCTTGATCAATATTAATATCGGTAAAAATAAATACTCTAGGATGCTCACACTGCGTAGCTAGCAACGATGAGGAAAGAGCAATTGTCAAGAGTAGGGATAGTGCTTTGAGAATAGACATACCGCTAATTTAGCCTATTCGGCTAATTTTCCGAATGAATGACATTGTGGCTAACTGCTACTGTATGAGGCGTGGCTGTTTTAAAAGTATAAAAGTTTCGATTTTCTACCGAGTCAATCTTACGGATTGACATTTAACAACGAAGAGCTGAGCCACGATAACTTATTGAACAGCCATGATTTCATACAGAATGTTGTGTGCCGTATTTTTACTTCAATAGCGTTGAACTTGTGGATTCATTGATAAATAGTATCAAATCAAAATCTTGGGTTAAGTTAGTTACGGAAAATTCATTCTCCATCTTATTGGCTCCCACATTTCTGAATTCTAATTTGTCTAGTAACCACTCACTGTTTTCGAGAGTTTTTTCTTTTATATTTCGTAAGTCTAAAACGAAAATGGGTGCATTGATAGCATTGAAAAAGTATTCATAGGTTCCGATATAGGAATCTTGAGCTTCATAACGGGTAAGCCCTTTATCTCCATTTGCAGTATAATGGCCATTGTGAAAAGCAAACCCAATTGTTAAGTAATCATTACCGAGGGTATCAGAGAGATATTTTCCCATACTGTTTCCGGTTTTTTCAATATGGCCATTATGGGCCCATAACACAATTTTCGATCCTGGATTTCTATCCTTGATCCATAGGAGATTTTCCGCCATATATTTGTCACGCGAAGCACCATTCTGGTCTACATACTGCTCGATTATTCTGACATTTTGATACAGCCAGTCTATTTCATCTTCCGACTTCTTTGACTTGGCAATAAAATGGTTTATTGTATTTAATAGCTGACTGATTTTTTCTCTATCCTCTCTTAAGACTATTATTGGATGAGTTGTTTTTATGTTATCTAGTGTTTCCTTTAATGTTGATATTGTTTCATATACCTTCGCTTGGCCAACGAAAGATGTTTCTAACTCTTGGATAGCTCCCGCATAAAATACCATATCAAAACCTGTAAAACGGATTTTTTGGTTTGCTAGATTGTACTCCTTCATCCATTCTACCATATCCAAAACCTCTTGAGTCTGCCACGTCCAATAGTACATTCCTTTTATTAAATCGGTTGGGTTTCCTGTACCACCAATGATATACTCATTAAGTTTATATGACTCAGGCATATTGGCTTCAATGGAGAAAATATCAAACGCCATGAATTCGGCCAGGTATTTAATAATTCGGTGCTTCATTTTAAAAATTTCACTCGAGCCGTGAGTAACTTCTCCCAAAGCAACAACCTTTGCGTCTCCAACAAGCTTGTCTAGTTCTTTCAGATCTTTGATAAATGAATCTTTGGGGTCGTAGGTTTTAAATGAATGTATGTGTTTCTCTAACCACATTCGCTCACCTTCACTAGGCTCAGTAGTTCTTGGCGTTAGATCCCTGAACATTTCTCCTTCCACAAATACTTCAAAATCATCAAACCATGCGGTGCCCTGACCGGATAAGATTCCCCCAAACGCTATGTAGGTTGCCGAAGTATCTATATCCATTTTTATTGAAACTTCAGTCCATTCATTGCTGCCTTGTAGCCCTCTATCTTCCATGTTATCAAAACCAATTGGTCCTTCAGAGTTGTATGCATTCCACCAAATTCCTGCATAGCCATCTCTAACCCCTTCTGTCTTAATTCTACCTTTGAATTCAATGGCTTTCCCTTTGACGAGGTCAATTGGAAAAGTCATGGAGCATCCACCTATATCGCCTTCCTTTGGATTTTTACTTCTTATTCTAAGACTTTTACTCAAATTAATTTTTTCTTGTTCATCGAGCTTTATTTCGTATCCGTTTGTATTTAAAATCCACTTTCGGGGAATTTCGCTGCCCTGTATTTCATATTCAAAATCGAGATTCAAAAACTCTTGGCAAAAGCCCGAATTTGAAATGCAAATGAAAAAGATAATGAGTATTTTCTTCATAGTATTAACTACATGGAACACAATGGCCAGAGCTGGTTACTTCCCTTTGTTAGGTACTGTATTCATTCCTTTATCTCGATATTCATGATCATTTGATGATGTGGTGTATATGTTATCGTTACTTTCTGCCCTATCTGTATTAGATCAAATCTTAGAGCGTGTTTGGATTTTATTTTTAGAATTTGTTATGAGGTGTTTTTTGTCCAGACGAGACTCTTTTTGAGGGGGATAGCCTAAGCTATCGCCTGAAAAAAAGCCGAAGTATGGGCGGAAAACAGCCATCAGAAATCTAAAGGATAAAGTTCAAACACGCTCTTAAATCTTTGCCATGATAATCTTCTTGAGTAATCTTAAACCCATTGCTTAAATTAAATCCGATTTGTCCTTTTTTTACTTGCTTTTGTTGAATCGCTGCTTGCTGAATAATCTTGACTCCTCTTTTAATATCTTTCTTTATTCTAATCGCTGACTTACCAAATACTCTATACCAAATGTAAAATCCCAGCACGCATACAAGAAAAATGACTAATCCAATAAAATCTAAAGGGTGTTTTAAAGCCATCATTATCAGTATAAAGACCATTGAAGAAAATATCGTAATCCAAAACATTTTCTTCCTGTAGCTTTCATAAAACTCAGCACATTCCTTAAGAAACAAAATCTCCTGTTTCGTTAATGGTTCTTCTATTTACTTTATAGCACCTAATAATTGTATAAACGCACCGGTACGTTTATTTATCATATATTGATTGGCTGGTTTTAGTTAGTACAGGTAATGTTTGAACGTAGATAATCCGCCATTTACTCATTTTTAAGCTGTATTGCATCATCACGTAGGGTCAGCACGATACCGACAGCTTAAGATACTATATTAGCCCTGAGAATATAAAAAGTATCCGTAGAATTAAGGCGCCGTGAAAGTTGAGGGTGGCCGTCGGAATTTGGGTAGATCAGCCCTGAAATGCTCAGATTTTAACGTTATTCAGGTATTTCAAAATCAAAATAGTCATTTCCTGGCGGTATTTGGGTATCTCGAAACTGAAATGGGCGTTTCCCGCTAGTAAATGGGTGTTTCGAACTCGAAATGACCATTTTCCAATGGTATTTGGGTATTTCGAAACTGATATAAGCATTTCCCGAAGGTTTTGGGGGGTGTTAAAACTGTTATAGTCGTTTCCCATCGGGAAACTGGCGTACCGCTATTTTTCTTACCTGCTATATTATTCCGCCCAATGGCTTTTTTCTGCCGGAGAGGCTGTTTCGGGGGCTAGCCCGGTACAGAATTAGTTTTAACTTACCTGCGTACTTCCTGCCCAAATCCGGGACGCTTTCGTCAGATAGCTCTTCCTATTTTTGAATTATCAATCTACATTCAGCAGCTAGAATCCCTGGATATTATCGTGCCTTCACTTTATAAGGCGCTACAACGTAGTTTGTAGTTCTTTCTCATTGCTCAGTTGATACTAACGCTCGGAGCTATGCTTAATGCTGCTATCATAGAACCTGATAAAAACCAAAGAGAGAAACAGCATTATTAAGAATCCGATAAGCCCTAGTAGTCCGGCGGCGGGTCCGTATTCACCTCCCGTCCATATAACAGAACCTACATTTTCAATAGTAAAAAAGGAGTGGGCTGCCTGGTTACCGCTCATGGTAAACCCTACTAGTGATTGAGCGAAGTTCCACGCGGCGTGTAAACCGATGGATAGCCCTAAGTTATTCGTTAAAATGAAAGGGATACACCAAACGACTCCATTGATCGTAAGCAAACTCATCGATCGGATAGACGCACTGTCGTTACCAAAATGCGCCAGCCCAAATAAGGCAGAAGACAGCCCAACAGCGAGGATAAGCGCTGAACTCTTAGAAAGTGATTTCGATGGTAGGCTCTCGTACAAGTTACTGAAAAGATACCCTCGGTAAAGTGTCTCCTCAATAATAGCGACTAGCAGCATTTTACATCCGAAAAGGAGGGCTGATGCTAGCTCAGGGCTTGGTGAGGATTTCGTGATAGATAAGGTCTCGGTTAATTTTCCGATGCCTAACAACAAAGCAACGGTCAATAGGCCAATGAGTATTCCCACGACTAAATAAACGAAGGTCTGCCGGTGGAGCTTTAGCCCGTATGCTGAAAAATCTCTTTTATCCAGATACCTGGCGTTGAAATACAGACCTATCATCAACACTACTGCGGCACCAAAAAACTGTAACGTTGAATTATTGATTAGAAGTAGCGGAGCGAGAGAAAGTAACAGCAGGCTAGCGAAGATTAATATCCTCCATACAAACCGAATACGACGATCACTGCTGTAAATTATTTTCTTGATATCCAATTTCGTTGTAGTATCAGTATAGTTGGTTGGCTTTCCTTGACTCTCTATCCTGCAATGGTATCAGCTTCTTACGTTGGCCACGAATCCTTAACCCTGAAAAGTCTGAACCTTTCCATCGGGGCTAATCTTTCGGACTCTGGCTTCATTGCGTTCAGAAAACTCTAAAACCCACAAACTGCCATCAGCAGCTACCAATCCACCTACGGGCGACCAGCTTCCGGTTATCTCCAATACAGTTTCTACTTTTCCTTCGGGAGTGATTTTTTTAATCTTCCCCGCTCCAAAAACGGCCACGTAAACATTCTCTTCAGCATCAGTCCAAGCTCCCATCAGGTAGTGATGGTCTCCTACTGAAGCAAATGGGGCAACCGATTCCTTTAACGTATCTAAGATTGTTACTACCTTGCCATCTGAGATCACTTTTTTCAGCGATAAATGGTCAATGACGTATAAGTCTTTCCCGTTTTTAGCGACACATATCCAACGAATATCCTGAAACCGGTGATTGGTGGCGGAAGCTATATTTCCGTGGCTTGATTTCTTCTTGAGGATTTCGTGCTCGCCGGATTTTTTGGGCCAGTACTCATTATTGTCGTGGTCTCTTACCAACGTATTATTGAGGGGAAACCCTTCGGTTGGGGGAATAGTGTGTTCTAATTCTCCGTCATGGTTGAGTCGCCAGATATAATGTCCCCAGATATCAGTAGCTTCTCCTTCGTACCAGACGTGCTCTCCGTAAAGATTATCCTCCTGGTCAAGGTACAACTGATGGGTATGCACATCGTTGACCGCAATGGTGTGCGATCCGTCGGGAGATATTTTCCACACATGCGTTAGATCCGTGTAGTACACCGTACCCTGGCTATCCATCACAATCCCGATACCAGGATGGGCGGTTAGCAAATTAGAAGCCAGTAAGAGGTAAAATAAAATAGCTACTAAAGTATTCTTTTCCATACTCTTCCGGTTTGACTGTATTACGTTTTCATGCAGGTTGGATAAAGAGTATTCTTTACTCGCCCAGTTCCATGTGTAAAATCGGGTAGGGTTTACCAGAGGGGTCATATTCCGATCGCCCAACGACTTTGAAGCCGTAATGCTGATAAAAGCCTAGCGCATCTTCATTCTGCTCGTTAACATCTACTTTTGTAACTCCCGTATGGTTAATGGAATATTCCAGCAAAGCTCTTCCAACCCCCTGCCCACGATAATCGGGATGAATAAATAGCATTTCCAAATTGTGGTCGGCAACGCCCGAAAACCCTATGAGCTCTTTTTTGTCGTTTCTTATACATCGTAGATCAACGGCATCCAGATAGTGGTTTAGGATTAAGGGCTTAAAGTACGCAATGTCTTCTTCTTTTAAGAAATGGTGGGTTGCCCTAACTGAGGCTTCCCATACATCGACTACTTCAGGAAATTCTGCTTTATCGATTGTACCAATTTCTCGTTTCATAGATTGTTGATTACTGCCAGCGGCTATAATATCTAATGAATTTCAAGGCAATTTTCCTGTCCGGTACCGTAACCTAATTTACTAAAAGCTTTCCTCTTCATCAGCAGCTCTTTTCAAAAATATATCCGGTGGGGCTATTGGTATAAGCTACGCCTCGCATCGTTTGAGATAATTGTTCTTTAGTGGGTTGTTTACCATTCTTTGGTATTAAATAATCAGCTAAGCTATTATCGAAAATGCGGTATAACTCATCTGTTTTTCGTTGATATACGGCCACCAACTTATAGTCAGGATCCAACGATGCCATTAATGCATCGCCGTGGGAGTTATTGCAAGCCACTATACCTCCTTAGTATGCTGTTGAGTGGCTCCACTGACCAGCGGTGAGGAAAGAAGTACGCTAGCTCCGGCGGCTTTTACCAAGCCAGTAATAAACTTTCTTCGTTGCAATAGAGGTAGGTTGCTTTTCGTCATGCTTGCTGATTTTAGGATTAGTGGCCAGCCAATTTACTCATAAATGCTTGTCTCAGAACTCTATTCATCGATAAATTCTCCTACTACTTATCTGCCACTAAATCTAAAATTGTCTACTTCAATCACCTGCCCGGGAGGCAATTCACCTAGGGTGATATGCCCAATCCGTACCCGGATTAACCGGAGGGTGGGGAAGCCTACGGCCGCCGTCATCTTGCGTACCTGCCGAAATTTCCCTTCGGTGATGGTAATGGATAGCCAACTAGTGGGGCCATGCCGTTCGTCTCTTATTCTTTTGCTGCGGGGCGGATAGTCAGGAGGTGGATCTAAACGGAATGCCTTTGCTGGTAGCGTTCGGTACGTTTTCCCCCGGGTAGCAATCTCTACTCCTTGCTGTAGCTGTCCGATGGCTTCATTGGTAATATCACCATCTACCTGCACGTGGTATTCTTTCTCCACTTTTTTGCTGCGCACCTGCATGCTCACTTTCCCGTCGGTGGTTAGCAACAACAAGCCTTCCGAGTCTTCGTCTAACCGACCAATCGCCATGGTACCGGCGGGAAACTCATGTAGCTCGCCTAGCAGTTTTTTGTTTCTTCGTCGGTTCTGGTTGTTAATAAATTGCGATAAGTATCCGAATGGCTTATGAATAATAAAGTGACGGTGCTCATTCATTTAGATATAACTTCACGCACTTGTTTGAGTATTTTCATTCAAGATTGATCAATCAGCATTCTTTTCATTGATCGGTTTCAGCGACTATTTCGGCATCAATCTCAACTAAAAATTCTTTCTCGGCAAGCGCGGCTATTCCAATTAATGATAGGGCGGGTAATTGATCAGAAGGGAAAACGACTCGTAGCGCCTCTCTAATCACGGCAGCGTGTTCGTACTGATAATCTGCTACATAAATAGTCAACTTAACTACATCGTTTACGCTAACCCCAACATGGGATAGGGCTACTTTCAGGTTCTCCAACGCCTGCTGGGTTTGTGCTGCTAAGCTACCGTCGCCTACGATCTTTTTATCCTGATCAACTCCAACCTGGCCGGAAATATGAACCAGCCTGAGTCCCTGCTTTTCGGTCGTAACTATCTGCGTAAACATCCCGCTCCAATCGGGTAAGGCGCTCGGGTTACTATATTCTCGTTTCATGGGGTATTCTTTTTACTGTTCTCCAGCCATTGCTCCCGTTGTAAGTCGGGGAGGTGTTTGATCCGGAAATCTTCAAATAACGCCGGAAACCCGTCGCCATCGGGTGAGGCGGCCGTCATACCAACCATCACGGGTGTATTGGGGGGGAAGTAAGCTAAGCGTAGCATAGTGAAGGTAACATTGTCTAGTGAATAGTTTATTTCTACGTAGTCTAATCTCTTAATAACTTTGAGCCAGACCGACTCGGGTACCTGCTCTAGTTCTACTATATTCCAGTCGCTCTGCTCCCGGGTGACTACTGCACTCAGGTTGATTTTCTCGTTCACGTACTCCACGCCAGTCTTAATCCAGCGGCGCTCGTCTATTCTGATCATCAGGCCCATCTGGTCGTAGCGGGTTTGGTATTCTCCGGTTATTTTAACCGTGGTCTCAAACTCCCCGCCTAGTTGGCAGTAGTAGAACGGACCATCGTCTACCGTAAAGCCGTAGTGCGTAATACGCCAGTAGTCGGTTCGGGGGGTTACGAACATCGATAGCGACTGCTCATCGCTAACGCTCCACTGTTCGGGCTCATTAAACCATTGCATTTGCCTCATTGGTTGCTATTTTCATTGACTATGAGTGGATCACTCTACGTAGGGTGTCAGCACTTTCTGCCAGATTTTGTAGCCTTCGGCATTCATATGCAGATTATCTTCTAGGAAGATATGATCTACCACCTTATCGTTTTCATCCAGGGCCGGGGTCCACACATCGGCAAATTCGGTGTTTTCGGTTTCGTCGGAGTAGGCTTTCAGCCGGGCGTTCAGGTCTTCGTAGGTGTCTTTTAACTCCCAGCGGGCTACACTAGGTTTGGGGGAAATAAATACCACCGGGGTATTGCCCAGCTCCTTGCTGATCATTTTGCGGAGCTTTTTGGCTTCCCGCATAATTCGTTTGGGTCTATCGCCCGCAGCAATATCGTTATCACCCTCGTAGATAAAAATCTTGGACGGCTGGTAGGGGTAGATTACCCGATCAGTGTAGTAGAGCAGATCGGAGAACTGAGAACCAGTCATGGTCGGAAGATTTATTCTTCCGACTTTTTTATTTCTTGGGACCTCA
>CAKZYJ010000145.1 GCA_937884755.1 uncultured Flammeovirgaceae bacterium
CCTGAGCCATTTCAATACCCTCGGCCCCATCTTTCGCCATTAAGATGCGGTAGTGGGTTGCCAAGAGAGATTCCATATAGGTCCTCAGGTCTTGATTATCTTCGATGATCAATAGGGTAGGCCGTTGCTCTTGGGCCGAGATCATTGCCGCCGGGTCTTCAGCGTATTGATCAACGCCCGCGAGATGGACCTCCGTCATTACCTCTTCTTCACCTACTAGGTCGGGTAGTTCGTCGCTAGGTGCTGCCTGACGGCTAATAGGCAATAGCACTCTAAAGGTTGTTCCTTGGTTCACTGCACTTTCCACCGTAATGCTGCCCTGTAGCAGCTTGATGAGTTCGTAGGTCAGCGAAAGCCCAATACCGGTGCCTTCGCCGGGGCGTGTACTGGTATCGTCTACTTGGTAAAAGCGATCGAAGATGTGGAGTAACTTTTCTTCCGGTATCCCCATGCCAGTATCTTTCACTACGATTTCCAACCACTCTGAAGTGCCAGCAAGCGTCAAATTGGCTGGCGGGCTATCCCCAGAGAATGGGGTAGTATCGGTGGTGATGTAGACATGCCCCCCTTCCGGAGTAAACTTGATGGCATTGGACAAAAGATTGGATAGGATGCGCAGTATTTTTTCTTGGTCGTAATCCATGATTACTTCCTTAGGTTTAGACAGGAAGTGTACCTGAATCACGTTGCTTTCAGCCAGCGAATGAAAGGACTCCACTAAGAATTGCAGATACTGGATAATGTCCCCCTGGATCAGGTGCAGCGAGAGCGCACCGGTTTCCAATTTGCGTAGATCCAGGATTTGGTTAACTAGGTTGAGTAAATTGGCATTGTTGCGCTCGATCACCTTCAGCCCCTTATCCAACCACTCGTTGGGGAATTTTTTTATTTGTTGAGCCATACCCCCAATAACGGTGAGGGGGGTGCGAAACTCATGGGAGATATTGGTAAAGAAGCGGGATTTGATGGTATCCATCTCCTGGAGTTGTTCTTTTTGCCGATGAATGTCCTCATTTTGCTGGGCAAGCAGCCGATTGGTCTGCTGTTGTTTTTGCCGGCCTCTCAGAATCATCAGCACAATCACCAACAAGGCAAAAAAGCCAGCAATGGCGGTATAGATATACTGCCGTTGCTCGTTAATTTCTTGTTGATGTAGTAACTCTTGTTTCTCAGCCTCCGCCTGAGCCAGGGCCTGCTGTTGATCAAATTCAAATTGCATTGTTTTGGCAATGAGCCCTTTTTTGTTTTCTTCACTGCTCAGACTATCCGATACCGCTTTAAAGCGCTTCAGGTAAGGGTAGGCCTTGGCTACTTGATTCAAGCCTTCGTAGCTCAGGCTGATGCCTTCCAGGGCATCTTTCAAGTTAAGTGGGTTGCCAATCTCCTCGCAGATCCGTTGGCTTTTCTGGTAAATAGCCAGTGCGTTCTTATATTGCCCCAGGGCCAGGTAGTTTTTCCCTAAGGTGTTGTAGCTTTGGGCCAGTACTTCCTGGTTACCAGCACTCTCTCTGAGGGCGATTGCCTGTTGGACATACTCCAGAGCCTGCTGATACTCCTGCTTTTTTTGATACACGATCGCCATGCCATTAAATACCCAGGCTAGAATGTAGTTGTCTTGGCTCTCTTGTGCTAGGACGAGGCTTTGGTGGTAGTAAAACAGGGCAGAATCCAGGCGGTTTTGATGTTCATGGATTAAAGCAACATTGTTATAGCTATTGGCAATCCAACGCTTATCTCCTAATTCTAAATCTAGCTTCAAGCTTTCTTGATAATAGTTGAGGGCTTGGTCGTAATTTTTTTGTTCATAAAAGGCGACCCCAATATCGTTGTACATGTATGCTTTTCCATCTTTCTCTCCCAGCTGCTCGTATATTGCTAAAGCACTGAGGTAATGGTCTACTGCTTCCGAATAGCGGGCTTGCTTACTGTAGGCGCTGCCCAAATCCGCGTGCAGATCCGCGAAGTAATACGGCTCTACCGAAAGCTTGGAAAAGCGCGCTAACGCCTCATGATAATGCTTCAGTGCTTCGGGGTAATCACCTTGCCTTTCATAAGTGATCCCGATAAACATTATAGTAACTGCTTCCCGAATTTTATTCCCCAGTTCCGTGTATATTTCCAAAGCCCTAGTGTGATATTCATGTGCCTTGGAAAATTGTCCCTGCTCACGGTAGGTTTGCCCCAATCCAAAGCAGGCTTTGGCCTGCCCATTACGATAAGAGACTTGTTGGGCCGTGTGCAGGGCTTTCGTATACCACGCGGTTGCTTGCTGGTAATCATATTTTTCTTTCGCGGAAAGCCCCAGATTATAGTAGGCATCGGAGAGGCCTTCCGGATAGTTAATTTTTTGGGCGAGTTGTAGGGCTTTCTTGCTAGTGGTGGCGACTACGAAAGAATCAGTATATTGGATTCTGGCTAATCTATTGTAAATATCTACCCGCTGCTGATCCGAGATTTCGGTCGATAACCGTTGGTTCAGGGAGTCTATTTCATGTTGCGCTTTCGTCTCCGTATCCGAAGCCTGGGCTACCGCCTGCTGTAGGCTATCTACCTTACTGTCTTGACCGTAGACTCCAGGAACGGAGACCGCTACCAGTAGGAGGGTACTAATAATGATGATATGGAAGCGGGCGACAAGCAGTGGCATCATCCACTTTAATTTGGGGCATGACAAAAAACTATCACTTAAAAGTAATAGTAATCAGTAAGAAATGAAACACAAAAACCTACTTGCTTCTGACTCCTCATCGTGAGTGAGGCGATTGCCAAAGTATTTACGATCAATTAAACAGTAAGCACTAAGACAAAAACACCTATTACCTTCCCCCTTTGAAAAAGGGGGCTAGGGGGATTTCATTTCTTGAGACTGACGAAATCTACCAAAATAGTTATTAGCTAGGTTTATTCTGCCGTTAGCAGCAGACCAAAATTAGATTAGTGGTATGTACTTCAGTGAACTTGCTGGTTATAGGGGTCAAATCCCCCCTGCCCCCCTTTGAAAAAGGGGGAGGGGCTGTTGCTTTTCCATCTCACTGGTGGTTGCTACAAGGTGAGGGTTATTTTATTACCGCCTTTAGAAAAGGGAAAAAGAAAAAACCACTGGGCAAGATGTCCGGTGGTTTTTGGTTAGCAACTATAAGAAGGAAGGTAGGCTGCGTGGGGAGTGGGTGCTGCTCATGGCTTGTTAGGCAGTCTCAGCACCCAATACATCCTTTGCTACTGCGGTGCCCATAGCAGAGCAGGAAGTATCTACCACACCTTCCGCAGCCGGGCCCTTCCTATTCCTTCAGGATGCGTAGCGTTTCTCTCCGATTTCCTTCCTGCACTTGCATCAAATACGCCCCCTGGGGTAGCTCCCGTACATCTAGCTGATGCGAACGCTCCCGGCTGTTTAACACCTGCTGCTGCATTAGTTTGCCCGACAGGTTGTAGATGAGTACGTGGGTTTGCTCGGCCTGAGCTTCACCGTTAAACTCTAAGTTCACCCAGTCTAGCACGGGGTTCGGATACACCTGTAATTGCCACGTAGCGTGCTGTTCTAGGCCAGCTTCTGCTCCCAAGCTGGGGGTAGTGCCTTTAGCGGAAGTATTTTCGGTGCGGGCGACCGACGAAGCACAGCCCACGATGTAGCCATTGCTACAATTGAATCGCTCTACCTCACACTCGTAGCCCAGCTTGGCCCCTTTGATGCGACCGTAGAACGGACGATCTGAGAGTGCCCAGGAAACGGGTACCACGGTGCCGGGCTGTACATCAGGGGCCCCGGCGGCTTTACACTGTCCTCCCGTGATCACAAAGCCTTCGTCGTTGATGGCATCAGCGAAGACGGTACCACCATCCGAAGAAATTCCGGTGACCTCAAAGCGCCAGTTGTGGCTGTACTTTAAACCCGAGTGAGCATTATTGGGCAACTCAGAGTTGTTCTTACGGGCCCCTTGCCGCAGCGGCTCGATGGTGCAATCGTTGTGAATCTCCCAGGCGCCAGGCCGGCCATCAGTCCGCATCCCGGCAATCACCCCGACCACGTAGCTACCTCTTCGGAAGGTAAAGTCGGCGTAAGTAGCCGGAGCCGTAGCCACAATCTGCGCCAAATCAGCGGGTAAGTCGGCTCGAGCAATCTCACAGCTCCCTTCCGAGGTAGTAAAGGTAACCGTAGGGTCGCAGAAGGCTCCGCCCGAAGCTTTTACCTTTTGCTGTTCTACCCCGTTTTCATCTAGCCAAAGGATCTTGGTAGTGTTAGGCCCACTGACCGCCTGGGTGGTAAAGTAGCTTAGCCCTGGGGTAGCAATCAGGTTCTCGGTCTGACTGGTTCCTACCACGACGTAGGTGTAGGCTACCTCAAAATCATTCGGGTTGGTGACGCGCCAGCGGCGTTCCACCCGAGGATCATCCGAGCACTCGGAGGTGAGGTTGAGAGATTCTACCACGGCTAACTCTACGATAATGGTTTGGGTCTGGGTAGCCTGATTGCCCGCGGCATCGGTATATTCCCAGGTGATGAGGTAGGAACCGGGCTGGTCGTAGCTCAGCGGATCAGTGGTGGTGGCCACAATGGTGCCACTGCTACAGTTATCCGTAGCGGTGGGGAAGGTAGTAATTTCCTCGTTTACGCCTACGGTGAGTTCAGGCAGTGGGTCTACATCCGGAATGGGCATTTCATCATCGCCCACCATGATGGTGACCGTATCGCTACTGCTACAGCCATTGCCATCGGTAAAGGTGTAAATAATGTCGTGCTCGCCCAATCCGGCAGTGGCGGGGTCAAAGCTCGTGCCGCTGATACCGCTACCTGAGAAGATTCCTCCGGCGGGGGACACGGAAGCTGCTAGGTCTACGGCCGCATCGTTAGGGCAGTAGGGGCCTACCTGATTAAAGGTGACGGTGGGCAAGTCATTCACTACTATTTCGTACGTCGTGCTGGCTTCACACCCGTCCCCGTACGGCAAAACATAGGTGAGAATATGAGTGCCTGCTCCCGCAATAGCCGGATCAAATGTATCTCCACTCACCCCCGCACCGGAGAAGGTACCGCCTTCAGGCACAACTGATCCCGTAAGTTCTATAGGATTACTATTGAGACAAAGAGGGTCTAATTGTCTTATACCAAAGATGGGAGCAGAAAAAGCACCAATAAAACTTGTCGCACTATTAGTACAACCCTTGCCATCGGTGTAGGAATAGGTGATTTCCGTCACTGACCCTGGGGAAAGAACTGAGGGGTCAAACATAGTTCCACTGATACCTAAGCCGGAGAAGCTTCCCCCGGCCGGGGACACGAAACCGGACA
>CAKZYJ010000146.1 GCA_937884755.1 uncultured Flammeovirgaceae bacterium
GAGTTAGCTTTAAGCTGTAGTCAGCACACATCTCGGTCTGTAAGTCATCATCAACTGCCGTACGCTATGAAACCAACGCTAGTACTACTAATCACATTCACTGCGCTTTCGCTATACGGGCAAAGTCCTGAGGCGGAGGTGCAGGAAATTCTCCTGAAGCTGGATGCCGGAGAACCCGTGGAAAATATGATCATCAACTTAGGGGATATTAATTTCCGGTTCGGTACGGCGGAGTTAGAACCCCAGGCGACTTCTTATCTTGATCAGGTAGTAAACCTGATGCAAAAGGCCCCTAATATAGAACTCTATATTCAGGGATTCGCCGATAATGTTGGTAATGAAGACTTCAACAAGAGACTGTCTACGAATCGTGCTCAAAATGTACAGATCTACCTTGAGAAGAAAGGGATTGAGCCAGATAGACTCATTAGTGAAGGGTTTGGTAGCCGCAAGCCCGTTGCCGATAACACTACTTCGGAAGGAAGGGCCAAGAACCGGAGGGTAGAAATGGAAGTCATCAAGCCCGAAGCGGTTGAAACCATACAAGACATTATTGTATTGACCAACCGCAAGCGAATTGGCTCGGTTGTAATCGCCTATGATGAAGAACAGGTGCGCTACCAGCAGTTTACTAATAATGATACGCTGATCGTCCAAACAGAAAAAGTGGATACGATCTACTTTTCCGATGGCACGGTTAAGGCTTTCCCCAAGCCGGTTAAAGAGAAATTTGATTTTGCCCAATGGTGGAATGATAACGTACCGATCTTCAAAACATCTGAGTCCTTCTACCGGGGAAATTTTGTGGTTGGCCTGGGGATTGGAGTCAATAATATTGGTATTGGCTATAGCGATCATCAGGTGAGTATACCTCCCGTTATGTTCATCGCCGAGCTTCCGATTGGCTACAATGTAGGAGTAGGAGTTACCGCCGGGGCTATGCACTGGTCTCCGCAGGAAACCGAAAATATTAACTATATGTACTACGCCGTAAGTACCCGGCTAGCCTACCACTTTAACCTGGGAAAAAAACTAGATATATACACCGGCGTAGCCTTAACCGGACGAAGAATTACCGTAACTAACTCGGAAGTGAGTATCAGCCGACAAGAAATTGATCCCGGACTGCTACTGGGAGTGCGCTACTACCTAAATAATACCTTCGGTTTCTTCGGAGAGATTGGCGATGAAAATGTGGCTTACCCGAAGGTCGGATTAGCTATTAAATTTGGAAATTAATACACATTTAGACCTATGAAGCATTTACTCATACTACTGGCAGTAGCTGTACTGTTAGCTTCTTGCCACGAAGACCATTCCGATCTAATACCTGGTCAGGATTTTATTCCAGATGAGATTTTAGAAGAGATTAAGGCCAATGGTCAACCAATTTTTGAGGGGTTGAACCCACCTGATGTAACAGGGAGGTATCGAGTATCTCCTATGGAACTTGTTAGCAGCAATTTTACAGATAATAACCGGCCAGCTTTTTTCTTTGACGAGATAGTTGATTTCAATGGCTTAAATCAAGGTGAGTTGACGCTAGAAGTCGCATCAGAAAACGGTGGAACTTTGGGTGAAGGTTTTGGAAGTTTCATATCAGGTAGTGGTCAAAAGTTTACAATCTATGTCAGAATTGATAGAATAGACGAAAAAGGGCATAAGACATTGGAAACCCGACTGTATTCAGGAACCCTAACTGATGGTGGTATTGTGAATTTATACACATCTTTTTTTATGATTGATGACGGCGGAGACCCGGACGGCGACTCTATAGAAAATGGGCAAGGCAGGCTTTTCAAAGATGGGAATGGCTTTTCGGAGAAAATGTGATAATGCTATCTGAAGAATTCTTCTTGGCCTTTGTTGAAACTCGTGGAAAGAATTTTCTAGTCAACCTATACCAAGAAAATCCTTGAACGGAAAAATTACACAACTATGAAATTATCTGACATATTATACGGTGGGATTATACTCATCATTTTATCTTCATGTATTGAAGACGATGGCCCCTCCATGCTACCGGCTCCAGCTAACTTAAGAGCTAGCGACGATTACGCACTTACGATTGAACTGGACTGGGATGAAGTAGCGGGCGCGGAATCCTATAAGATATTCCGTCGGGAGTATCTATCTGTTGATGACTCGTTAGCTGAAGTTGGCCAGTCAGAGATGGCATTCTTTATCGATTTGGATGTTGAATCCAATACCTCTTATGAGTACTACGTATCTGCCTATAACGGAGTAACCGGAACGCCTTCGGATACTGTCATCGGTACTACCCGGCGGGTCACTACCGAAGAAGCCTTTGATGTGCTAGCCGAATTTACTGGCGGAGAATCCTACGAATCTTCTAGTGTCTACGAGTTAAGTGATGTCATTCAGAGCGTCATTGGCGACCAAGCCCAAGCATCTGCCGACCTGGTATTTCTGATTGATAATACCGGCAGTATGAGCGATGATATCTATCAGATTCAGATCAACCTGAACGAAATTATTGATGCGCTGCCCAGCGGGGTTCGAGTGGGTGTAGCCGAATACGGTGACAACAATGAAGAGCCCTTCAACTGGTATGAATCTACTCCATTAACTACGAACCTGGATTTTGTCAAGGAATATATTAATGCTATTCAGGTCAGCCGCGGAGGAGATCTGCCCGAATCAGTCTACGATGGTTTAAACCGTACCATCGACGAAATGAACTGGAGTTCTTCGGTACAGAAAATGATCATTGTCATTGGCGATGCTCCTCCGCTAGAAGGTATTTACTCTAATCACACACTCAAAGAAGTGGTCGACAAAGCCAACGAAGCCAACGAAGCCAATATTGTCACTAATCTTTATCCAATTCTTGTTTACTAAAATTCATAAATAATCATGAGAACACTATTTTACTTTCTTATTACATTTTTAATTATTGGTTCATCTCAGTCTTATGCGAAAGTCATTCGGGTCGACAACAACGAAGGGGCATCGGCTGATTATGTCAAACTACAGGATGCGATCAACAATGCCGAAGAAGGCGACTCAATCTATATTGTTGGTTCGCCGAATATCTACGATAGAAATGATCGTGGAACGGCCGTTGAAATACGGCTGAACAAACAAGTTACTTTAATCGGCCCTGGTTACTTCCTGGGTGAAAATGAGCAGACTCAGGTTAAGAATCAGACTGCCAAAGTGTACAGGATTAATATTGGCGAAGGAGCCGATGGTGCTGTGCTGACTGGGTTGGATCTCGATATCAATTCTAACAGTTACGTAAATATTAATGCTGAGCGTTTTGATGGAAGTCGAGGCAGTGATGGGCCTAGTAATGTAAAGATATTTCGGAACACTATTGAAGAACTCTATGTAGTTGATGCTAACAATACGCTTATTACCCAAAATTATTTTGGGGGACGAGGTTATCCAATCTATCTATATGCTGATGCTAGTAGTTCAGTAATTACCAACAACATTATTATCACAACCAATACTATTTCTATCTATGGTCGGGATAATGTTGAGTTAGTTAATACGGTAATTAGCAACAACACATTAAGCCATCGTATTTACACGGTGAACGGCGCTACTATCCAGAATAACATTTTTGTCAGTGGTGGCTTTTTCGATTGTGATAACAACAATGTAAAAAATAACTTATTTACTACGACTCAAGACGCAGTAGTGGAGGAACGCTCTACTGGAAACAGTTTCTCAAATAATATTTATAGTGCGGTACAAGCCAACATATTTATTATTCCCGACCCTTCGGTAGACAATCAATATCGGCTATCCAGCGACTCTCCTGCTACTGGTCAGGGAGTTGATGGAGAAGATTTAGGTGCTTTCGGTGGATTATCACCTTATAAATTATCAGGTCTGCCAGCTATTCCCTCCATATATGATCTTACCACTAGCGGCGTAGGCTCGCCGGCTGCGGGTATGCCTGTACAAATTAAAGTTAAATCTCACAACTAGGAAGGTCATGAGATGGATATTTAGCTTATTGCTGGCCTGGCTTGGTTATTTTTCCTTGCAAGCCCAGAATATCACCCAGGCAGAGTACTACGTTGACGAAGATCAGGGTTTTGGGCAGAATACCGAGGTTCAGATAGCTCAGTCCGGCAATGACGTCACTTTGGATTTTACGGTTGATCTTGAGGGCATAACTCAGGGCATTCATACATTAGGAGTTCGCGCTAAAGACAACAACGGAGTTTGGAGTCTTACGACCAACCGGGTTTTCTTGGTAGAAGAGATAACATCAGTTCCGACTATAACTGCTGCTGAGTATTTCATAGACACTGACGCAGGATTTGGGAATAATAAGTCCATTGAAGTAAGTGGAGCTAACGAGGCTGACACCTTACGTTTTAATGCGGATCTAACCGGGCTTACTCCCGGTATCCATGCACTCTATGTCAGAGTCAAGAATGCAAATAATCACTGGTCTATTGTTACCCAGCGCACCTTCGTGGTGATAGATGAAATAGAGCGAAGTAATATAGTAGCACTTAATTATTACTATTACGATGAGGCAGAAGAAACAATTGTAGGGGAGAATGCCTACACTTACTCGATTCTTAACCCTTCGACCAATGTAGATATTACGTTTCCAGCTAATGTCAGTGCGTTAGAAAGCGGAAAGAACTATCTGATGTACGTTTGGGCAGTTGATGCTGATAACGAAAGTAGTCTGGTTAGCACAGTGCGACTGGCTCCGTTTATCATTGGCTCTCCTATTATTCTGGATAGAGTTGAGGTTGCTGATATCGTTTGTGCGGGAGAAGATGAAGGTAATGCTACCGTATTTGCTTCCGGGGGCGAAGGTACTTTATTGTACAGCATTAGCAGTGATAGTGCAAATTATGTGTCTACCAATTTATTTGAAGGGCTGGCTGCCGGAACCTACACGGCCTACGTACGGGACAACGTGAATACCTTCGTAGTAGAACGGGAATTTACAATTACTGCACCTGACGAACTCGTTCTAACCGAACCAATCGTTCAAGGAGTAGAATGTCCTAGCGATAATACCGGAAGCATTGAAATATCGGCTAGCGGCGGAGCGGGCAGTGGCTATCAATACAGTCTCAATGGAAACGATTTTGAAGAGAGCGGAGTATTTAGAGGGCTTAGAGCGGACACCTATCTGATTACCGTTCGGGATGCCAATAGATGTACCAAAAGTCTTGAAGTTACCGTACCTTCTTCTAACAATGCTTTATCTGCTCCTACCATCCGCCGGTCTGAAGAGTCAGATTTTGTCGATGAGCTATCGCTTATTGCTGAAAACATACCTT
>CAKZYJ010000147.1 GCA_937884755.1 uncultured Flammeovirgaceae bacterium
GTGGTCAAATATCCCTGGAGGGGACATCCCACTTATCACGGTATTTTTTTTTCACTAAGATGTTGATCTTATTCACTTTGTTTCTAGACTTTCTGCACTTACGGGTTTCTCTTTATAATTGCCGCTCCTTTCTTCAGAAGGAATACTCTTTCCGAAGAGTCGGTAAAATAAAAGTCCAATTTTGTCAATATGAATCAAGGTAAATACCATTAAATTTTAAAAAAATCTTTATTTCGCATAATAATTTTTCAATTATACCTCACCCATTTTGGGGGATTATCTCCTCTACTATCTTTCAGTAAATAGCCTAAAATCCCCCCTCTCTGGGGTTAAGTCTGACAGCTTATAATCCCCCATTCTTAGGTAGAATCTAAGACTAAATACCAGGAAATATGGATTCCGAGCGAGTTTTTATCCCGTGTTTTGGGGCAGGCAGACTTTAGAAAATACCCTACAAACAGGGGATACCCTATCAATAAAGTATGCGATAAATTTAGGGTAAAACATTGTACCTATGCCCTCTTTACCCCAGTATTTAACCCGATTCCTAGTTTCACTACTGCTATGCCTGGTAATCTCATTCGGAGCCCGAGGAAGCGCCCAACATATTTTTCATTTGACGAATGGGCTTACCTCGGCCGAAGTACCATTTCGCCTGGTCAAGGATCTGATTGTGGTAGAAGTGATGCTGGGAGGTAAAAAGCCCCTTAACTTTATTCTAGACAATGGCACAAGTAATCCGGTGATATTTCAGTCAAATTACCTACAGGGACTCAAGCTTGACCTCGGACCTCGAATTTTCTTTCGGGGAGTGGGAGATGGTAAGGCAGTAAAAGCAAGAGTTATTCCGGAAATTTCGCTGCACCTTTCGGGAGTAGCTGCCGACCGACTTGGGATGGTGGTGCTGGATCATAATCCGTTTGGAAGACTCGCATACGGCGATACAGAGATTCATGGGGTGTTAGGCGCTACACTATTTCGGAGCTTTATCACCGAAATAGATTATCCTAACCGGATGATCCGGCTTCACCAGCACGAGAGCTTTGTATGTCCGGTAAACTATCAGTCCCTCCCAATGGAGGTAGTGAAAGGTAAGCCGTACCTTAACGTGCGAATTCAGGGAGTAGATGCTGAGCTTAGCGCGAACCTGATGCTAGATCTGGGATTTAATAACTCACTACTGCTGCAACTACCAGATTCACTATTGAACCAGTTCCTGATTAAACCTCGAATTTCTAAAATTGGAATGGGGTACAGCGGAAATGTGAAAGGAAAGTCGGGCAAAGTAACTTCGGTACAGATCGGAACCCAGTTTTTTGAAGAAGTTGAGACTATGTCTCCTTTCACTCGTAGTTTTCCTGATCAACCTCAGAACGACCTCATTCAGCGCCGAGGCTCCGTTGGAAATACCCTGTTCCAGCATACCTCCATTATCCTTAACTATCCCGACGAGCAATTTTACTACGCCAGCCCTCGGCAGTACATTGCCGATGAGACAACTTCGGAAACCGAGTATGATCAGCTCGAAAAAGAAGTTTTGTTTTAGTTTATGCTTGATGTAAGAAGAAGAAACTCATGTCGGAAGTTGGAAGCAGTTTCCCACCGTGACAGAAGTATGAAAATGTGGACAAATGACAATGGAACTATTGATCAATCGAACAATTGATAAAAACCATCAAATCAACCGCTGCTTAAGTGCCTTTTCTATAGCATCGGCCTTGCTGTTGACCTGTAGCTTACCGTAGATGTTCTTAATGTGAGACTTGATAGTCTCTTTGTGTACGAAGAGATCATTAGCAATGGCGGAATAGCTCTTCCCCTTAGCCAGTAGCTCCAGCACTTCTGATTCTCGCGAAGTTAAAGGAGAATCGGAATTCTTCTGAAAAGATTGTACCACCATTCGGGCAATCTGGCTACTCATGGGCGCCCCTCCTTTTTTTACTTCGGTAATGGCATCCAGTATTTTTGAGTGACCTGCATTTTTGGTGATATATCCACTGGCCCCGGAGCATAAGGCCTGAAAAACCAATTCGCTATTGGTGTGTACCGAGATAACGAGAATATTTACCTCCGGTAGGAGTTTCTTTATTTTACGGATGCCCTCTACCCCATGCATACCGGGTAGTTCAAGATCCATCAAAATAATGTCGGGACGATCATCAGAAAGTTGTTTAATTGCTTCTTCACAGGTTACATACGTGTTTACTACTATGTGTTGGCTCACGCTGCTGATCAATAGGGCAAAACCATCTCTAACAACATCATTATCTTCAATAATGGTAATTCTGGTCTCCTGAGTAGTCATTAATGGGTTGTTCATATTCTCTTATACGTAGATTTTACGGACGCTGCACATATATTTCATACCCCATTTTGGGTGATTTTTCCTTTCAATTCTACCTTAGTTCCGCGCTTACATACTGAATTCAGGGTTAAATCCACATTTATTTTCTTGGCCCGGTCCTTCATATTCCGTATTCCTCGGAAGCTTTGCTGAAAAGAGTGCAGGTCGAATCCTACTCCGTCATCTAGTAGTGTAGCTTCAAAAGCGTCATCACACACCCGAAACTCGAGCTGAACGGTATCAGCATTGGCGTACTTCAGTGCATTTGTGAGGGCTTCTTTAAATATTAGTACAATTTGCCTACTCCACCCCGACGGAAGCTTCAGGCTATGTTGGCCTTCACAGGGCTCGAAGTTGGCTAAAAACGTAACTCCCGTATTCTCAAACAGTTCATCACCGAAATCTTTCAGGTTGAAGTAGACCTCCTGCACATTATCATTCTTCGGATCAATAGCCCAAATAAAATCACGGGTACCATAAAACAGGTTCTTTGAAGCGGTATCAATCTTGGTTAGAAGACTGCCGATACCATTGGTTTGCTGCCCCAACTTATTCTGGATTATCTGGGACAAAACCGAAATACTCGCCAGGTTATTACCCATTTCATCGTGAAAGTCTTGGGCTACCTTCTCTCTTACTTTTTCAATTTCCTGAGTCAGTTTCACCTTCTCGGTCACATCCCGGCTAGAAGAAATAAAATGAACAATCCTTCGGTTTTCATCCAATATGGGCTTAAGTGATGTTTCGTAGTAGTGATACACTCCTTCCTTGGTTAGAAATCGCAACGTAGTACTAATAATGGTCCGCTTCTGCAGTACTTCTTGGCGAAATTCGTGGTAACGGCTGCGGTCTTCGGGATGCAAAAACTCAAAGGAAGTCTTACCCAATAGCGTTTCTGGTTCGTGGCCAGCCACTTCCCGAATACGAGGCGAGACGTAGGTATACTGCATATTTAAATCTTGCAGTGTGATGATATCTTGGGTGTTTTCCGCCAGAAAGCGATACTTTTCCTCACTGCCCCGTAAGGCAAATTCAGCACGTTTGCGCTGATCAATATCAATTAAACTCCCGCTGAGGCCGCTCATATTTCCTTCTTCATCCTGTTCAATTCTAGCCGATACTTTTCCCCAACCAATGGTTCCATCTTTTTTCACAATACGAAGCTCATCTTCTATAAATGGTAGAGTTCCATTGAGCATTTGTTGATGAAATTCTTTATGCCGAATCTGCTCTTCCGGATGCAGAATAAACAGAAACTGTTTACCTAAACTCTCTTCAACCGAGTAACCCGTAAATTCTTCCCATCGATGATTTACAAAGGTAAATTTCCCTTTTAAATCAGACTTGAAAATAACTTCGCGCAGGTTGTTCACCAACAAGCGATACTCTCGCTCCTGTCGAACAATCCGCTCCTGATGTTGCTTTCGTAAGTCTATTTCTTCGGCCAGTTTACGGGTTGAGGCTTCTAGTTCGTAGGTTCGCTGATGAACCCGCTCTTCCAGATTTTCATTTAGATTCTGAATTTCTCGGGTTCGTTTTCTTACTTCCAACTGTAATTCCTTTCGGCGCTTTCGTTCGTTACGTAGATTCCAAAGTGCATACACCCGAATGAGGATAACGATAAGAATTCCTAAAGCCAGGTAAAACCACCAGGTTTGCCAGAAAGGGGGTGCTACCAGTAACGGAAATTCCACCGGGCTACTCCAAACTCCCCGTGCGCTTCGGGCTCGAACCTGAAACACATAATCTCCGGGTGGAACATTCGCATAAACAGCTTCAGTACGCTGAGTAATTGGCGACCAGGCCTCATCAAAATTCTTGAGCCGGAACTGGTAGCGCACCTTGTCGGAGTTGGTTAGACTAACCGCCAAATAAGAGAAAATTATGTGATTCTGGCGATACGATAGCTCCAGATTAATCGGAATTTGAAACCAGGCCTGTACACTATCAACAATTTGCCCCCAGTCTACGGGCTGATACTGAAGCTGAATACCCGTAAGATGCGGGATAATTGGCATCGATTGAGCTAAATCACGGCAATTTGGCTTGAATTTGTAAGCCCCATCTACCGTTCCAATCCAAATGCTGTTACCATCATCTTCAACAAAAGAAGCATTGGCATTGGCTTCCATTCCTAAAAAACCATCGTTTTTATTGTAACTCAGCATTTTGCTGGCATTGCCTTTTGAATCTAAAATAAGCTGATAAACCCCACGCTGAGTCCCCATTACCAGATTTCCGTTGTAATCCAGATCCATAGTATAAATAACTCCGGGCGGAGCGTTTACCTGCTTATGTACTGCAGCAATCTCTTTCGTTGGCAGGTGGTAGCGGTATAAAAGACCATTAAGTGTAGAAAACCACAGATTCTGGTGTAAATCCTGGGTCATTGATAGTATATACTGGTTTTGAGCTTCATGCTCAGCAGCAAGCAGCGGTAGCATTTCTCCATCTTCCTCTAGATAAACCCCATCTCCCGTACCAAATACGATTCGCTTATCATCTAGCTGCCGGATAATCGTTACTGAGTTCTGGCATTGATAAGCTTTCTTATTAAGCGGTACAAAATTGCCGTTTTCGTACCGAACTGCTCCTTTCTTAGTCCCAAACCATAAATGATTGTCTTGATCTTTATAGGCTGAGATAACCCGAGAATGAGGCATGCCATCGGAAGGAACAGTAGTAAAAGATTCACCATCGTAGCGGATAAGTCCGTAGGGTGAACCTAGCCACATATTACCCACACTATCTTCCACAATTCCTTGAATAAACTCGTTGGGCAATCCGTCCTGATATCCGTAATGGTAAAAGTTCTCACCATCGTAGCGGTCTACTCCTCCCTGAAGGTAACTAAACCAGTAATCGTCCCGGCTGTCGCGGTAAATAGAAAAGATTGATTTTTCGGACAAGCCGTGCTCGGTGTGTAGGTAGGTGAAGGTTTCGCCTCTGAATTTGTACATACCTTCGTCAAAGGAGCCAAACCAGAGGTTTCCTTCCCGATCTTTAAAAATATCCCGAACTACCGATCCTTCTAAGCCGTAGCTTTTTAAATCTACCATACCTGTTTCGGGCCGGAAGCAGAAAACGCCATTAGAGGTAGCTACCCACATTCTCCCTTGCTCATCTTCCGTTAATGTAAATATTAGTCCTCGGGTCTTTTCGGAAAATTCATACTTAGTAAATACTGTATCGTCCTGCTGGAAAGTATAAATTTCCTGTTCTCCCATTAACCAGATTTTACCCGAAGAGTCGCGGTAGAGTCCGTTAAAGTTGGGCTTAGAAGGGTGAGAGGTAGGTATCAACTCGAACGCAGCCCCATCAAATCGCAGTAAATCACCATCGTAAGTAGTTGCCCAATAAGTACCATCCGGATTCTGTACTACTCCCGTAATATATTTTTCCTCCAATAGGGATGAAACAGGGATCATCTCGATGGTGTCTGCACTCCAAAAAGCTAGCTGGTTTTGGGGCAATAGCAATAGTAGTCTCCCATCAGTATGTTCAAAAACCTGTCGTACCTCTAATAATTTACCTTCACCATTGCTAATGGAATAAGGAGTAAATGTATGTCCGTCGTAAATTGTCAGTCCGCTATACGTAGCAATTGCCAGTTGCTGGGTCGAAGTAGTTAGTATATGGGTAATATAGCTGCTGGATAAACCCTCCTGCATGCCGAAGTTCTCAAAATTTTGCCCGTCAAAGCGGCTTAATCCACCGGACGTAGCAATCCACAGATAACCAAACTGGTCTTGCGCAATATGATTTACTGACGATTGAGGTAGACCATCTTCAATGGAATAATGGGCAAAACTGTAGTATTGGGCGTGAGATTCTACTATACCTACAGTGAGCAACAGTACGAAAAACAGATATACCCTACTCCCAAAAGAAAAGTTATTAACTGATAACATAAAGGCTTTCAAACACTTACATAAATAAAGATAGCCATTTGAATTTACAATATTGGTACCGCAATGAGATATTTCCATCCCCCCAATTGGGGGATTTATACCAATTCATATTACCCATATTCCATAGAATAGCTAAGATCCCTTACAGCCTTTAAGATATAAGGAAATCCTGTCAGAGAAGCTATTTGCTGTTTACTATACTGTGAGGTTGTATGAATAATCCAGGCTTCTAGCTCCTGTTCCGTGGCGAAGTTGTGAAAGGCTACTTGATCTTTCATGTCCCGCCATAAACGCTCTACTGGATTCAGTTCTGGATTAGAAGAAGGCAAATAGACTAACCGCATGTTTTCCGGTATTTTAAGCGTTTTGGTTAAGTGATAGCCCGCCTTATCCACGAAGAGAATTTTGAAGATTTCAGGCTGATGCTGGGCAAACTCCTGTAACATAAATTCAAAGAATACAGTATTGACTTGCGGAGCAGTAACAAAAAAGTGATCACCTTGTAAGGGTTCTACTACCCCGTAACAGTAGCGGTAGATGAAGCGATGCTGGTAGGGGCCTACTGGCTTAACCCCCGGTAGTGTGATAGCTCTACGCATAACGGTCATCAGACCAAACCGACTTTCGTCTTGATAGTATAATTTCCATGCCTTTACCCTTCCCTGCTGCTGCAGGGGCTTATAGTAGCGCTGTAAGACGAAAGCTAATAGCGTACTTAGCTTTTTTTATATTTCTGCTCATAGACCACATCTTTCTTGATGTTGCTTTTCCGAACTACTTTCAGTTTGGCACCTAGTTCATAGCGTACCAGATTGTGTACTCTTCCGTAGCTTAAACGAATGTCGTACTGCTCTTGTAACCAGTACTGAATTTGTTTGTACGAAGTAAAATAATCCCTAGGCCTCACTAATTTTTGACGAAGGGCTTCTAACACCGCGCCTCGTACTTTAGGTTTTCTGGATTTGCCTCGATTAGGAGGTTGTAGACAAGCGGCCAATCCATGCTGAGCGTACCGCCGGAACCATCGTCCCACCGCATGACGTTCATAGCCTACTTGTTGGGCCAGGCTTTCATAGTCCTGGTACTGCTGAGTTTTGTATAGATAAAATGCGCGCAGTCGAGCCTGAGCCAGCGGATTAGCCACAGTTCGGGTCATTTTCAGTAAATCTTCCGCGTTTTCTTGGATAATGATTGCTTTGACTCTTCCCATTCCCTAATTTACTATGGAATACCCTTAATGCGAAATGGTATTAGTTTGCCAAGAATGAAGAGGATTCTGAGGACTTGAAATTTCCTCTTCTTTGTTTACAATCTGAGATACATGTTGGCTATCGGAGCAAATTTGTAGATCATTTGGCTAAAGAAGCGACGTTCGGGACGTAAGCCAGTCAATGATCTGGTCCCGACTGGCAAGTAAGCTCTTGTAACGAAGGCTGGCTTCGGACATAGACTGAATAGCTTCAATCAAAGCCAGCAACTCGTTTTTTTGCAGTTTTCGAGTATCGGTAAAGTAGGTACGGATTGTGAATAATACAGCTTGTGTTTCAGGAAAACCAGTTAATGTTTGTCGCTCCATTCGCACAAATAACTTAGGATTTTTACGATTAAACGAACGTCCTTTCCACTCGGCTTCTAGCATTCCGGACGGTGGTTCCGGGTGGTGATTTAATCGCTGATCGGTGCTAAGCCCCCAAGCTAAGCGTACCCAGGTATTAGGTCTCAACAGGGAATCGAGCATTAGTTGGTAGCGTAGACGAAGCTGTTCCATTTCGGCCACCGGTTGATGTACCAGTGAAAAGGGTTTACCGACTTTTTCAGTGGGGGACCAATGGTTAGGAGAACACAAATGAATAGTAGAAATATAATCTCCTCCATCCGTTTTCTGCCAAATCGCCAAATCCTCAGGTACTTGATCTGCGAGAGCATCCAAAACCGACTGATAAACCAAATTCTCTAACCGATTATTCTCTTTATCCCATTGGAGTTGAGTTTCGGTTAATCGATTGGCAAGCTTACAGCCGTTCTCAGATTCAGAAAACATAAAGTAATCAGGATACTCCGTTGCCAAGTGATGAGCGATGAATCTTGCAATCTCTATTTGAGTTGTTGCTAATTCTCTAGCTCGTACGTAGTATTTTTCAATTCTCTCTCGCCGGCATGAATCCTTATTATCCCGAAAATGATTGTACTGCTCATCAAGCTGAAAAATGTGCTGATCAGCTGAGCCATTACCGAAATCAGTCTCGAGGGCGTGCAACCCTGGAGCTACGGAGTATTTGCCGGATAAAAACGGTCGGTAAATGGCAGGCTTCGGAAGCAATGGATTTGGGCTATTCTTTCGTTTATTAGTACGCTTTCGGATTGCGATAATCGCCGTAGGGATACTTCACCGTACGCTTCAGTGGTATCTGCATTCCTTCCGAACTTTCCAGCCAATCGTAAATTTCGTTAGCCAACGCTTCAATTGTTTCCTGATGCTCCGGTGAAGTTATCAAATTGTGCATTTCGTTAGGGTCTTCCTGCAAATCATAGAACTCATTTACATCCCACAACCCGTGGTAGCGAATATACTTATAGCGATCAGTACGAACTCCGTGCATGGTCGGAGTTTGGGGAAAGTCGTATTCCCAGTAGTACTCGTAAAATACTCGGTCGCGCCAATCAGTTGGTGTTTCGCCTTGCAGCAGGGGCAGCATGGAGCGGCCGTGCATATGTTCGGGAGTTTCTACGTTGGCCAGATCAAGTACGGTCGGGCCAACATCAATATTTTGTACCATTTGGTTCACAACTGTACCCGGCTCAATTACTTCCGGACAGTACGCCAGCATCGGAACCCGCTGGGAGGCCTCGTACATATGTCGTTTGTCGATCAGTCCGTGTTCGCCAAAGCAAAAACCATTGTCGCCCATGTAAATAATCATGGTGGATTCAGCCAACCCGTTGTCTTCCAGGTAATTCATTATCCGACCAATCTGCTTATCCAAACTATGCAGAGCTTCAGTATAGCGCCATACAATGGTATCCATACTGTACCGACCGTGATAGGCATAATCTACTCCGTGCCAACTGTAGCGCTGCTCTTTCACCCAACGAGGAATCACTTCATAATCCACGGCCGGTCGGTGGCCTACACTATCGGGATGCGTGAGGTAGTAGGTAATCGGTTTGCCAATAGGCTTGCCGTGGTACTTATAGTGATCATCCTGTGCTGGAGAAAAATCACCGTGCACCGCCTTATGAGATAAATACAAAAAGAAGGGCGCATCTTTCGATTGCTGCTCATCCAGCCAATCAATGGCTAAATCCGTGAGTAAAGTAGAAATATACGTGCTATCGGAATATTTTTTTTGTTCGCCATTGATATTGAGCGTAGGGTTGTAGTAGTCTCCTTGCCCTTTGAAGCTAATCCAATGGTCAAATCCCGGACGCGGATGATCACCTTTGTTCCCCATGTGCCACTTGCCCACAAAAGCAGTTTGGTAACCAGCATCCTGTAAATAGGCCGGAAAATAAGTTAAGCCTTCCGGTTCGGGAGCATTGTTATCAACTACGGTATGGGTATGGGTGTACAATCCAGTGAGAATAGAAGCACGACTGGGTGAACAGAGCGAGGTAGTGACAAAAGCATTCTTCAAATGAGCGCCCCCTTCAGCCAGTCGATCCAGATTCGGGGTCTCCAGCCAGGGTGCCTGGTTTTCCATAAAGCTCATGTAATCGTACCGATGATCGTCACTTAAAATAAAAATGACGTTACGAGGCTGATTTTGGGCAATTACCGAAGTAGCTACTAGCAAGAAAATTAGCAGGAGAAAGAAGTGATTGATACGTAGTGGTTGCATTGTAATAAAGAAATTAAGAACTCGATGCTACTTAATCTGGCTCCTTTCTCCAAACTCGGCTCGTTGTCTAATCAGGTAAGGCAAAGGCAACATACTGATCGCCCCGTTGATCGGTTATTTTTCCTCCTCCAGCAGCAATTACCACATACTGCTTTCCATCAACCTCATACGTGCAAGGCGTAGCCATACCCGCTGCGGGAAGTGGATGTTTCCACAACTCTTCTCCGGTAGCTGAATTGAAAGCGCGTAGATAGGCATCTTTGCTAGCACCGATAAAGATTAACCCTCCGGCTGTTACTACCGGCCCACCGTAATTCTCTGTGCCCGTAGGAGCGATTCCTTGTTCGGTCAATTCAGGATATTCGCCCAACGGCACTTGCCAAAGTATTTCACCCTTATTTAGATCAATGGCGTTTAACGTTCCCCAGGGCGGCTTCACAGCGGGGTAGCCATCCACGTCCACAAAACGGTTGTAACCGGTGTGGTTGTAGCGTAGCTGCCCTGCTTCCTGTTGGGAAACTGTTTGTACAATCATTTCAGAAGCACCTTTTGTTTTCAGCAGGTAGGCGGTTACGGCATCAATCTGAGTATCGGAAAGAAAAGCAAAAGAAGGCATGGCACCCTTACCGTTTCGCACCATTTCGTGTACTTGGCCTTCATCTAGCCGCTCAGCGACATTCACCAGTTCAGGAGCATTCCCGTGGAAATTAGAACCTTGTAACTCGGCACCGTGGCAGCCCATACAGTTTCCTTGATACACACTTTGTCCCAACGCAATTAGGTTCTGCGGCTGCTCCTGCTCTTGTTCCACCATCGTCAAGATCCAAGGCATTTCGTTAGCGTTAACGTATAGAACACCAGACGTTGGGTCGTAACCGGCACCTCCCCACTCACCACCACCATCAAAGCCCGGAAAGATAATTGTTCCCTCAGTACTGGGCGGCACGAATTGTCCATCGGAACGGGTGGTGTTAAGTACCGCAATCAATGAATCGCGGAAACGAGAATTTGGATTGATGTCTTCGGCCGTTAGGCGTTGGCGCGAGAAGGCAGGTGGTTTAGTGGGTAATGGTTGGGTAGGATACGCTTTTTCTCCTATTAAATCTGATGCAGGATACGCCTTTTCCTCAATAGGAAATAAAGACTCTCCAGTTTCTCGATTGAATACGTACACGTGCCCGGACTTAGTAATTTGCGCTGCCGCATCTACCCGCTGCCCATCTTGCTCTACGGTGACTAAGGTAGGAGGAGCAGGTAGGTCCCGATCCCATATATCATGATGCACCGTTTGAAAGTGCCAAATACGCTCGCCGGTTTCGGCATCCAACGCCACCAGACTATTTGCGTACAGGTTTGCTCCTTTGCGGTTCCCCCCGTAAAAATCAAAGGCAGCCGACCCAAGCGGTACAAACACAATCCCGCGGGCTTCGTCCAGCGTCGT
>CAKZYJ010000148.1 GCA_937884755.1 uncultured Flammeovirgaceae bacterium
CAGGCTTACTTGTCGAGGCCGCTGGCGCAGCAAGAACTGCGTCTGGCGCGGGGCAGCTCCGACCCTAGTTTGTCCTCCAGTTTTTCTACCAAAGAGTACGGGGGTTCACCCTACTACGAAATCTGGAACACTCAACTGGATATACCGATGTGGTTCCCGACTGATCTCAGCATCGGCTACGAGCAGAACCGGGGACAGTTTATCAATAACGAAGAGTCCAATACGGAAGATGGATTAATCTCAGCCGGGGTTTCTATGCCCATTGGCCGGGGCTTGTTTATCGACGAGCGAAGAGCGGCGGTCAAGATCGCCCAGCAAATGCAAGAGATGGCCGAGGCTGACCAAATCAATGCTATTAACCAGGTGCTGCTCGATGCCGGAGAAGCCTACTGGGATTGGTACTACGCTCACCAGGCGTACGAGGTAACTAACGAAGTAGCCCAGCTGGCTGAAGTTCGTTTACGAGGAGTGGTACAACAGGTACGGAAAGGAGATGCCGCTCCTTTCGATTCGTTGACGGCCTACATCAACTATCAGGAGCGTGAGGTGCAACGAGACCAAGCCCGCCTGGCCGACGAAAACGCCCGCTTGAACGCATCAGTATTTGTGTGGCTACATCAGCAAAATGGGTTTATTCCCCAAGATATTAGAGAAGGCATTCAGCCTGTTCGACCGGATAGCCTATTCATGCTATCGCTTGACCAGTTGGGTGAACTACGGCAACAAGCCCGCACCCAACATCCTGACCTGATTGTGCTAAACGGAGAAAATCAACAGCTACGCATCACGGAGCGCTTAAATAAAGAATACCTAAAGCCAACAGTTGACCTTACTTATAATTTTTTGGCGCAGTCGGTAAGAGGCAATGCGCCCTCGCTGTTGGGAAACGGGCGGTTTAGCGAGGCAGGTTGGTGGCGAAATAACTACACCGCCGAAATTGCTTTCGCCTTTCCTTTATTCTTGCGGCAAGAGCGAGCGACACTGGCCCGAACCCGCTTGCAGTTGGAGCAAAACGTGTTTGAGCAAACCTGGGTACAGCGAACCATTGAGAATGAGATTACCACTGCGTACAATACACTCTTCAATCTGCGCGGGGTGATCGGCCGACAGCAAAAGATGGTAGAAAACTACGAGCAACTGCTAGCGGGTGAACAACGTCGGCTTCGCTTCGGCGAGAGCTCGCTGTTTTTGATCAACACCCGAGAGACCGAACTGCTGGATGCCCGCATTGAACTGCTTGACTTGCAAACGCAATACGAAAAAGCCCGACTGAACCTACAATATGCTGCTGGAGTACCTAATTTAGCCTACAAAGCTAGCACGAACGAAAAAGAAAGGCCATAAGCTATTGATCACTTTCAGCTTTCTCTTTGTTCGAAGCAGCTTTTTTCAACACCTTCTCCATCGCTTTCAACTCTTTGTTGGCTTTCTTTAACCTTTCCTCAGAATCTGCCAATACTTCATCATATTGGCTATTCAGCCTCTTCAAAGATTCCGATGTATGTCCTTGTCGCTTTTCGTAAATAGCTGACTCAACAAAAGCATTTAGGGAAACCCCTTGAATAGCTGCTGTAATAAAAGCCTTTCGGTGCAAATCGGGGATTACCCGGACATTGAATGAACCTTTGAAGGATTTCAATGGGGGGGCTCCCACTTCTTCGCACAGAATAACGTAATCTTCTACCGCTTCAACAAATGCTTTCTTCAAAGCAGCGACCGATTCACCTTCAAACGTAACGAGATCATTGATACCGATAATCTTTCCGTGAAAAACCTCATCTTCGCCCACTATATTCAACAATACAGTAAAAGCCATGATGTTCTAATGTGTTTTCCATGCTTTAATCAATTAATTTTTGATCAATTAAAGTTTCTCAATCACCATTTGCTTGGTGATACCGGCTCGCCGCATTCGAAATTCTAGGGTGGATGGGGGCACTCCCAGCATCGCCGCTGCGCCGTTCTTACCACTGAGCTTTCCCTTACAAAGCTTCAGGGTTTCGTAAATGAGTTCGGTCTCGGCTTCTTGTAGCGTTTTGAACTCAAAAATACGGTTATCTTTCGTGCTAGTTCGTTTTGGGCTTTCTAAGGCCAGTTGAAGCGTCTTCCCGCTTTCAGAAAGCAGCACCGACCGTTCGATGATATGCTCCAATTCACGCACATTGCCTGGCCAGGGATAACTGCTTAATAAATTTACTGAGGCTTTGGTAATACCCTTCAGCCGCTTTCCGGTTTTGCTTTCGTATTTTTTCAGAAAGTAACGCGCCAACGCTTCTATATCTTCTCCCCGGTTCCGCAGCGGCGGAAGCTCGATAGGAAAGATACTGAGGCGAAAGTAGAGATCCGACCGAAAATTTCCTTCCTTGACCTCCTCTTCTAGATTTCGGTTAGTGGCGGCAATGATGCGGGTATTGATACGCATGGTTTTGTCCCCTCCCAGCCGTTCGAATTCTTTTTCTTGAATAGCCCGCAGTAATTTGGCTTGTAGTTCTACCGGCAGCTCCCCAATTTCATCAAGAAACAAAGTGCCTTCGTGGGCTAACTCAAACTTCCCAGTGCGCCGAGCCACTGCCCCGGTAAAGGCTCCCTTTTCGTGGCCGAATAGCTCCGACTCAATCAACTCCCGGGGGAGTGCCGCACAATTTACTTTGATCAGGGGCTTAGATTGCCTTTCGGAAGCGTTGTGCAACGCCCGGGCCACTAGTTCTTTGCCCGTACCTGTTTCGCCTAATAGCAAGACTGTAGTATCGGTATTGACCACAATCTTTATTTTCTCAAACACCTGCTGCATGGACTCACTAGCCCCTACCATTTCTTCAAAGTTGTACTGCTGTACTACCTCTTCTTCCAAATAGGTTTTCTCTTCCTTAAGCAGGCGGTTCAGCCGGATTACTTCTTCATACCCCAGTAGCTTTTCCATAGAAAGGACAAAAGATGATTGAATGCGTTCGAGAAGCGAGATATGGCTGTCTTGATACGCCGCTGGAGCTTTGTGGTAAAAAGAAATATAAAATGGTTCATGATTAATGGTGAGAGGGGCTACCATAAAACTATTCACCCCAAATACTTCATGTATGGCTTTTTTTACTGGATCAGTTTTAGTATGCCGCAAGTAATCTTCAAAATGGCCAATGGTTATTTTATTGAATGTTTTCTTTTGTATTTGGTGTTTAAATGTTGCTTCATTCAGTTTGGTCATCTTTAAAAAGGTAGGGATAGAAATAGGTCTGTACTCATTGCTACTGATTTGCTCAAAACCAACATTAATGTCATCCATACGCTCCCCCATCATACCAAAAGAGACCAGATGGAAAGGAATGATGTCTTGTAAAGCCCGACTAACCAGCAGTAGGCGGTCCTCCCAAGTTTTGCCCCCATTTAAGGCGTTGATAATAGCGATTTGAAGTGCTTTTTCACGTTCCCGTTTTTGTATTTCTTCGCTGATTAATGATTTTTCCAGCGATTGCGCAAAAGAAGGGGCAATGCGATCAAACAGTTCTATGTGTTTCTGGTGATAGCTATTCGGCTTTTTACTGTTGATATAGATATAAAAGGGTGCATTATCCACTTGCATGCATACTGCCAGCACACTTTTCAGACCCCATAATTTCAATGACTTTTCCCGGATGGGGTTGAGGTACTTTCCTGCTTTGGCATGTGCCTCTATTTCTAAAATAAACGGCAGTTGGTCTTCTTCCTCTTTTAGTACTTTTTCAAAAGCCTTAAGACTCAAATTGGTACTGTTCAGAAAATCCATGAGCGTGACTTTCTGGTATTTGTCTTGACCTATTTTTTCAAAACCGGTAGAGATTTCATACATTCCTTCCCGGGCATAATAGAAAGCGATAAAATCAGCGGGAAAAATCTGGCTCAATACGTGGGCAATTTCCTTCTGACGGACATACCAAATCGTATCATAGTTCAGAACAACAAATAAGGCAATCTGCTCGCTTATCTCCAGGAAACGCTGTGAAATCTGTACATTAGCGC
>CAKZYJ010000149.1 GCA_937884755.1 uncultured Flammeovirgaceae bacterium
TCAGTACGGAAAGCAAAACTACGCAAGTTTCAGCAAAAGCAACACTCAGACCTCAACTTTTGACTGCCATATCTTTCGGGCCGGTTGGCACGTATTAGAAGAGGATCGATTGGTTTTTTCGATTACCGCCGACCGTTTTCTGCGCGGCATGGTGCGAGCGGTAGTAGGTACGATGTTGGATATTGGCACCGGTGCTACTAGTCTTACTGATTTTGCGGCAATTATTAACAGTCAGGATCGTAGGCAGGCTGGACGTTCAGTAGATGCTGATGGCCTATTTTTAACCGAAGTGACTTACCCGGCAGATATTTACCGGCACTGATATCAACTATGGATAAAGAACGAATTAATAGCGGGGATATTATCGACACCCAGGTGCTGAAGCGAATCTTCCGTTACGTACAACCGTATATTGGACGATTCTACACGCTGGTGTTCCTCACCGTACTGATTGCCTTTCTGGCTCCGGCCGTACCCTTTTTCGTACAGAAGACTATCGATAACCATATTCTGGTGAATGATTACCGGGGTCTAGTAAATATGGTGATACTGCTGATTGGGTTGATCTTCATCCAGGGCATTGTGCAGTATCTGCATACCTACCTTTCGGGCTGGATTGGGCAGAGTGTGGTGCGCGACATTCGGGTAAAGCTGTATCGCCATTTGCTTAGCCTGCGCCTGAGGTTCTTTGACCGTACGCCCATTGGCCGGTTGGTAACCCGTAATATATCCGATATCGAGACGCTATCAGATATCTTCAGTCAGGGAGTAGCGGCCATCATCGGCGATATTTTGCAGATTGTCGTAATTCTGGGAGTGATGTTTTACATTGACTGGAAGCTTACGCTGGTGAGCTTATCTACCTTGCCCCTGCTGGTGCTGAGTACCTATATTTTTAAAGAAAAAGTAAAAGTAGCTTTCAATGAGGTACGGAACGCCGTTTCCAATTTAAATTCTTTTGTGCAGGAGCACATCACAGGCATGAGTATCGTACAGATTTTTAGCAGCGAAAAGCGGGAGTACGAGCGCTTTCGGGAGATTAATGATGAGCATAGGCAGGCTCACCTCCGCTCAGTCATGTACTATTCTGTGTACTTTCCGGTGGCTGATATTATCATGGCCACGGGCATTGGCTTGTTGGTATGGTACGGGGCAAAGGGGGTCCTGCACGATGAGGTGACCATCGGGGTGCTGATTGCCTTCATCATGTATATCAATATGTTTTTCCGACCAATACGGCAGATCGCCGACCGCTTTAATACTCTCCAGATGGGTATCGTAAGTTCTTCTCGCATTCTGAACTTGCTGGATAACCAAGAGCATATTGACGATAACGGCCACCATGCTGCTGATCATCTGGACGGGCACGTACTCTTCAAGAACGTATGGTTCGCCTATAACGAACGCGACTACGTGTTGAAAGACATCAACTTTGAAGTAAAGCCAGGCGAGACTCTAGCACTGGTAGGAGCCACCGGAGCCGGAAAATCTTCTATCATTAATCTGCTGAGCCGCTTCTACGATATTAAGCGAGGTGAAATTCTGATTGATAGCACAGAAGTAAAGGATTATGATCTGAGTGTACTGCGTCGCCATATTGGAGTAGTGTTACAGGATGTATTTCTTTTTTCTGATACCATTGAAAAGAACATTACTTTGGGCAATGAAGATATCAGCTACGAAAAAGTGATTGAGGCGGCCGAGTTAGTTGGGGCTCGTAAGTTTATTGAGCGTTTGCCAGGTGGGTTTCAGTACAATGTACAGGAACGGGGCGCCACACTCTCGGTAGGACAACGACAGCTTATTTCGTTTGTGCGGGCCATGGTGTATGACCCTGAGATTATTATTCTGGACGAAGCCACCTCTTCGGTAGATACTGAAACGGAAGAGTTGATTCAGGAGGCAATCACCCGTCTGATGAAAGGGCGAACCGCCATTGTCATTGCCCATCGATTATCTACCATTCAGAATGCTGACCAGATTTTGGTGTTAGATCACGGCGAGATTAAGGAACGAGGTACGCACGACGAGCTATTAGCGCTAGACGGTTACTACACTCAGCTTCATAAAATGCAGTACAAAGAAGTTCTGTAGTAGATGAAAGTCCGGAAAATCACCCCTTCGGTTTTCGAGATACCACTAGGAGTAGTAAACGCTTTTCTTATCAATCAGAATGAATTAACCCTTATCGATACCGGGTCTCGCCAGACCGGGTCTCGCCAGACTGGTTCCGGAGGAAGTACTCATCAATTAATACAGGCTATTGAGCAGATTGGAAGAGTACCTGGCGATATTCGGCATATTCTGATTACCCACTGCCATGCTGACCATGCTGGTGGATTAGCCGATATTCAGCGAGCTTGTGAAGCTACTACCTATATGCACGCGGCTGATGCCAGTATGGTACGAGAAGGTAAAGCATTACGCCCGTTAACTCCAGCGCCTGGCCTACTCAATAAAGCGTTGTTTAGGGCCTTTATTGCCAAGTCGCCCGCACAAATTACTCCGGTAAAGATTGACCATGAAGTATCCGACGGTGAATTACTGGAGATCGCCGGCGGTATCCAGGCTATTCACGTACCAGGGCATTGTGCGGGCCAGTTGGTGTTTTACTGGCCACAAGAAGGCGGAGTGCTGTTTGCGGCTGACACCGCTAGCAACATCGGTTGGCTACAGCCTAGCATCGCTTACGAAAACTACGAGGAAGGATTGCGCAGCTTGCGTAAACTCACGGTTCATCCCTTCGAGGTTGCCTGCTTCGGGCACGGCAAGGCCATCAGAAAAAATGCGGTAAGCCGGTTTCGGCAGAAGTGGCTGAGGTAGATGTTTTTTACTTCTGGAAAGTGAAAAGCTTGGTACTACTTAGCTCAACTGCCCACAATGTTAAGCGGTAGACATTATCAGAGTACCTAATCAGCTAACTTGCGAAATCTTCTCCTTATGAATGTGGTTCAAGATTTAATTTTTGATGTAGCTTGGTAATCCACAATTTGTGAGAATTATCACAAAGAACAGCGTTTTTTAGCAGTATGATTTATTCTTATCAGGATCAAGGTGTAGGGGCTTTTTTTGCGTTGAGTACTGATTATACCAATGAACAGGAGCAGTTTCAGCAACAGCCCAACCTCATTAGTATTCACTGGAACCGAGGCGATAAGCCCATTTCACTCAATGTGGATGGAGTAGATTTGGAGCTGCAACCCCATCAGATTACCACTACTACCTTTTTGCAGCATCTGGATGTTAAGCAGTCTCAGCCAGACTTAGCCACTTTTACTTTTAACCGGGAGTTTTATTGTATTAATGATCACGACCACGAAACGTCCTGTAACGGAGTTATCTTTTTTGGTAACCTGCAGCCTCCTATCACCACCATCAGTCCGGAAGAACAGATTAAGTTTAATATGCTGCACGAGGTGTTTCTAGAGGAATGTAAAACCCGGGATACCATTCAGGGCGAGATGCTACGCATACTACTGAAGAGACTGATTATCAAAATTACGCGCCTCGCCAACGATCAGTCGCCTCACCCCAATCTGCCGGAAGGGCAGCGGGACACCATTCGCAAATTCAATGTGCTGGTGGATATTCATTACAAAGAGAAACGATCTGTGCAAGACTACGCCGATCTGCTCTTTAAATCTCCTAAAACCCTATCAAACCTCTTTGCTAAGTACCAGCAAGAATCTCCTCTACAAATTATTCACGAACGCATTGTGCTGGAGGTAAAGAGACAACTGCTCTACACCAGCAAGAGTACCAAAGAAATTGCCCACGAGTTAGGTTTCAACGACGTAGGCTCGCTGCATCGCCTTTTTAAGCGCTTAGTGGGCCAAACCCCTCAGCAGTTTAAAGGAAAAAACCAGGAGCTTACTGATCAAGAAAGGTAAAATCGCCAATACAACGGGAAGAATTGTCAATTACTTACGGCCAACCCGCCCGTAAAACCTATTGTATTCAAAATTTTTACAAAACGATTTTACACTTTAAAATA
>CAKZYJ010000150.1 GCA_937884755.1 uncultured Flammeovirgaceae bacterium
CGCCGTGGTAGCCAAAGCAAAGTGTGCCGTTGTCGGAAACTGATAGAAAACGTACCGGGTGTAAATCAAAATTAGTGAGTTGGGTTTTCTGGCTGGGATCGCTAGCGTTCATTTTCCAGACATTAAAGCTGCCGCTCTCTTCGCTCATATAGTACACCGATTGCTCGTCGGCACTCCAGCAGGCATTTCGATCTTCACCATTGAAGGTAGTTAGCTGAGTATGCTCACCGGAGTTAGCATTGTACAGCCAGATATCGCGGGCAATAGAGGAGGTGTGGTGCTTGCGCCAGATGTCTTCGTAGCCCTTCAAATCCTGATAAAGCATTTTATCACCGGAAGCCGACAGCTGGGCGTGGTTCATCGGTAACGATAGCTCCTGGGTAGGCTGCCCGCCTTCGGTAGAGATTCGGTAAAGCTGGTTAAACCGCCTGTAAGGAAACAGCGCACTTTCGGCACTAGGAGTGCGAATAGAAGTGAAGAGCACTTCCTGACTATCGGCAGTGAAGTCGGTCGGATGATCATGGGAAGAGTGGTAGGTGAGCCGCTCGGCCTTGCCACCCTGGGCGGGCATCAGATAAATATCAAAATTACCGAAGCGGTCGGAGGCAAAAGCTATCTGCTGGCCGTCGGGCGACCAAACCGGCTGATAGTCGTGGGCTTCGTGCAACGTTAGCGGGGCAGCTTCTCCGCCCGAACTAGATACGGAATAAAGGTCTCCCTGGTAGCTAAATACAATGGTTTGCCCATCAGGAGAAAGGGCTGGGTAGCGCATCCAGAGTGGATTATCACTCTCTTGCGCTAAAGCGAAAACGGGTAATGTCAGCAATAAAAAGTATAAACGGATCATGGCTAAGACTGTGAGTTTCAAAAACGTTAGTCTTCAAAGATAAAAAACAATTCAGTAGCACGCCATTACGAAATTAAATGTATTTGTTAAGAATAGTTAATTATGGAAAACCTAAAAACGCAGTATTTCATCAAAAGCCAAAACCAACTCGGATACCAGGAAATACCATATCGAAATTATCGGTTACATACAGATGAGGGCTTACAAAAACTCCTTTCACCGGTGACCAATTGGCACCAAGTTTAAACGTGTTTTCTCCGAACAGGTCGCCTTGTTGTGAGACCAAATAACCCAACTCTATCCCTAATATCTCTTTCTTGTTTGGCTGCTTATTAATGTCCCAACCGTAGCCTATATTCAAAAAAGTGTTAGTGTTGGTACTGCCTTCAAGATCAAAATCAAAAAGCATATTTGAGGAAATATAAGGAAATCTAGCAACGCCTTTTTTGTTAAGCCCAATACCTACTCCAAAAGAAATATCCGGAACCCAGGTGTTCTTAACTAGCCCAGCACCCGCCCCTAGCGTTAATTCCAAAACATCGAGTTCGTTGTTTTTTTCTTCAAGCTTCATTACCGCCCCGTCAATACATTCGTAGTAAAGAGATTTTGACCATCTACTTTTCTCGGGAAGCATAGTAGTAATTTTTTCAAGGCACTCGGACAGCGATAAGTCAGTAATATTAGCAATATCTGAAGTCGTGATAAAAATCTTAAAATCTTTACCAATAATGATACCTCGGTCTCGGACTCCCGTATTGGTAAAATCTCCGTCTTTTCTCAAATAAGTAACCTTCTGATTACCTGGTTCCACTGTTACCGAGCCATCTATTGAGTACCTAATAAGTTCGGCAGATGCTGGAGATAGCTGATCTTCAATCTGAGCTACCGCCCTTTTAAAATCTCCTAGTGCAGCCACTACGTCGTTGGATGATTTCAGGTTGATATAGTTGGAAACTGCTATATTGATTTCCGCTCTATTATCTACGTAGAATACTACTGAATCTCCGATAGACTGTCCAAAGCTGGCGGTTGAGATCATTAAAATCGTGGCGATTAGACATAGTTGTTTCATAGTAATTTTGTTGATTACGTGCATCTTAGTTAGTATTTATTAAAGCATTATTTCTCTCGGGAGAATGCGCCGAATTTAAATTTTATCGCTTCCGATGGTGGGTCCTCACTTTGGCTGGAGGAACTAATAAAGATGACATCATCTGTCTTAGTTCCTTGTAATTCGGCAACTTCCTTCCTTTCCAAGGGTTTCTCAACCACATCAGTAGTCAGCTCTTTGGATTGGGTAGAGTCAGCCGCGATAGTGATATATTCTACCTGCTTCACGTATACCGTATCGGTACGATAGATAATTACTTCTTTGGGCGCAGTAGGTTCTTCCATTTGTAAACCGGCTAACGCTTGCTCCATCTGATCCAATTTGCTCTCTAAAAATTCAGCTTGAGCATCTTTGGTACGCAATGCATCTATCTGAGCCACGTTGCTTTGTTGTATCTGATCTAGTCGGTTAGCTAGCCGGTCTAGCTGCTGGTTGTGCCTGCGCTGAAGACCAAAAAGAATAGCCGAGAAAACTATTATTAACACTACAACTGCGGCGGCCAGATGATACCAGGTAAATGATTGTTGTGTTGCAATTTGTTGCTGAACGGCACCCCAGACGAACGGTCTAGCGGAGTCCATCTGGGGCTTATGTAAGTTGTTGCGTTCCTGTAGCTTTTCTCTGACAATCTTGTCGATATCAAACGGTTCCATAGGACTTCTTTTCGTTAATGGTATTCATTAGATGATGCCGGGCTTTTTTCAACTGAGTCTTCGAGGTACTTTCACTGATACCCAGCATCTTGGCTACTTCCTTATGCGAATACCCTTCTACTACATACAAGTTGAAAACTGTTCGGTATCCGGTTGGTAGCTCCTCTATCATTCGCAAAATATCGCTGGCTTGCATTTGCTGTAATGCGTTCGCCTCCGACGTTGACCTATTTAGATGTTGTATGCCTTCGTTGAATTGAATAAGCTTTCTTTTCTTCAGCGACCGAATTGCTTCATTAATCAATATAGTGCGAACCCATCTTCCCAAACTGCCCGGACCTCCGTGGGAGAATTTGGATAAACTTTTAAAGACTCGCGTAAACGACTGGATGATTACATCTTCGGCATCATGATGGTCACCCAGATAGCGCATGGCTATCAAATAAAGATCCGGGTAGAATTGATTGAAAAGAGATTCTTGGGCACGGCGATCACCCTTTACGCATCGCCTTGTTAGTTCCTCTTCGTTTAAGATCAATTCTTTCACAGTTTGGTCTTTCACTTACAGAACCTAGCGATAGCGAGATCGGTTGCCTGGCCAAAAAAATTTAGTGAGATGGCCTCGGGATGAATTAATCCGACGAGTACTACTTTTTCTGGCTTATAATAGTGCCGTTCTACAAGTACGCTCTAAACCGTTAACTATTGGAATAATACCTCTTTATGTCAACAGGGTTTTTAGAAAATCTCAGGTATCTATTTCTCGGAAGATATCTAACAATAAACGTAATACTAAAGCTAATTGCTTTAGCAGTTTTGAAATTTGCCCTAGCCTGTTGGGGCTTTTTTTGTCTGCCATTTCATGTGTGCCTCCTTGCACATCTATTTAACATTTGACTAAAGCTCGTCATAAGCGTTAAATAGAAAAAGGACATCTTAAAAGCTAAGGTGTCCTTTTGTATGCGCGATTGTAAGCCTTCCTCAAAGCTTCAGGTGTGATATTGGTGAAGACTTTGTCAACAAGAGCTACAGTTAGAACAAAAGATTTAGTTTTGCTCAATTTCCCCTCATTTATCAGAAAATTAGTGATCAGAAAAAGCCAGCGGTTTCTTACTTGATTTTTAGGCTGATCTGACTCTGCGTACTCGTGAACTGGATAATAAATTCCATGACCTGATCTTCTGTCATTCATGAAAGAGTTAAAATCATCTTCTATCTTCTTTAAGAACCATTTATTGTATCCTTTTGGAACAGAAAGTTCTTCAAATGGACCATCAAAGTCGATCTTTATCGTAAAGCTATACCCTTCATTTTTGTATCCTCTAGATCTTTCATATTTTGATACCTTGTCCCATAGTCCTTCAATCTTATCCCAAAGTTGGCTTCTTATTTTATTATCTTCTACCCATTCTCTTTCTTTCCGAAAGTCAATTCTATTCGACAATATCCATAATATTACAGCAAGGTTTACTTTTGGCTTATTGTGAAGTTTTACATTCTCTAATTTCAGTTTAGCATCTATCTCACGAACAATGCTAGAAATATTCTTGTTAAATTCGCCTACCTTTTGGTTGTGATTTTTAGTGAAAGTATCATCCTTAGGCCTTTCCTGTTTAAGGAATTTTTCGAGCTCTTTTTGATCCTTTATCTCTTGCCTACTACCATTGTTCATTAGCATACTCCAACCACGATTACCAGTATACTTACCTACTATATCTCTATCGTAATACCTATAGTATTCCATGCTCTCTGCACTAGTATTTTGACTTTGTTATTACTTCTAATCATAGAAGTTAATTCAAATTCAGTAAACCTTGACCATACAAGTCAATTTTGTTTGTTCGACAATTTTAGGATGAGAATACTCCTAAAACTCACTGATCTCCGGTAGAGTGTAGGGGGTATAGGGGGCACCAGCCTGTTCTAACTTCTCTTGTAAAGGTTGAATCTTATCGCTAACCAGTGTTTTTAGACGCTGAAGCCAGGGATGAAATTCTTCCTTGGCAATAGCGTAGCTATCCCGATGAGTTTGCGTAGGCTGCGCGGTGGTGTTGGACTGTTCAAACACAATATAGCTAATCCGGGAAGCGATGCTAGGAGGCTGCTCCTGATCCAGTCGGGTGGCTACCTGGTCACCGTTTAGCTCCCGGTTCAGCGCAGCTAGTTCCTGCTGGATTTCCTGTACTTCGGCGTAAACTTCTTCGTAAGGCAACTCTACCTGCTGAATGGCCACTTCAATATGTTTCATCTGATTTTGGACCTCCTTCATAGATTCCTGCGCCCCACGTACGGCCCGGAATAGTTGGGTTACGTCCTGCTGAAATTCTACCAGCTCCGGTCGGTCTTCCGCCGGC
>CAKZYJ010000151.1 GCA_937884755.1 uncultured Flammeovirgaceae bacterium
AGCGAATCGCCGCCGATGTGTCATTTGGTAATGCTGTGACCTGATCTTGTTGCTCCTGCCGGGTAACACTATCTAACGCTAGGGTTTTCCCTGCTATGAGTGAAAGCTGTATCGTTTCTTGCTGACTGCTCACTGTAATCTGATTCAACGCCGTATCGTGGGGCAATCCGCCGTAGTCAGCACGCAAACGGTAGGTGGCTGCCGTGAGCCCTGCAAAACGGAAAAAGCCAGCCGTATCGGTCACTGTAGCGGCTAGTATGTTCTCTTCCTCAGAAAGTAGGTATACCGTTACCGCTTCAATCGGCTTGCCTTCAGCGGTCTGCTCGCCAACCAGCAGTCGACCACTTTCAGTGGACCCCTGCCGTAGTACACCTTCTATGATCGCCGTACCATCGCGTCCGACCGCCGCTGGTTCGGGGCGACTCAGTAACGTCAGTGAAACCGCTGTATCTTGGGTAAGTACTAAGGGATGGGCGTCAAACAGGGTCAGTGCTTCCCCCAGGTAGCTGGTGAGCAAACTCGTATCGTTAGGCTGAAGCTTTAGGGTGTAGCTACCCTGCGGCAAGGAAGCAAAAGAAAACGACGATGCTTCGGCGGTCAGCACCGTATCAATGATCCAGCCAGTTGATTGCTCACGGTAGAGCGTCGCCGTAAACGACGGCATGGCCGATCCATGATGTACCGTGACTATCATGCGTAACCCATCCGGTACTACGGCAGGAAAAACTACTGCTACCGTATCGCTAGCTGCGTTTTGCTGCCCTGATAGACTGCGAACACTGCCCTCTGGTACGGACAAAAGCACGGTACTTCCTGCCGATGCCAGTAGCTCAGCGGTGAACGTCGTACTATCGTCGCTAGTAAGTGCCGTTAGTGTGCCGCGATCAACCCATACATCTTCTAGGGTAAAGTCGGTTACTTGTTCGCTAAAAACGAACTGCACCAAAGCTTGCTCTGAGTTGATACTATCTACCCAAATACGAATAGATACAGGTTCGGGGGGCGATCCGACATTCACAGATAGCAGATACGGATCGCTGTCGTACTTACCGTCGTTCACGACGACCGGTACTGATAAAGTACCAATGAAGTCGCTATTGGGCACGATGGTGGTACCATCTACAGTATAGTGCTCACCAGGTTGAATATGTAGTAGGAATTCATTAGGGTATACACTGTTGCCGTCTACAACGACTAAATCATCCAGCGATAGCAGCAGCGGCGTATCATATGGTGTAGTAAGTTCTACCGTAGTACCTTTGATAATAGGAATCTCATTAAATGCTAACTTCAACGCAAAGCTCGGTTCAGTCTGGTCGCTACGTTGGAAGGTAGAAAACAGAAATACTGCATCCGAGCTTACGGCTAATGGGAATATGCTGCTTTGCACGCTATCTACAACCGTCGGTAATAGATAATTGGTATTGAATGTACCGTCGGTATTTAAGAATCCTAAGGTAGGAGAGTTAGTTTGGTAGCCAGATATGATAAAGCCATCTTGAAAACGAGTACAGTTCTGGAGTATAGAGTAGGCCGGTGCAGTTGAAAAAAAGTTGGTCGAGAAAGCCGTATCAATCTGTCCGTCACTACGTAGTTTTACTAAATGGCGTGTAGAGACTTCGCCGTATTGATCAAAATCTCCTACCGTTACAATGTCATCGTTTGGTAATACCTCGATATCAAAAAAAATGGCTCTTGTGACACTCACTGTATCAAAAGAGGTATCCACTGATCCATCAAAATTAAGTCGGTTTAAATATGCTTTTCTGGTACCAGTAGTGTTGTATAACACTTCATGAAGTATACCCTCACTCTGTAGACCGATAGGTGCGCTACCGCCACTCACATTCGTCTTCGGACCAATAAAAGTAAATTCAGCATCACCTTCAGCATTGAACAAAAAGGCACCATTGCCGGAGGTAGTAGCAACTTTGCCATTTGATAATACTTCAAAATGATCTACAAATGATCTTCGGTAGGGGTTGGACGCATCAGGCTGAAACATTTGGATGGTATCACCTTCATTAGTAAGCCAAAGCAACTTACTTGTCAAAGCGATCATTATCGTATCTAAGTTTCGCACTGTAATTTGAGAGGGTTGTTGAATATAATCGTCCTGTATCAATAGAGATGTAGGGATCTGGAAATTTGGATCAACGCTGCCATCTGAATTGATTTTGGCAATATTTCGAGTGATCACGCCACCAATACTGATAAAATTGCCTCCTACAATGAGGTCTCCTTCATGATAATCTCCTGTACTGACGTATCCATACCTACCCAAAGATGGTCGAAAATTAGTATCAATTTGGCCAGTGCTTGATGCCTTCCCAAGACCATACTCATTTCCGCTTAATTGCGCATTGTTAAAAATGATATTATCCTGATCATCTATAACAAGAGTCTGGTTATTATATGAATGCAGCTTAATTGGTGAGAATGCTGAGTCAAACGATCCATCGTTGTTGATTCGCATGAGATAATCCCCGGAGCTACTAGCATCGCTCTGATAGGTTCGGATAAATATCTGATCATTATGAAAGAATGGCTTGCCCTCTGTCCAACCTATTTCCGTTGCACTAAACGTTGTATCTATCGTCCCATCACTGCTAAGACCCAAAAGTCCGGTGCCGGGAATGGATTGCTCATTAAAGCTTGAAAAGTAGGAGTTGGATAGAAATATTTTTCCCGTAGAAGAGATACCAAGAAGTACTCGGAATCTACCTGTGCCCGTGCCTATATCAAATAAAGTATCCAAACTCCCGTCCGTATTCAGCCGAGCAAGTTCATTTTTCACTACGCCATTGATCTCGGTAAACTGACCAGTGATAATAAGCTTGTCTTCCTGAAGGTCGGCATCAAATATCCATCCGTTAATGCTAATATCCTGACTGTACGTTTCATCCATAGTAAGATCAGGAAAAAAGCGATACACGTGTCCGCTCATGTCAGACGTCCAAAGATTAGAGGTAGTAACGATAATCTTATCGTCTGCTTGAACGTTAGTAGATGAAATAGGCCTGTCTAACTCAACTTCGGAAATAACCTCACCGCTGCTGCTAATTTTAAGTAGTTTATTACGGTAAGAAGCGATCAAATCACCAGTACTGAGTTGTTCTAAATGCGTCAGAAACCCTATATTTTCGTGAGCAAATGAAAACGAGTTATCCAAGCTACCATCTGGATTTAACCGAACGAGGTGATTGGCTTCTTGTTGACCTACGTACTTGATTTCCCCCGCAACGATTACTCCTTGATTAGTACATGACGGTTTCTTTTAGATTCCACCATTACTGGAATTTTAGAAGGTAAAATACCAGTCTAAATTAATTGGTGAAGGTATTCCTATCTCGAATCGCACATAACTGCTCAGTATGGGATTGATTATCTTCAGAACCTAAAGGAACACCTGTAGTATAGCTAATCTAAGTATTTGTACAGAGTAGGCTTACTGATATTCAGCATCCAGCAGATCGTCGTAATGGAATACGACTCATCGGCGTATAGACGACGCAGCAGGTGTTGCTGTTCGGCGGAGAGTACTTTCGGCCGTCCGCCGAGTCGGCCTCTTGCCCTCGCTGCCGAAAGTCCGGCCATCGTACGTTCCCGAATGAGGTTTCTCTCAAACTCAGCCAGTGCACCGAAAATATGAAATACTAGTTTTCCAGTCGAAGTTGTTGTGTCTATAGCTTCTTGTAGGCTTACTAACCCAATCCCTCTTTCTTCCAGGCGACTAGCCCATATGATTAGGTCTTTCAACGAACGGCCTAAGCGGTCAAATCGCCAGATGACTAACGTATCACCTTCTCGTAGTAGCTCTTTAACTTGGGTCAAACCAGGGCGAAGGGCTACTGAACCGCTCATTTGATCAGTGATGACCTTTTCGCAGCCAGCTTGTTTTAAAGCATCAAGCTGTAGACCTAAGTTTTGATCTACCGTAGAGACACGAGCATACCCAATCTTCATAGCTTCACAGGTTAAGAAACCCTAAGGTAGTGCCTCAAATTTTACTTTGAAAATTGACTGAGTTTGTTAACTAGCTTAAACGCCTAAAAAGCGATTTCGTGTAATCTGGTCAAAGAGTAAGAGAAACGACCGTATTGTTTACTACGCTAATATATAGAGGCTACCCCTCTCCAAAGCAGAAAATTGTTAATCGTCAGAAATGATTCTTCAGTATTGCTCTGACCTTCATCTGGAATTTCCTGAGAACCGTTATTGGCTAGCCAGAAATCCGCTCGAACCAGTTGGGGATTTACTGGTACTGGCAGGAGACACCTACTATTTTGGACAGGGCTTTAAGCAACTGCCCTTATGGGAGAAACTTTCCAGTCAGTTCGATGAGGTTTATGTATTGCCCGGAAATCACGAGTACTATGGTGGCTACAATTTGGCTAACTACGAAGGCACAGTGAAGGAAGAACTATTCCCTAATGTGTGGTTGGTCAATAACGTGGTCATTGAAAAGCCAGACTCTCGATTGGTCTTCACTACGTTGTGGTCAAAGATCGAGCGGCAAATAGCTTCCATCCTACTGAGTATGAATGATTTCAAGCGTATTCGCTACAATGGTAAAGTTATCAGCATTGAACAGTACAACCATCTACACCACCTTTCTCGAGAGTTCCTAACCCATGCACTTGAAAGTAATAACCAGAAGAAGCAAGTAGTGATTACCCATCATTTGCCCAGTGAGCATTGTAACATTGAAGAATTTAAAGGCAGCTCTCTGAACGAAGCTTTCTGCGTAGATATGACTTCTTTCATAGAAACGTCTGGTGTTGATGTCTGGATATATGGGCATAGCCATCGCAACAAGCCTGAATTTTCAATTGGAAAGACCCGTATGTTGACTAATCAATTAGGCTACGTCCAGTATGGTGAACATAGCTCGTTCGAGTGGAATGCTTGGGTAGAAGTATGAGAGACTTTTACCTACTTATCCACCTTTTCTAGGCTTGGGTTTGCATAAAGAATCGTGTTGAAACTTCTAGCATCAATTTTTAACTATTTTGATGGTTTCTTGGAAGGCATCAGTTCCAAGTTTTATATAGTAAATTCCAGGACTTATAAATAAACCTTCACTGTTGTTTGTATCCCAAGAGACTGTATGGCTGCCTCGTTGATAAATTTTCTCTGTCTCATAAATTACCCCCCCCATTGTATTGATGACTTGTATCGTTACAGTGGCCTTTTGTGGTATCGTAAACTTGAAGTTTAATTCATCCACAAATGGGTTGGGCATATTTTGATACAGCTTGTAGCTGATTTGATCATCAGAATCTGATATACCTAATACCTCTGATAATTCTGTAATTGAAACCTCTCCAGCAACAGCTTCGGCGTCCATTGGAACGTTAGAAGTGTCATAAGCTAACAGGGGCGTGCGAGCCGAGTTTATTGCTATGGTAGATTGTTCTCCTATATTTCCTACTGTTTTGAAGGTGATGTTGAACAAGACTTCCTCACCTGATACACTGGTGCTACCTCCTTGCAGGTTATACCACAGCACGGTTAGTTGCCCCTCGGTAGTGTACTTATCTCCAAAAACTACTCCTGGAAGTGCTTGACCTTGAGCAGAAGCGAAGGAGAGCACAGCCGGATCCCATTCCAGAGTAAGTTGGAAACTGGATACATCACGGAAGTCCGCTGCTTTAACTGGAACGGTGATGCTATCACCAATAAAAGTTTCATGTGCTTCTACCAAGAACTGAAGCGGCTGCTGTTCCTGTCTGCTTTTAGTGGGATTCCAGGTATCATTAACATCTCCTAATTTAATACCGATAAAGTCATGTCCAGTTGTAGATGGCATCGCATCATACACTATCACAGTATCATAAGGGTAAGGATGCGCTGGATTATCGAAAGTAAACTTTGTTGGAATGAATGTCCAGTGCTTACCTTTAGCTAAACGATCGGCATTGCCGAGCACTACATTTTGAATATCCCGAATATCGGCGGTGGTGATATTCTGCGATAAATCTACATCAGCAGCAATAAGCTTATAGAGAGAAGTAAGCGTTTCTACCTCCAGAATATGCCGCTGAAGAATAGCCAGGTCAAGACTGGTCAGCCCATTAGCATAATTAGCATCGAATTCTTTGGAAGCCGTAACGGTGTAGGATTGGTAAGGATGGACTCCTGTAAGCTCAAACTTTCCTTGAACATCTGTAGAGTCTAAATCAGAAGCATATCCTTTCAAAATTATTTCAGCACCTTTTACTGGTTGATTATTTGCGGTAGTTATTTTACCTCTAATTTGAGAGAGTGGTAATATGCATAGATTACCGGACTGCAAGCTGACTTCTACTATACTACCATCTTTATAGGCTACTTCTGTTGGCGTGATATTACTGGTAAATGATAACGCTGTCTGTTCCTTGGGTTTGCCGAGCATACGAAAGTGTAGAGTAAAAAGTGTAGAACTATCTGATAGGCTAAGTCCTTCTGCATTATTTCTCTCATACCAAGAAAAAGTCATTTTTCCACGATTTGCGGAAGTAGTACTAAATTCAGTATGAGGAAGTGAAGTTGCTTCGGCGGAGATCAGTTCTGCAATGTTCGGATTCCATTCTAGGGTTGATTGCGCTGAGATAATTTTGTTAAAATCATTTACTTTAACACTGACTTTTACAATTTCATTCGGAAGACCTTTTACAGTATCAGCGAAAAATTTAAAATTGGTAGGAAATGGTCTAAACTTTTGTATCCTTTTATTTCCAAAGTCAACGACGTATATATTATTACGATTATCTATCTGCAAGGCTCTCGGATACCTTAGTTGGCCTTCCTCTACTCCGAATGAACCAATCTTAGCCAAAAAAGTGCCATTCGGTGAAAACTTCTGAATAAGGTTATGCTGATCACTTACAAAGATATTGCCTAAGGTGTCAACTGCAACATCATTAGGATATTCAAATTGCCCATCACTTAGGCCACGATATCCAAATTTTGAAATAAACTTTCCCTCAGAATCAAATTTCCTAATGTTCCATCCTCCACTATCACTAACGTACAAATTGCCTTCTTGATCAGTTGTGACCCCTGTAGCTCTGTAAAACTGCATTTTTACAGAATCAGGAAATGAAAACTGAAACAGAAACTCTCCATTATTCGTGAACTTTTGTATTCTCGGGCCGCTTTCTTGAACTACGTAGATATTCCCTTCTAGGTCAACAGACAATCCTGTAGGTTTGATGTAATTACCCAAAGGACCATAGCCTCGGTAGTCAAATTCATGTATCAGTTTGCCATTAAGATGATATTTTTGTACGCTAAAAGTAGAGATATTAATTACGTAAAGGTAGTCTTTACTGTCTATAGCTATTGCCACCCCTGGTATTTTGCCATTATAGCTTTCAACAGCACCAAATTCATTTAGAAATCGTCCATGTTTATCAAACTTCTGAATATTTTCGTTTGACACGTCTAAAACATAGACATTCCCTTCTGAATCAATTGCTGGTTTAACTGGAAATTTAAACTCACCTTCGCCAATTAGTTCAGAGCCAAATTTTGCGATAAAGGTGCCATCGGAGGAAAATTTTTGAATACGATTGTTTTCAGTATCTGCAACGTATATATTTTTGTTGGTATCTATACCTAAACCATAAGGCCAATCGAATTGCCCCTCTTTCACACCAAAAGATCCAAACTGCATGAGGAATAATCCATCAGCATTGAATTTTTGTATAAGAGAGTTGTTTGGATCGGCAATATATATGTTATCCTCAGTATCCAAAGCCATCCCTAGCGGATTAGCAAATTGTCCGTAACCTGGCTCTGAACCGACTGAATTAATTGAAGAGAGAAACTCTCCATCTTTATTAATTCTCTGAATACGATGATTGTAACCATCTAACACGACGATAAGCCCATTTTTACCAATTGCCACCTTTCGTGGATACCGAAAATTCTCTGATCCGAAACCATAACTACCATACTCAGCTAAAAATTGACCACTATCATCGAATTTCTGAATGCGATGATTAAATGTATCTGCTATGTAAATATTTCCATCTTCGTCAACTGCTAAACCAAACGGTTTACATAACTCTCCTGGTTTATTCCCTTCTGACCCGAACTTCAATAGTAAGGTTCCTTCAGATGAGAATTT
>CAKZYJ010000152.1 GCA_937884755.1 uncultured Flammeovirgaceae bacterium
CCCTCACATTGCTTTTTCTTCAAAATATTCGTCCTTACTTTAAATACACTACCAGATTTTTTTTCGCTTATCCAAATGTGAAAATGTTAATCTACTACTCCTTATGTAGAGGATTCTTGAATATCAAGAACACCTTTCAAAGGCTTCTTAAATTAAAAGTCTGATACAAGCCTTTTTCTTGAATTAATTCAAGATTACAGGATTTCACTGTCTGTAGCTTTGGTCTTATTCTTACATAAATCAAAAGTTATGGCAAACTCAGATCTTAAAATCAAAGAATCACAATCACCGTACGCGCCATTCCTCAAAGCAGATATGGCAGAAGTACCTGCGGATATAGCGACACTCCTAAACAATCCACTTCCGTGGGACTCTTTACTGGATGTAGATCAATTAACTCAGTTAGAACAGGACGGAGACCTGTCCGTTGAGTCGGGATTTTCGGTGGCTGATGACGGTAGTATAAAAGTAGCACTTAAAACCCTCATGCCTGGCACCACTCCTACGATTTGGGATTGGTGGTTTGGCTGGCATGGCTCAGAAGATGCACGGTACAAATTATGGCATCCGAAAGCGCACATCAGTGCTGAATGGGAAGACGGCAAAAATGATCATTGTTACATCGGTAGAAATTCCATCATCAAGGAGTACATCGGTAAAGAAATTTTAGATGCTTCCATCCAGTTCAAATCTCCCTTAGAATTCGGGTTTTCTTTTGATGCCATCAACCAAACTGATCAAGCCGTTTATACCTGCGCTAAAATTGGTCATCCCAAATATCCGGATGATTATGGTTATCTGGTAAATCAAGAAAGGAATACGCCCAATGGAACAGAAATGCGCTCCAGGTTCTGGATTGGCGGTAACTATGTATCGGCTCGGGAAGAAAATTTAGTTAATAAAGCTGCTGTGGCAGTACTGAAAAAGTTTAAGTCTTTACCTGAAAGTTTTGGTCATGACTTAATGCTTCACTGCGCGGAAGAAATGAATCATTTGGCTTCTATCCTACCAGAGCTTTATGAGGAATATGCTAAAGACGAAAAGCTAGCGATCAGCGGGACAACCATCCATAAAGCTGACGCAAATTTTGAAGAAGCGGTTATGGATACGCTGTTTAACAAAACTCCTGTATCACCAAGACCGGCTACAATCTATGAACCCAAAACCATAGAGGATATCATCAATGTAGTGAAATATGCCAAAAGAGTCGGTCGAAGAATCACCATTACTTCCGGCGGACATAGTTTTAGCGCTAATTTTCTTAGAGATGACTGCCTGTTAATTGATATGAAACATTTCAATCGCTACGCTATGAATGCGGAAGAAAAAACGGCAGAAGCTGAACCTGCCGTGGGGGGTAGTACATTAATGAAAGCTCTTTACAAGAAAAAACTCTTCTTCCCGGCAGGACACTGCCAAGGAGTGTGTTTAGGTGGTTATCTATTGCAAGGCGGATACGGGTGGAATGGTAGAAAATTAGGTATAGCCTGCGAGAGTATTCTAGGTCTAGACATCATTACCGCTGATGGTGAGTTGGTTTATGCCGATGCAAATAATAACGCTGATCTGTTTTGGGCGGCCAGAGGATCTGGCGCAGGATTCTTCGGAATAGTAGTGAAATTCTACTTAAAGATATACGACTTACCCAAATACCGGGCCGTCATCACCCATGATTTTAAGATGAAACACTTAGAAGATGTGTATCGCTGGGCCTATGATGTGGGACCTGAAATTCCCAAAGCAGTAGAGTTTCAAATGGCCATGAATCGAAACATGATGGGCATACTTGGACCTGGCATCGAGGCAGTAGCGCCTATTTTTGCCGATACCAAGGATGAGTTTGAAGAGGCCAAACTTTTCATGAAAAATAGTCCTATTGCTCACAAGGCAATCATCAGAACTCCAGTAATAAATTGGAGTATTGACATGCTTTACAGTGCAGTGATGTCTCACTATCCTGAAGACTATTGCTGGGGGGTTGATAATATGTGGACGCATGCCAGCATCGATGAATTACTGCCACACATTAAGGAAATTTCGAAGAGCTTGCCTCCGGCACCCTCTCACTTTTTGTGGCTTAACTGGCATCCGGGAAATCTAAGTACCGATATGGCTTACAGCAATGAAGACAATATCTACTTATCCATGTACAGCTGTTGGAAGAATCCTGGTGATACGTCTCTTTATGGAGATTGGGCTAGTGATCGTATGAGGGAAATGGAGTATCTGGCAACAGGAATTCAATTGGCAGATGAAGGGTTGCACAAGCGCACATTTACCTTTATGGATAAAGACAAGTTGACTAAAGTTCAAGAGATACGCGCCAAGCATGATCCTACTAGAATATTTCATGAATGGCATAGCAAGCCTGCGTAAGCCTAGTTACAATAAGAGCTAAAACGTCAATAGCCCCGCATAGGGGCTACTGCGTTTATCTGGACCGTTAGTACGCTTGCCAATCCGTAGGATGACTCACGGACACTGCTAGTAAGCTTACGATAGTACTACTGTATGACTGACGGTGTAAGCTCTAAGTTACCTGCTATCTGCTCATCAACGCTCCGGTGAGTTAGGCCGCTCACCAAAAGCTCAGCTATTTAAGAGTGCGTGAGCTGCTGTTTACTCCTAGCCATAAATTATTGCTTGTCTTTTATAGACCGAAGAAATAGTCTTTATTTTAGAAGCGTGTAGCGTAAATACAGCTTACTTTAAACGTGCAAGTGCTACCGTAGCGCATGTATGCTAGTTACCACATCTAAGATGAAATTGAACTACAGCATAGTATTACTAATTCTTTTTTTGCCATTAACGGTCTTGGGTCAAAAAGAACTTACCCAAGACCAAATACTTGTGGATTATAACATTCTAAAAAATATACTAGAAAAAGGACATCCAAGCTTATACGATTATACCTCTAAATCTGAATGGGACAGCTTGTTTACGAACTTTGAAAAGAAAAAAATAAGAACCATTCTAAATGATAATGATTTATACAAATCCATTACAGAATTAACAGATTATGTTAGAGACGGTCACTTAATTGTAATGCGACCCAAGCTCGATTCAATACCTAAACTATTCCCTTTATTGCTAAAAATAATAAATGAGAAGTTTTATACCGATACAGATGACTTTGGAATTCCTGTAGGTTCTGAAGTAGTTTCAATAGATGGAATTGACAGAATAGAGATAAGAAAAAGGTTATTGAAATATGCCCCTTCTGACGGATTTAATACAAGTAAAAAAGACAGACAGTTAGAAAGGGAGTTTGGTATTCTACATTTTTATGAGTTTGGTGCAAAACCTACCTATCAAGTAGAATACAAAACGCCTTCTAATCAGGTAATCACTAAGAATATTGAAAGCCAACCTTTTGAAAGTATAGGTAAGCGATTCGCCAAAAGGAACTCCTATTTTGCAAAGAACACTCTAGGCAAAGAAGAACCTTTCTTGTATTTCATAGATTCATTGAATACCGCTGTCTTAACAATTAATACATTCAACTTAGATGTACAAAAATTTCAATCTACACTCAAAGATATTTTTAAGGAAATCAAACGAAGGAAAGGTAAAAATCTAATCATTGACATCAGACAAAACGAAGGCGGATATCCTTTAAATGCTATCAATACGTTCTCTTACATTGCGAGTGGATCGTTTAGGCAACGTGTATCATCAGAAGTCATTACTTCTACTTTACCAGAGAAACGCTACAGTCAAAATTTGGTTAATGGATACACTTATGAATCATTTTTTAAGAAATATTATGAGCAAGCGGAAAAGAAAGAAAATAAATGGCTGTTAACGAAGGACGAAAACGAACTCTTAATGATTCCTAACAAAAAAAGGTTCGAAGGGAAAGTATATGTACTCATTGAGGGAAAAACATTTTCAGCAGGTTCTAGCTTTGCATTGTTCTGCAAAAATGAGGGTATTGTATTGGTTGGAGAGGAAACAGGCGGAGGATATTATACTCAGACAGGTGGATATCCTATAATTTACACCTTACCGAACTCGGAAATCAAAATCCTCATCCCTTTTGTGAAAATAAATCGATTCGTAAAAGATAAAACTGTCAAAAAGGGGAGCGGAATTTTACCTAATAAAGAAGTTCACTTGACCGTTCAAGATTTAATTAAAGGCAGGGATAGTCAATTGGATTATGTATTAAAGCAAATTAATAAGAAATAAACGTGTGGTAACACTGTATATAGCAAATAGGGCATTTAGTGGTTTAAGAAAGGTAAGTGTTATTATAAGCATCGCCAACCTCGAGAGTTTATTGCTTTTGTGGCCCTACTCGCCACGTACTAAACGTTAGCATTAAAAAAAGAATTTGGTTTACTTAAGTTTATACAATGAGGTTATCAATAATTAAATGAACCTTCATTCTTATTTAAAACACAAAGGACTCTTTACTCAGGAAGAATGTAATGCCATCGATAGTACTTTCAAAAGTGAAATTATTCCCAAAGGTGAAGTTATTCAAGAAGCAAATAAGTATTCCAAAAGAGTGTTATTTATCGAGTCCGGGCTACTCAGAACATTCTTTATTAGAGAAGGAAAGGACATTACGCATTTCTTTTTTGATGAAAATTACTTTATAGCACCTGTAAACAGCATTTTATATAATAAGTTCGAGCGCTATGAATGGGAAGCAATTGAAGAATGCAAAGTAAAGGTAATCCGGTACGAGGACTTTTTGATTCTTGAGGAGCGATTCCCAAAACTCAGTCGCCTAATTTTGGATTTTGCTTTTCACATGCTGGATCTATTTTCTCAAAAGCTTAACCTACTACAATTCCAAACAGCTTACGACAAATACAATCTCTTTCTGGAAATGTATCCCACTCTTCATAACCGGGTGTCTCTCGGGAGTATCGCGTCTTTCCTGGGTATAACCCAACAAACCCTTAGTGTGATTAGGGCTCAGAAATAATAAACCTCACGCATTTTTTAAGATAGATGAAATTTTTTCTCATCTCTATCAAAGACCTTTGCAGCAAAGAGACTTTTACTAGCGAGGGCTAGGTATCGCAGCAAGTCGGATGATTTCGTCCACACAAAATTATTTTATGAAATCTTTCTAATCGGGCCACTGGGCGCCACAATCACCGAGATATTATGACTAAGATTAACGATCCTAAAGAAATACTGAAACTTATTAAAATGCTCTCCCCGCAAAGCCTACCAAGACTAGAGTACCTCTCGCGCGAGGACCTGAGTCTGACGAATGTCCGTGAAGGTGGTATCCGGGAAGACACCCCCCTCACCGCCGATATGCGTTACCCACGTCCGGCTACGTACCCGTTGGGTGCCGAGAACGCGCACGGCGAGATCGAGATGCTTGGCGACGTGAAAGCAACCCACTGGTACGCCGAAGCAGATGGAATCACCTGGCATTTCGTAACCACTGGTGACCCGAATAACGAGCCGTTTGTACTGGTGCACGGCTTCCCTGAGAGCTGGTACACCTTCCACAACCAAATGCGGGACCTATCCGATCAGTTCTACTGTATCGCCGTCGATACGCTCGGGAACGGCCAAAGCGACAAACGAGTGGATCTGGACTATCGTTACTCAGCGATCGCTGCTGCGCTAGCGAAGCTGCTGGATACCATCGGAGTTGACCACTTTAACCTGGGCGGACACGACCGGGGGTCGGTGATCTCAGACCATCTTCTGAATGTTGAGGGCATGGAGCAGCGCGTTCTGCGCTACATCCGGATGCAGCAGTCGGCCAACGAGCCTCACGGCGACCCCAAGCCACCGCATAAGCTGTTCTCAGCATCGTGGTTTCCTATGCTGATGAAATGGACCGGCTTCCCCCGATTGGCATACGCCGCCAGCATGTACCGGGTGAAAGACATCGCGCCGGAGGTCTTGGCTCGACTGGATCACGAGGTCAAGTACAAAGGTATCGCCGAAGCCTCACCCCGACAATTTGATAACACCAGCTTGGAGCAAGAGCTCGAGGATCGCCATAATTTTCTGTTCGCCAAGATGTCCATGCCGGTTCTATTCCTCCAGGGAAACCGCGACCCGGGCCAGCATCCCGAAGAGTACGAAAATACGCCGGACTTCGTGGCCAACGGACGGGTTCAGTTCATCGACGGCAACCACTTCTTCCAGCTAGGTGCCCCAGAGGCCGCAACAGCGGCGATGCGGGCGTTCCTGTCCGAATCCCTGCCGTGACCACGAGCCCTCTGTATTGTGGTTTATCACGTTGAACATTGAATTACGGACATGCTCTCTGCAAACAATAAATCTTGCGGAGAGCATACCCGTATTTAGTCACTATAACTAGGGAAGTATATAATGAAAATCTTCAAAATTATTGTCTTGACGTTATCTGGTCTGGCGTTATTCTACGCCTGTTCCATGAGGTTAATCAATCCGACAGAAGCCGTTTTTCTACAAACCTATTTAGAGAATCCCGAAAATAGTCTGGACATCTATATCGACTTGGTAAACGAAATAAGAGGGGTAGGTGCGGTGATGTTTTTGGGGGGAATAATTGCCTTACTAGGCATAATAAGGTCAGATTTCAGGCTAACATCATTTGTTGTAGCAGCTATTATTTTCGGTGGCGTTATCTCAGGACGGTCACTGAGCTTGTTTATTGATGGGATACCCAATGAAAATCTGATTCGAGCGGCTATTGCTGAAGGTGTTTTGGCTGCCCTCAATATTTTTTGTTTAGTTAATGTCCTGATCCAGGATCATAAGTCTTAAGTGAACAGATTTATCGGGTCTGAACTGCGATCTCAAATGACTCCACGCTAGGTAGGGGTCCCTGATGATATTGATGGGGTAATTTCATTTTTACTTTCTCAAGAGAACTGCTGTTTATTCCTAGCCATAAATTATCCCTTGTTCTTTAGACCTAAGGAATAGTCACGATCTTAGGGATTTGTAGCGTTAATAAAACTTACCTTAAGTTTGCAAGCACTGCTGTAGCAGCCACACAGTAGTTATGTGACACCCTTAGAAAAGAAAATAGCTAATGGAAGAATGGGATTTGTATGACAAATACAGGGTCAAAACTGGTAAAGTAGTTAAGCGAGGAGAAACACTTAATCCAGATGAATTTCACTTAGTCATTCACGTTTGCATCATCAACTCGAGTAACCAATTACTAATACAACAAAGACAACCTTTTAAAGAAGGATGGGCCAATATGTGGGATTTAACCGTTGGTGGAAGTGCTCATGCTGGTGAAACCAGTAATCAAGCAGCAGAAAGGGAGTTGTTTGAAGAAATTGGTTATAAGGCAGATTTGAGTAATGCAAGACCCATTTTTACGGTAAACTTCAACCGAGGATTTGATGATTATTATGTAGTGAAAGCAGACATAAATCTTGAGAAATTGAGCTTACAAGAAGCTGAGGTGAAAAGTGTTAAATGGGCTTATAAACATGAAATAATCAGATTAATTAATGTTGAAGAGTTTATCCCATATCACCTAAGCGTAATTAAAATGATTTTCGATATGAAAAATGGAGGTGGTGTTCATTCAAAATAAGTGGAGAGGGCTATCACATAACAAATACTATCATCCATAAGCTAACGAATCTATTTGCACTGTCTGCTGTAATCAGATATTAAAAGTCTAGGTGACCCGGTCCGACTTACGGCCAGTAATTGGCCATTAACCCGGAAGGTCTAAATCCTCCTCTTTCAAAGGAGAGAAACCGGTTACTTCAGAAATCTTCCCGAATGACTACCTGCTCTACTTTTCGCACTGCTTTAGGATGAATATGCAGTGAGTAGGATACCCGCTTTTCAGCCCCTGTTTGCCAATTCGCTTACGGAAATAGACCGCCGCCACCCCCGCCAGATTCAGTCGGGTGGCAGGGTAGTTCCCACTGAAAGGTAGCCATCCCACCGAAAAACTGGGGCAGGGTTGCCCAGCGATACGGATTTAAACCAGACTTTGCCGTTAGTTGGGTGAAATAATATTGTCAAAATCATATTTTTTGTGAAGAAATTTTAATCTGAATTAAACCTGCGCCAGTGGTACAGGTCTAAGGAGCATCAATAAATCAACAGAAAACTAAACCACTATGCACTGCAAGTGCATAGGTTTGCTAAAGAATGAAATTCTTACTCAAGGATAATATTATCACT
>CAKZYJ010000153.1 GCA_937884755.1 uncultured Flammeovirgaceae bacterium
GACTCCTATCACAAACTTGAACTATGGGGGCGATTTTGCATCGCTCAGCGAGTTCAGTTATTCGCTTCGGTACCTTATTCTATCAACTTCATGCAGGGTAGTCATCAAACCGTAACCGTATCAGGCATTGGTGATGTTTCGGTACTACTAAACTACACCATCGTAAACACCGGTGAGGATATAGGCAACCCTTGGCGGCATACGCTGTTGGCAGGGGGAGGGGTGAAGCTTCCTACCGGCGATTATCGGCAGGAAGATAATGGCTCGCTGGTAAATCCTAATTTTCAGCTAGGTACCGGTAGCACTGATTTCGTGCTGAATGCCATTTACACGGTTCGTTACCAGAATTATGGGCTAAATCTGGGGGCGACTAGACAGTTTAACACCCTAAACCCGGAAGAATACCGTTTCGGCAACCAGTGGAATGCTTCCGCCCAACTGTTCTACTGGCGCCAGATGAAAAACTGGTCGTTACTGCCAAATATTGGAATGTACTATGAGGCATCTGAGATGCATACCGATCATGGGTTTAATCAACTAAATACCGGAGGCGAAGCTTGGTTTGCGCAAGCCGGGTTGGATGTATACTATCAGGATATTGCCGTAGGTTTTACCCTCAAAAATCCAGTGGCACAGGCAATGAATAGCGACGATATCGCAGATATTGAGGCGCGAGAACGATGGATGGTTAGCCTCATTTACAATTTTTAGTGCAATGCGAAAGTTACTCAAAATATCAAATCAGTTCGCCGTTAGAGCTAAATATGCTATCCCTATTTGGATCAGTTTGTGGCTGGTGATTATTCAGACAGGAATGAGTCAAGAGAACCAGTTTGAACCAGAATCTGAGTTATTATCGTCAGAAGATTCACTGGAGATACAAAAGTTAGAGCGCGATCTTACTGCGGGAAAGCAGGCCGAGGTGATGAATCAGGTATTTGGACAACCGAAGTACAAAATTCAAACTATTGGTGTTTTGGTGTACGACGGAGTGAATGATCTGGATATGATCGGCCCTCGCTATATTCTGGGATCGATGGGTGCGAACACCCAGTTGATTTCCGTAGAACCGGGTTCGATCAAAACGGTTAAAGGGATTGAGATCATACCCGATAATACCATTGATTCAGTTCATCAACTGGATATTCTGGTAATTCCGGGCGGAGCGCAAGGAACCGTGAAAACGGCTTATAACCCACAGGTGCAAGAGTGGATACGAAAGATTGACCGAGAAACTACGTTTACCGCTTCGGTCTGCACCGGCGGGTGGATATTGGGTGCTAGCGGATTACTGGAGGGAAAACAGGCGACTACCAACTGGTATCGGGCCGAGGAAATGCTAGCCAAATACGGCGCTTCGTTCACCAACGAACGCTTTACTCAAGACGGGAAATACTGGACTTCTGCGGGTGTTACGGCCGGAATGGATATGTCGTTGGCGATAATGAAGGAATTGTGGGGCGAAAACTATACCCAGGCCTTGATGTTAGATATGGAGTACGATCCGGCTCCGCCAATGGAAGGAGGTAGTCCTCAAAAGACCAATCGTGCAGTTCATTGGATGCTAGAAAGCATGTATGATGCCGGACTGATGACACTTATAGATAGTCTAGAGAATAACAATCAATAATAAATTGCTGAATTGTTCAGGTCGTTACACAGTGGTCTGAACACTCAGATGAGAATACATAAACACAAAACACCATGAACCAATTATTTGCTATCGTTACTTTCTTAGTTTTTTTAGTAGGCTGTCAGTCATCTTCTACCCAGGAGGCAGATGCTAACCTTACTCAAGCCCAGGAAATCTATACTGAGGCTATGGTAGTTCACGACGAAGTGATGCCTCGGATGGAGGAAATTATGCGCCTGGGACAAACGATTGAAGCCCGGATGGATTCTCTACGGCAGCTAGACTCAGTGACTTACGCCGATACATTGCAGCAGATGCAAACCGTCCGGCAAAACCTGAAAGAAGCCGACGAAGCCATGATGCAGTGGATGCGCGGTGTGAAGAATGTGCCTGGCTTAGAAGAGGTGAAAACAGCTTATCAGGACGAGATGCAAATACAAACGGTAGATACTACCAATATCATTCAGGTACAGCAGGAACAAAAAGCTGCTATTGAACAGGTGAAACAACAGATGGAAAATAGCATTGAAGAGGCAAAATCACTGTTAAATAGTGAGTGATGTTGAATGATTAATAAAATGCATCATTCATGTATCACTGTTCATTAGTCATCAGAAAATGATGAGAGCTATTATTATTTTACTTGTGCTGGGATTGAATAACGCTGGGCTTTCGGCGCAGTCGGTACAGGTAGTTGGGGCAGTAAAGCAGGTAAAGCAATTGGGGCAACTGGATGGACAGGTAAAACTAGATACCTTGGCCGGACAAAATCTGTACGGGTTAGGCCCATTGGCCTATTTACGGGGCGAAGTACTATTGTGGAATGATATCGCTTATGTATCTGAAGTAATCGGCGGAAAAGACAGCGTTAAAGTCATTCCAACTGTTCAGGCTCCTTTTTTGGTGTACACTTCAGTAGCGAATTGGGGAGATTTTCAGGCTATTAGCCAACCAATTACCACATTAGATCAGTTACGGCAAGCCGTTGAGCAGCTAGCCTCAGCGACCGGAAAATCATTGGATGAACCTTTTCCTTTTATACTGAGAGGGAAAGCCCGTACAGTTACCTACCATGTAATGGATAAACCGGAAGGGCAGGTTGAGCATAACCCCAACTTGCACCAGCAAGCCAAGCGATTTTTCACCTTAGCCCATGAAGAAGTAACGCTGCTAGGATTTTACTCTCGCCACCATCAAGGCATCTTCACCCACCACGGCTCATTTATACATGTGCACGTGATCAACCAAGCGAAGACTAGAATGGGGCATCTAGATGAGCTACACTTTCTTGCCGGTACATTATCATTAAGCTTACCCCTCTAATCAGTCGGAATGAAATAACAGGCAGAAAGTAGTATTCAGGTATCCCGTTCACTACTTGAACCATTACTCTATACAATTAAAATTAGAAAAAGGGGAACCTTTCGTTAGAATTTATTTGTAATGATTCTAAATAGGTGTATTTTTGAGTTCAGTATGACACCACTATTTTCTACCGAGTACGGTTCTACTTACCAATCCGACCAGGATCGCTGCTTCTACCTCAATTTTCAGGGGCGCAAGCTTCCGATGAGCGTGTGTTCGCTAATTGCCTTCAAGAGGAAAGTAGATGCTATTGATCTGGTATCAATGCTCACTGACGAATCTGATTATGCTGATATAGCGGTGATTTCTACCTGCCGCCAAGAGGCATTTTTTGTGTTAAGCATTCGAGAAGTTATTGAACTGAAAGAATTATTGGCGGGAACCCTGGTAATGCTAGAGCTAAATAGTATTCTTCATCAGCAGTTAAACTGCGGAATTTCGTAATTTTGACTACATAATATTAACTATACCTTTATGAAAGACTTAATGCGGCAACGCACATCTATCAAGCCTGAGATTGTAGACATCCTTAACGAACAGGTTCGAATTGAAGCAACTGCTTCTGCTGCTTATCTGGCAATGGCCGCATGGTGTGATCAGCACGGTTGGGATAACAGTGCCGATCATTTTTATACCCAAGCCGACGAGGAGCGGATGCACATGCTGAAGCTGTTCCGCTACGTAAGCGATATGGGAGCAGCGGCGCTTTCCCCAAAGGTAGGCGAAGTACAACACGATTTTTCTTCCTTACGCGATGTATTTGAAACCGCGCTAGACAACGAAATTCACGTTACCGAATCGATTAATAAAATTGTGGCGGCTTGCCGCAATGCTAATGATTTTGCGACCGAAAGTTTTATGCAGTGGTACGTGCAGGAGCAGGTAGAGGAAGAGTACGTGGCGCGCCGAGCGTTAGAACTGTTCGATATTATGGGCGACTCGGGGATGGATCTGATTCTGATTGACGAGCGTATTCCTAAAATCGTCTACCAAGAGGCTGGCGGTGAAGGGGAAGCAGAAGCCTAAAGTAGCAATTTAGATAAGGAAGCAGTATGATGTCAGATAATCAACGGTACACCGAAGATAGATGTAGCATCGGAAGTCTCGAGGGCAAATCGGGGCTTCTTTCCGAAGAATGTATATTTAAAAAGTGCTGCAAGAAGTACAAAAAGCCCGGTAAAAGACACTGCAAAAAGTGCCCTAAGTTCTAGCTTTGTCTCATTTTTCCCATTGACTGAGGTTAGGTAAGCGTAACACTATAGTAAGAGGCTATTCCATAATAGCTTTTCTCTTTACGTAGATTCCAACTTTTTTGCCATCGTCCCTTTCCATGCGTATCACGTAGGTATCGCTAAACTGGCTGAAAAACTCCCCGGTATATTCTTGTCCCTCGTATCTAAAGCGAACCAACCGATTCTCCGGGTTTTTTGGAGTGTACAGCTTTCCTTGGTACTCTAATTCCAAAGGTTCACTCTCTTGAAGAAGCACTTCCTCGGGATACTGAAGTAAAGAGGCCGCAATCATCTTTATTCTTAACCGATTCTTATGGTCGTAATACTGAACAGTATATCTGGGGTTGTCAAAATCTTGAGGGTTTTCAGTCCTACTCAGAATACGTGCCTTCAACGTGTCGCCCCGACTCACGTAGCTAACGATAGTACCCGGCACAAACCCGCCTGATTTCTTCGTTCCGGTGAACTCATTTAGGTTTTCTGTGAAAGTTTCGGCTCCCTGAGTATTCGAGGAAAAGTCAATGATTTCGGCTGAAACGGTGACCTTCGTAATTAATACCGGAAGGAAAATCGTTCGCTTGAAGTCAACTACGGTCTGGCCGATGGCTTGCTTAGGTTGCAATTTATAGTTTTGATAGAGGTTTCTTTTGGCTTCCAGCACCAGGGCATCTTTCTGGTTTCCGCCTATTCCTAGTACATTAACCGTTCGGGCGGTACCGTAGGCAAAATCGATGTGGGAGAAACTGGAATCAGTAATTACCGCACTACCTCCCCCTATCGTTCCTACGTGATAAGAACAGGAAGTGAACAGCCAGCCAACAACCACCCAAACCAAGAACAGATTTTTCATGAATACAGTTAATAGTGAAGTATTGCTAGGACAAAGACTAAGCCACTTCCATACTATTATTCAGTATAAGCTCGCAGTTTCCGTCATGAGGGGAGAAGAAAGCTTTCTTATTAAATTTTGTATTCAATTGCGGTAATTGAATCTTATTGGCTGTTACTTTCAAACGGAGAAGCCAATGAAGCATCTTCTAGCCTTCAGACTTTGGGTGAAAAGGAAACCGTGAATAAAAGTGTAAGATCTTTGGCTTATTGGCCAGTGGCCACTTCGGTTTCAGTCGGGAAGGTTACATAGCGCTCAATTGCTTCCCGAATACGGGACTGCCCGGCTTCGCTGTCATAAGTGCCTTTGGCCATTAGCTCGAAGTTTAGCGGAAATAGTACTTCGTAGAGGCGACGGTCATCTACTTTTGTGGCAAACTTCAAATTTTGTTGACGTGAGAAAATTTCATCCCAAACGGTGCGTACGTCGGTCCAAAATGGCTGATTATCCTGCCACCAGTCAGCAGCTGCTTGGCAACGACTATCATCCACTTTTTTGTATGCATTGATGCCTTTTTCGTACACCAGAATTCGGTCTTTGCCGTTTCGGCGACGTACTTTAGTATTATCCTGATCGTGAACATGACCCTCGCTGGTAATTTCGTGGCGGTTGTTGCGCTGTAGTACATTGTAATCGTCACGTTTGGAGTATTCCCGACGGGGAAGGGGAGCATCTACAGTGCTTTCCCAGTAATGCTTGCCATCAGCATGAATCCAGGTAGCGTTACCTTCGTAGCGAGGTGAGTCATCTACTTGGTATACTTTCTGGGTCCATTGCCCCTGCACTTGGTCACTGGGTAGCTTCTCAAAGTTCCACAGCTCGTCACCCTTGAAGGAGTACAATTCCTGGTTTTCAAAAACCCAGTCTTGTCGCCAGTGCTTCAAAGCAATCGTGTCACGCATTACTAGTATGTGCTGCAACGATAACTTATTCTCGCTTTCTTCAACTAGGCCCACCCACTCCAGGGCATTAGCTATGTAGCGATCGTGGAACTCGTAGGTTGCTTTGGGGGCAAAAGTTTCGGCGTACTGAAAATCTACTTCGTAGCAGCCACACATGGCTTTAATAGATTGAATATCCTGCTGTTTCTGCCCTAAGGCTAACAGGCTAATAAGTATCAAACTAAAGGTGAGTAAGGTATTCTTCATCATTATATTTGTTTAGATAGTGACACATATCAATTCATTAGCTTATGATGGCCCATACCGTAAAGTGTAATGATATGGTGTTTCATTTTAGTTAAAAGCTCGGTTTGAACTGATACTATCTAGTGGAGGGATCAGCTTGAACCGATGACCAAGATAGACAAAAACGTAATGTACTGCATCTAAAAATCAAAATCTATTTTTATTTAGATTTAATATAGATAGTGTAATGATAATACGAGAGGTCGTAAGGAAACGGTCGTTGGAGATGATCACTGTAAGTATGAGTATCAGCTAGTAGGAATAACTCAATGTAGATATTTGGTCTATACTAAATGAGTTGAAGGCGCATTGCCTCTACCACTAAGCTGATCGGGGATTTAACGCCTAATTTTTTTAGAATACATTTGCGGTGAGCATTGATCGTATGTGGGCTAGGGTTTAGTTGTTCAGCTATATCCAGAGTATACTGGTCCTGAGACATAAGACGAATAATCCGAAGCTTAGCGAATTTTTCAGGATATCCTGCTTCGACGAAACCATTTAGTCCATCAGAATCTGCAGCACCTTATTGCAAAAGGATTTTTGTCCGCTAGCGGCAGTTTGCAGAGTGGGAATAATTTCCTTATGGCTATAATTTTTGGTTAGAAATGCGGAAGGGTTTATCTGAAGGTAATGCAGAATACGTTTCTGGTCCTAGTCACTAGTAACGATATAGATGCGAACGGATGAATGCTTCTGACTAAATTGTTGAAGACCTTTGTAGGTGCATCCGGACAGTGTGAGGTAATCTAGAATGAGTAGCTCAGGCGGCTCTCTCTTAACTACCTCAAGGGTAATTTCCCAATTTGCAGTATCACCTATGATGGTGAATGCAGGATCTTTTCCAACAAATAGCGCATACCGGAAACTATCAGTGACTGAGTATCTGCAATGAGCACCTTGGACATTTCCGGTAACGTCATTTAGAAAATAATTACTGTCGATATTAATTGGTAACAACTATGTTCTATGTTGGATTGGATGGGAGGAATAAAAAAAGCCGCTTTATAGCGGCTTATAACTCTTGAGAAAAGCAATAACTCTCACTCGGTTTTGCTATTGCAGAGCGTTATGTCATTAATTGAGCCAATATCAGCCATTCGGTAATTGGCTCCGATGTTAGTAGCACCCAGTATTACATCCTTCAGTGCCCCTTCTTCTTCAAAATGTACTTTAATGCTGCCATTCATCTTTACCAGTTCATCATAGGTAACGGCACTACCATCGGCCAGTTGGGTAAGGTGCGTGATGCTTTGGCTACGGTTATCGCCAATATCTTCCAGGTTATTCAGAAACTCAGCTACTAGACCGTCGTCCTGTAGGCTGCCGTAGTGCAGGTGCACCGGATGCACCGCCTGATTGAGCGTACCTTCCATCATTAGTTGAATTTCTACTGATTTATCAGTTCGCTCCTTCAAGGTAATAAAACCTGAGGTAGTAGTTTCTAAATAAGAACCATCCAGTAGGTTATATTGGGTTTCCCGCCCAGTATACAACTCATCTTCCTGGCTATCGCAGGCGCTAAACAGCATAACAGATAAGAGCAGAAGTAAACTAACTATTCGCATAATTCACAATTTAATCTACCGAAGATACAAAAAAATACGCAGATAAAATACAGCTGTATACTGTTATAAAGAAATTGTTTGGGCTTTATTGTGCATTACTGGTGTTATAGTGTTACAGTATTTTAGCGGCCGCCGCTAAAACACAATAACACCGCGATTTCTATGGTTCATGCAAGTGCTGGTGCATAGTTTTTTTCATAT
>CAKZYJ010000154.1 GCA_937884755.1 uncultured Flammeovirgaceae bacterium
TGCTGGTCGTTCTGCGGATTAATACCATCTAAGTGAATACGTTCAGCAGCCATACCGGAGTTAGGTTCAGCCCCATTCCAGAAGTACTGAAAAGTGCGGTACTGCACCAGATTAAATAGTGAATCATCTGAGATTTGTGTGGTATTAGTTTCTGTGGTTAAAGCTTGCTGATTTTCGGTTTTGCTTTGGCAACTTACCCAGAGAATAGTTAGGATGATGAATACGCAGCGAGACGGAATATTTTTACAAATAACTTTAGGTGATTTTGCTAGTTTCAGGAGCTGAAATCCCCCTAACTCCCTTTGGAAAAGGGGGAACGTACGAAGTATTTTTATGGCTGTCAGATCAGATTGGCTAATCTGATCTATTGCTTGATAATCCTTTTCCCAAAGTCGATATGTTTTGCGAGTAGCAGCGTGGATACTTCCCTCTTTGGAAAAGGGGGGACAGGGGGATTTTGACCACCTCGAGTTGACTATTGCATTAGTCTGCATGGCTGAAATGATCCTACCCAAGCGGGGAGAAAGGAAGTAGGTTATTGTTTTCAGTAGATTCATTAGTAGCTAAAATTGAGGTTGTTTAAACCGGTTTGGGCTTCCGGTACCGACATGAATAAGTCCCACAATAGACCGGAGCGATAATTCTCTATCATAATTACGATCGGCCCCTGATCAATAGCCAGATACGAGTCGGCGTACCAACCTTCTGTGGCATTAAAGGCATCGTAAAAGCCGTATTCACCCCAAAGACGGTCGCCCATTTTGTAGTAGAAAAATTGCAAAGCTTGTAGAGATTTTTCGGGAGTGTAGGGGAATGAAGACAGTGCGGCAGTCGGCGTGATTACTCCTAGGTCGTTGGTAGGGGAGTGGGCTGAATAACCATCTTGGTTATCGCTGGCCGTCAACCCCCAGCACTCTTCAGAATAAGCAGCAAAGTTTTTCGGATTATCAGCACAGTAGGCGTGGCTGATGAGGGCATGATTTACGCTTTGTGTCCAGTAATTCGCGTACTGGTCGGATAGATTGCTAGGATCAAGCCCTAAAAAGGAATAGTGAGAGAAGAATAGTGGCCCGCCTAATTCCGGCCCCAGAGGCAGTTCTTGGCTGTAATAAGAGTTGCCGTTAGCCATCTGACCATTTCTTGCCCAACCATTCTCGTAAACTTTCGAAGAAATTGGGAAGGTGGGTGATCCTGCGGCCAGCACGTACACAATCAGTGCTTCGTTATAGCCTGAAATGGGTAAATTAATTGCCCACTCAAAACTAGGCGACCAGTGCCAGTACAGTACATCTTGCCCATCCTGGGTATACCAACTCCATTCTACTTCTTCCCAAAGTTGAGTGATTTTGTCTATCAGGGCTTTTTCTTCCGCAGAAGCTTCGTCTAACCAGGCGCGTACCGTTAGTAGTCCCTGCACTAAAAAAGCAGTTTCTACCAAATCGCCACCATCGTCCCGTGGACTGAAGGGAATTACTTTACCAGTATTACCATCCATCCAATGGGGCCAGGCCCCGTGAAACCGATCAGCAGTTTCTAAGAAATCAATGACTGTAGTGAATCGTCCAACCGCTTCCGCCCGACTAATAAATCCTCGTTCTACCCCAACAATCATGGTCATTAATCCGAAGCCAGTGCCGCCGCTGGTTACCAAGTCGCCGGATGTATTACGTTCGCGAGCCATACCGCTGACCGGGTGGCCGAAATCCCAGAAGTAGCGGAAGGTTTGCTGCTGTACTTTGGTGAGCAGCTCCTCATCGGAAATAACCGGAAATTTTGGAGTTTCATCTACTGAGGTGTAAAGTGTACGGCTTAGTCCTGCAAAAGCTTCTCCCTGTTCTCCCGTCAATTGATCGGAGACCGTTAGATCGTACCGGGTGAGGTAATCTAGATTATTACTCGATGTGATGTTTACGGTCTTGTTCTCATCAGAAAAATTAAATTCTAATTCCGGAGCACCCGATAGCCGAACAGCTTCCGTTACTGAAGATTGGGAAACCGGCACGCTGAAGTTCAGCGTCAACGATAAGTTAAGCAGCACATCTAAGGTACGACCAGTTGCCGGAACCTCTTCTCCACCAGCAGTCACCGAAATAAGTTCCAAATCACCCAAAGTGGTTTTGAACCGTAGTTGAGTTCCCGCAAAGGTCTCACCTAGTGTTCCTGAAAGTTGGGAAGAGATTTGTAGCGTGTACTCCTGACCATTTTCCAGTGTCCCCACCGGGAAGAGTATCAGCGTTTGGTTTTCATTAGAAAAACTCAGATCAAAGTCAACCTCAGTAGTACTTTTGAGGGACAAAGCTTCTTCAGTAGTGGCGGTGCTCACCGGAGCAGAGAAGGTAAGCGAGATAGAACGGTCTATCGGTACATTTTCGGTAATATCTTCTTCTAATTCTAAGCTCAAGCTAACTGGCCCTGCTGTAGCTTCTACCAGACTTAAGCTAGGAACCTCGGTATTCTTGTCGGTACAAGCTACCGAGTAGATAAGTAAGCAGAAAAGTACTTTGCGTATACCGGTCAGCATGTAGTCGAGTAGGGGAGGGCTCTTGTTTCACGAGTCCTCCTTAGGTTGTTTTTTCTCCAAACGAATGTTTAACGATATACTTACAAGGGGCGGGCACCGATTATTTCCTGAATTTCAGATTGGGTCAGTGCCTTGTTAAATATTCGTAAATCATCTAGCAGGCTATTGCCGGATAGGTGATTCCACTCTACAAAGCGGGGGGCACCGGATGCAATGGACATGATGTCGCAACCCGTCCAATCTACTCCCGCGAAATCGCCTTGACTGGCCACTTGGCCGTCTAGATAAACGGCAGCACTGCTTTGAGAGATAGTGAACGCTACGTGCACCCAGGTAGCTGTATCTGGATTAACCGTGGCAGTAGGTCCACCGTCAAACCAGCTATCGGCAGTGCCGTTGCCCACGTTCAGTTTGAAAATCTGATTGGTTTCACCCCCCTCTCGAAAGAAACGAAAGCCGCTGGTACGGTTATTTGGGGTATCTGGTTTTTCGGGGTCGGGTGGCCCAATGACTAAGATACCAGCGCGGGTAGGGTCAGGGCTGACATTATACCAAAACGCTGCACTGAACTCGGGGTTCTCTAGTGCTTCTGATGGATACGTTAAGTAAGAATCAGGATTGCCTTTGTACGCATACTCGCCTACTGCGGCGTTCTCAGAGAATCCAGGTTCGCCCACCACCGCTGCGGTGTTCTCGGACAGTAGATCAATATACGACTGAGCCTCAAAAGGCATGTAGAATATCTCTCCGTCAAATTGGGCTACATACTTGTTAGATACCGTAAACGGAACGTTAGCCGTAGTGGATTTTCCCGAAACATCAGTAGCAACGATTTCAAAGGTATAATCCCCAATGGGTAGATCATCGTAGGTATAGGCATCCATCACTCGACGGTAATCTTTAAAGTCAGTGAGTGTAGTCAACTCGGTTCCGTCCAATGAGAGTTTAATGGATTGAATCTCAATATCGTCGCTTACTTCGAAGCGAAAGTTTAGGTCAGTCTGCTCATCGGTAAACGGAATGGTTACCAATTCCGGGGGGAACGTGACTGTTACCGATGGTTCTACCTCGTCAGGGCCAGGTTCTACCGCACTGATGTCATCAATGTACCCATCTTGACAACCAAAGCTGAAGGCAAGGATTATTAGGAGGAATATGTTTATTGTTTTCATTTTAAAAATGTTACAGGTTTTAGGGTTGCAGGTTACAAGTTTTAGCTTGTCATGTGTCTATGCCTGAAATAGGTTGACCGTTTTGGGTGATTGAACAACTGGATAAT
>CAKZYJ010000155.1 GCA_937884755.1 uncultured Flammeovirgaceae bacterium
TTCAGCTTTTTTATAGAGATCGGTCTAACCACCGACGTCATCAAAACGAATATTCTCCGGAGGTACTCCCATGTCATCCAACATCTTTAGTACCGCTGCATTCATCAACGGAGGCCCGCAGAGATAGTACTCTACTTCTTCCGGATCTGGATGATCTCTCAGATAGTTATCGTACAGTACCTGGTGAATAAAACCAACATAACCATCACCTTCACCATCTAGGCTTTCTTTTACCTTCCAGTTATCTTCTTCTAGGGGTTCTGATAAGCCAATATGAAACTTAAAATTAGGAAAATCCTTTTCAATATTTCGGAAGTGATCTAAGTAGAATAACTCTCGCTTGGAACGGCCACCGTACCAGTACGATACTTTACGATCAGATTTTTCGGTATGGAACAAGTGGAAAATATGCGAGCGTAACGGAGCCATTCCAGCCCCCCCTCCAATGTAGATCATCTCCCGTTGGGTAGGGTTAATGAAGAATTCACCATAGGGTCCGGAAATTGTTACTTTATCGCCTTCTTTGCGGGTGAACACGTATGATGAGCATATTCCCGGGTTTACATCCATCCACTTGCCCGCGGCACGGTCCCATGGGGGAGTAGCAATCCGGATATTGAGCATAATGATATTTCCTTCAGCCGGGTGGTTGGCCATAGAATAAGCTCGGAAGATTTCCTCATTATTCTTCATGGTCAGATCCCACATACCAAACTTATCCCAGTCCTCCTTGTACACATCAGGTTTGTGGCCTAGTTCGGGATGGGGGGCAATATCCATACCCTTAAATTCGGCCACCACGGGTGGTACATCAATCTGGATATAACCTCCTGATTCAAAATCTAGGGTCTCTCCTTCAGGCAACTTCACTACAAACTCCTTGATAAAGGTAGATACGTTGTAGTTAGAAACTACTTCACACTCCCACTTCTTAATTCCGAAGATTTCTTCCGGAATACGGATGCGCATATCGTTCTTCACTTTCACCTGACAGGATAACCGAACATTTTCCTGCTGTTCTTTACGACTAAGGTGACCCACTTCCGTAGGCAGTACGTCTCCTCCCCCTTCATCAATAGCACACTTGCACATAGCGCAGGTACCTCCACCTCCACAAGCGGAAGGTAAAAATATCTTCTCACCAGATAGGGTAGAAAGTAAAGTACTTCCTGCCGGAGCTACAATCGGGTTCTCTTCATCGCCATTAACGATAATCTTTACATCGCCCTGCTGCACCAGCTTAGACTGGGCGAACAACAGCAAAGCCACCAGAAGCAAAATAATAATTGTAAAGGCCACAACGGCCGTGATAACAACTTGCGTCATTAGACTATTTAGTTTGAATTACACCATCAATGCGCGGCAAATATACCTAATAAATAGTTACAATACTGCGCATAAACTCAGCTTTTCTTTCCCGTATAATTGGATTCAGGGGAGTAACGTTCTGTATGGTAAAAAAGTTGGGGAAATGCTCTTCTTTTCAAATTCCTGATAAGAATTATTTCTAGTTAATCGCTGTTAGGCGCAGGGCGAATTTAAAGAGTACACATGTATTGTTGTTGGCAAACCGGGCGTTTATGTAATGACTATCCGACCAATTGAGTGTATACAGAGTAGAAAAATTAAAAAATTTCGCATTTTAATATAACTTTTTTGATATTTTATTGTATATTTATAATGTAATTTTTTAATCATAAAATGATAATATTATGAAGAAGTGGTGGTTTAGCAAAAAATCTGACGTGCTGGTAGAGGGAGAATCTATGAAACCCCGAGGAATTCATCATACAGTGAACTACGCTACATCTTACGAAGAAACCTGGGCGCATATCCGGCAAGAGGTACAGAATATCTACACTATGTCAGCTAACCTGATGCCGGAAGACCGATCAATACTATGATATGCTGTTATTTTTAGGCCGAGGCCCGCATAAGGCGGTCATTGATGGCACGACCCAAACCATAGTTGGGCACTAACTCAGCCAGAATCACGTCTATCGGAAGCTTATCTAACTGTCGAAGTGCTGAAAACAGACGTTGGGCGGCTTCGTTCAGGTCACCAGTTCCCGATAAAATACGCTGCTGCTCTTCGGGTACCTGAGAAAAAATATTCTTAAACGAGATGAGCCCTACTCGCTGGGTAGCGTACTGGGGAAGAAGGTCGATCAGATTGCCGATAATTACTTTTTTGGTAGGAGCGTAGTGACTTTTAAGCATGCCGGGGGCGGCCGGAATTTCTTCTGCATCGTGCTTATTAAACTGCACCTTAGGGTGTATCTTCTCTAGCTCCTCCACGCTAATCCCCCCTAAACGATACACCACAATCGCATCATCTTCTATACCTAAGATGGTAGATTCTATTCCTACCGAACACGATCCGCCGTCGAGTATGTAGCCGATCTTATCTCCTAACTGTTCCTGTACATGATCGGCGTTGGTTGGACTGATATACCCAAACGGATTAGCGCTGGGGGCTGCCAGCGGAAAGTCTAACTGTTGTAAAAGAGAAAGTGTAAGCGGATGCTGCGGAACCCGCACGGCTACCCGGTCAGAACCAGCCGTTACAATATCGGGCAGTGCAGGTGATTTTGGTAGCAATAAGGTTAGCGGACCCGGCCAGAAAGCATTGGCTAACTTTTGGGCCAAAGGTGGTACATATTGTACGTAGTGGGCTACTTTCTCCAGACTATTAGTATGGGTAATGAGTGGATTGAACGTAGGGCGGTTTTTTACTTCGTAAATACTAGCCACTGCTCGAGGATCGAGAGCGTTGCCAGCTAGTCCGTACACCGTTTCTGTAGGAACTGCCACTAGTCTGCCCGTGGTAAGCAATTGTTTAGCCCGTTGAATATCGTCTCCTCGGACCGCCATATTTTTCTCTCAGTAGATTGGTTAGTCTGCTTTTCGGTAAAACTAAGGAATTATTTCGCTGGTTGTATAAAAGATAGAAACTCTTTCCAGGTAAAAAATAGCTGATTTAGCACCAAAAACAGGTGAATTGGTCGGTTCTGCCCTAATATGCCCTTTCTTACCAGCAGAAACACCTTGTTTATTGTACCATTGCCCCTAATGTTATGTTTTGGCAGTAGAGAGGCGACTACTCGGAACGAAAATTGTAGAAAATTGGGCGATAAGACCATTTTTATGTCTGGCTGAGTACTTATTTTGTCTTTTTCGCCAAAAACGGATAAGTAATGTTGATACCCCTCAATTCGGAAACGGGAAAAAAAAGATTCTGCCCCATTCCACATTACATAAGCTGAAAATTAGCCAATTGGCTGAACCCCAGATTGGTAGTAAATTAGTGCTTGGATTTATGCAGAATAAGCACCAATTATGACAAATCGAAGAATTAAGTTAGAGCACTTTGTAAATCTAGTCGCAGTGGCCGCTGCTGATGGGTACTTTAATGCTCGGGAGAGAGAGTTTTTGGCCGAACGGGCTGAAGAAACCGGTATTAAGGCCGACGAGTACGAGCAAATTGTAAAAGACGCTGATAAACTACAGCATGTAGTTCCTCTTAATCAGGTTCAGCCTCAGGATCAGTTAATGGATGCGATCTTTATGTCTATTATAGACGGAGAAATTGCTGACTCAGAATATCAACTGTGTGTGGCTATGGCCTGCCGCTTAGGTTTCGGCAAGGATGAGGTTGAAGAAACTATCGGCGAGATTAAAATGATTTGGGACAGAAACTAAGTGTATGAGAGTAATTCTACTAAAAAAGGTGGCTCGCAAGAGCAGTCATGGTCGGAAGAAATTCCGGCCATTTTTTATGTTTTGAACATGAGATTA
>CAKZYJ010000156.1 GCA_937884755.1 uncultured Flammeovirgaceae bacterium
TATTGAAAACCAGAACATACTCATTACCGACCCCAACACTGGGCTGTTTGTTCAGCGAGGCGGCGAAGAAGCGCAAGGGATTGAATTAGATGTTAACGGACAAGTATTACCCGGATTGAGTTTGTCAGCTAACTACGCCTACAGCGAAGCCCGTATTACCGAAAGTGATAACGAGGAACTGATTGGCGAGTTTAAAGAAAATGCGCCTCGGCACTCCGGAGGCTTCTTTGCCAAGTACGCATTTGGTAACGGTGCCCTGAGCGGTCTCAATGTCAACATCGGAGCCAATTTTGTCACTGAGCGTAACACTTTTGAACAAGCTCTTCAATTACCTGGCTACACGGTATTTGACGCCGGGGTAGCTTATCGGGTGAACAAAGTCAATATGGCTTTCACGTTGAACAATGTCTTTGACAAAACCCACTGGGTAGGCGGCTACAGCTTCGTACGTTTGTTTCCGGGCGCACCCCGAAACTTCCTGTTGAGTGTAGGTTATACCTTCTAAGAATAGCTGCTATTCGGGCATAAGCAATGAATTGACTAAAATGAGATAGATGAAACTGGATAAGAAAAAATTCTTCCGCATTCACAGTTGGATCGGCATTAAGCTGAGTGTGCTGTTCTTCATTGTGTGCCTCTCCGGTACGTTGGCCACGGTAAGCCACGAGATGGACTGGTTGTTTAATCCCGAAATCCGGGTTTCGCCTCAAGGTGAACTGGTATCACGCAACCTACTAGTGGCCAACGTACAAGCAGCTTTTCCCGAAAGTGAGATCCTCTACTGGAGTGTACCCAATGAGCCGTACTTGTGCAATATTGTCCAAGTGTACCAAGGCAAACAGGGGCACTACGTCTTTGTCAATCCTTACACCGGTGAAGTGCAGGGTAGCGCCAAGCTGACTTTTCAGCGCTTCTTTCGCGACCTGCACTATTACCTATTTGTGCCTTTCCAAATTGGCCACTTCACGGTGCTGATCTTCGGGTTTTTGCTGCTGTTTTCGTTAGTCACCGCCCTGGTATTCTACAAAAAGTGGTACCGCAAGTTGTTTGACCTTAAAACCGGCAAAGGACCCGTTGTTCTGTATCGGAGCCTACACCGATTGGTAGGGGTATGGTCGGTACCCTTCGCCCTTTTATTTTCGGTGACCGGTATTTGGTACTTTGCGGAGCGCACCAACCTGGGCGGAGTTTCTGAGATCGCCAACACCCGGTCTCCTGAACTAGCCGAGCCAGTCGCTGATTCGGCTTCCTTCGTGGAGCTGAGACGCACGATCGACCTTGACCAAGCCGTAACAGTGGCCCAACAGCAGATTCCCGGCTTAGAGGTGAAGGATATGCTGCTGCCGATACAACCCGACGATGCTCTTTATCTAACGGGCAAGAGCGATGTTCCTTTGGTACGGAACCGGGCCAACCGCGTCTATCTGCACCCCACCACCTATGAAGTGCTGAAAGTACAACGGGCCAACGCCCTGCCGACGGTTACCTGGCTAAACGATATTGCCGATCCGCTTCACTTTGGCTACTGGGGTGGTTTAGCGACCAAGCTTATCTGGTTTGTATTCGGGCTGGGAATTTCCTCGTTGGTACTCACCGGCATCTGGATCAGCCAAAAACGAAAAGTGAAAGGGGCAGCAAAAATCCGAGCTCAAAAGATGGGTCCCTGGAAGTACGTGAATTGGATTTTCTACGGGGTGATGCTAGCGTTTATGTATATCATTTTGATTACCCGCTACCATGCTTCGGTTCCGGCTATACTGCTGATTACTGCCGGCTGGACGGTCTTTGTGGGGGGTGCCTGGTACCTCTTTGAGTACCGAATGAAGAAGGTTGTTCAACGTGAATTAGCGTAAAACATGAATACCTCAACAGTTCAACTCGGCGAAGTGCAGGAAACCCTGCTAATCCCTCTCTATGGTCGGGCAGTAGCTATTCGACCGCCTAAACCGCTGTTGAATGACACCAAAGCCCGGGAGATTGTAAAGCAACTGGATTACGATTTTAGCCTCATAGACGGTCAGCCCTCGCTCAAAGGAGCGGTGCTTCGGACCCTGACCTACGATCACCTTCTGAAAGAATTATTGGGTCCCTATCCAGAAGCCACGGTGGTGGAGCTGGGCTGCGGATTGAATACCCGTATTGAACGACTCAATGATAATCGTTTACATTGGTTTGATCTGGATATGCCCGATGTGTACGAGTTGTGGCAACAGTTTTTTGAAGAAGACGATCGAAGAACCTTTCTGCCCTACTCCGCTTTTGACGAAGCTTGGGTAGCCCGGGTAAAAAAGGTTGCTCCTCCCCCACCCTACATCTTTATTTCCGAAGCTTCTACCATTTACTTTTCCGAAGCTAAAAACCGCCAACTGTTTGCTTTGCTGGCCAAGCATTTTCCGGGTTGCTACTACCTTTTTGATACGGCCACCAACTATTTCATCCAGAGGCAAGACAAGCACGATGTGCTTAAGTTCTTTTCCGCTCGCATTCAGTGGGAAGTCAACGATATTCAGGAAGTAGCCACTTGGGATAAGGAGTATCGTCACCTAAAATCGGTCAACTTTTTCACCGATCCTCCTGAGCATCTGAAGCAGCATATTCCGCTGGGCTACCGCATCCTGGGAAAAATCCTCGGTATTTTCAATGCCCCCTTTATCCGACAGTATCAACTCAATGTATTTCAGTTGGGGTCCACCGTGGACGCGGGGCACCCCACTGAGCAAGTCCCCTAAAACCTAGAATTATGAAAAAGAGTCCCTTTGAACTTCTGGAAGAAAATACCTTCGCCTACGTAGCTCACCGTAAGCATCCCAAAACACTGCAATTAAGCTTTGGCAATGTAAGCTTGCAGTTGAACCCTAGGGAGTTTTCCCGTCTTCAGGGACAGGTAGCTGAAACCCTCGGTCAGATTCAGATTGTACGAGATCCCTACTATCGAGAGTTTATCATTTCTACCTCGGTCAAGAATATGGTTTTTACCTTTAGCTACTGCGAACTCTGCCAGATCAACCAGGTGATGGTTAATACCCAGACGATGCTGGAGGTAGGCCAGATCATCAATCCACCTGATTCGCAATCTAACTACTAATTCATCAACCAATAATTAATCAAATCAATGTGTAACCGCCATTCCCCAATCAATCTAAACGAAACTGATGTGGCCCAAATAAGTTGGTGCCCGGGTTGCCAAAGCTACTCGTTAGTGTACCGCAACGCTTGTGTCTCATTCTACCGCAACGAATTAGATCAGTTTGTCCGGACCTTAGATGCTCTAAGTCCAGAAAATTTTTGTTACGATTTCTTGGATCAGCCTCATGCCATTATTCGTAGTTCCCAGTCCTATATGGGGTTTTGTCTGAACCGCGAGGATGTAAACGCCCTCCAAAAGCTTATCCGCGAAGCCCTAACCATCCACGAAGCCTATAAAATTATTCACTCTTAATCCCCATTCTTATGGACACCATCCAAGATTTTGACCGTTTTTTACTGGAATTACATCGCCGAATTGAGGAAAATCCCACCCAAAAATGGCGTATACTGTTAAAAGCCCAGCAGGAAGCAGATTGTCCTTTTTTAAAACGTAGAATCAAAAATGTCTACAACCAGTACTTGAAGCAGCCCTGAGCAACTTGTTACCGTATTTTTGACTGGTTGAGTTTAGGTAAAACCCGACTTGACGTAAATCCGAAGCAATACAATTATGCATAAAAAATAAGTTCAATTCCTTTACTTGGTATTGCGCCTGAAGATCAAATTTAGTCTGGCATCCAGGATCCAGGAGTCGATGATGTCAGACTTTCGTTCTACCCCGCACCCATATGAATTTACTCGATTTTTACTACCACGTCAATTCATTAACTTTTTACAGCATTTTGCTATGCATGCTAGTGATTTGGAAAAATCGAGAGAAAGTTAAAAATCTGGCGGATACCTTTTTTTTTCTAACCTGCGTTGGGGCGTACTTAATGTTCGATGAAATCGAGATTCTGGTCGTTGAGCGTTTTCTCATCATAGGAGCTTTTTTGTTGCCGGTGTCCCTTTGGATTTTTTCCCGCTCAATTTTTGACGGCGATAAAATTCCAGTCAGGCAGAGAGCTTTCTCAATAGCTGTCTCCCTATTACCTTATCTGTGCCTATTTCTTCCAAATACCGAAAGCAAAGGGGTAATCATTGCGGTATTGTCGCCATCGCTTACTGCTTTCTTTATAGTGATGACGTTGGTAGAACTCCAAAAAAGAAAAAATACTAGTCGGAAACCAGTTAAGCTAAAAAGAACTATCATTTATTTAATAGTAGCAATTATTCTTTTTTCCGTAATAAGCGACATCATATACTCCGGTGAGGCCTGGTTAATCACGGTAGTTATTGAGCGGCTATTCATTTTGTCGCTGACGATCTTTTTCATCTTTACGAACTTTGCTATTAAACATGAAGTGCTTTCCAAAAAGAAAAGACTCGGTGCTCAAGACCCGATTTTAGTCGATAAAATACAAGCTAAGATGGCCCAAGAGAAGTTATATCAACTGGAAAAATTGACGATAGGGCAGTTGGCTAAACAACTGAACGAACAAGAATACAAAGTGAGGCGAGCTATTAACCAGGATCTGGGGTTTAATAACTTTCTCGATTTTGTAAATTCCTTCCGCATCCAGGAAGCAGCCGCAATGTTAGGAGATCAGTCTAATGTTGACCTAACAATTTTGCAAATTGCTTACCAGACCGGATTTAATTCTATTGCTCCCTTCAACCGGGCCTTTAAATTATACACTGGAATGACGCCTACCAATTACCGCAAGAGTAGAAGTTATTAAGAAACCAACCTTTCTCCGGGCTAGTAGCATTAAATCCTTATTGATTCTGAAATCAATAAGGATTTATGGATTTTGAGGAAAACCAACCCCAGCGTACCCGGTTCATCACTGCGTAATAACCTAATCTAAAGTATGAGCATCCGAGCAACCGAGTTTACTTGCTGGGTACTTATCGTACTAGTATCCGTACCCTCTTTGGCGCAACATGAATCGTTACAATTGAAGGGTATTGTGGTTGATGCTAATCAAGTTCCCATTCCTGGGGCAGCGGTGACCGTGGCTAAAACTCGCCAGGGTGCAATTACCGATGCGAACGGCAAATATACACTTGAATTTAATCGGGCCGGAACCTACCAGATTGAAGTATCCTCGTTAGGCTTTAAATCCCAACGGAGCAAGGTTACCATCAACAGTGATCAAACCACAGCGGCAAACTTCCAGCTCATTGAGGAGGTGTCTGAGTTGAATGAAGTCATTATACGGGGTAAATCACTGGAACAGGAGAAACGCGAGGAGCCGATTAGGGTCGACCTATTAATACTGAAAAGCCCCAAGTGCAGTCATTGAGCTTGCCCCAGGTCATCAATCAAACTACCTTCTTTGCTAGGGTCTTTGATCTTACCATGGGCAGCGACCAGGACAAGTCTTTTATATCAAAATCAATTGAACAATTTTAAATTTTAACTTAATGATGAGTATGAAAAGTGAATCTAAAATCAATAGCCAATGGACATGGCTGACCATGCTGCTAATTGGAATGCTTACCCTAGGAATTACTTCTTGTGATGAAGATGATAGCAATACCTTGACTCCTGAGCCGGAGGAACCCGAAGAAGTTGGGTCGGCCTGGGTTTATGGGTTCTCTAACAATTCACCCCAGGGAGCGGTCATTTATATGGGCGTAGCTGAAGAAATACCCACTCAGCTTGATCTGAATACTAGTATTGAACTTGGTAGCAGCGTAAGTACCTTTAGCTATGGTGAAAACATCTACACGTGGAACAGCAACGCATCCACCATAACCAAGTGGGGCGTTGACCGGAGTACACTTGAGGTGTCAGTAGAAAATATTTTGAGTCTGGCCAGTATAGGTATTACTGGAAATGCAGGAGGGAACCCGGCATTCCTCTCTGATACGAGGGCTTTTGTATCCGATCTTGCCGAAGGGGTTATGATAGAGTGGAACCCCGAAACGATGGAGATTACCCAAACCTATCAGGTTGATCCTCTTCCAAAACAAGATGACCTCATCGGGAATGTGTTTTTTAGTGAAAATAGAAGGTCGGTAAGTTCTGAGGGTAAGATACTGATGCCTGTTCAATACATACCATTTGACTGCTGCGAATATTATGACGTTGGTGGGGCTTACCTGGCAGTTTTTGACCCGGCAACCGGTACTATTGAATATAACCAAGATAGCAGGCTCATAAGCTCTAATGGAATTTTCTTATCTGACGAAGCTGGTAATAAATATCTAGCACCCACTGAATACAACTTCATGGTCACGAACTATTTTGATGTTAATGAAAATGAAATAGGCAGCCCCTTCCCGATTTTGAGAGTTAACGACGATGGCACTTACGATCCTGATTTTATATTTGATGTTACGGATTTTATTGATACTAAGCTGATAGCGGGTGTGGTAACAGTTTTTGATAACAACGTAGTGGTCCGACACGTCGAAGAAGATTTTGAATTCCCCGAAGCATACGCCGACCGATGGTCATTCTGGGGCGACGGTTTTAAATCTTCTATTGTAAACTTTGAGACCAGCGAAGTTAGAGATTTTACCGCTTTCGATGGGTTTAGTTACGACTTCTTTGTCGGAAGTATTGATGGAAGCAACTATTTCTCCGCTGGATTAGGCGGCGATAATGTAACCGGTACGATAATTAGGCAAGACGGTGCCGAGCAGTTCACGACGGTTACTGAGGTTGATGGCGGTGTAATCCAGCACATCAATAAACTCTGGTAATAAACGAATTGCCCCTACAAGGCGTAGTTGTGTACCGCTGGGTGTAAATAAAAAAAGAATAGTCTGGGCATAGAACCCTGCCTGCTGATAAAGGCAGATCCGCTGTGCCCCCACCCTTGGCCAGTCGGGGGAGATTAATCTATCGAATGATCTTGAACCGTTGCTACCGAGCGATACCGCCGTGGTTGTTCTGGAAAGTTTTCTTATCGAGCGAAATGGAAGTCTAGTGACCCAGATGCATATCGAAACGCGGCAGTTTGGCTTTGACGCGTTGGCCGGGGATAAGACGTTCTTGGTGACGATTGATGTAGCTTCAGAATCGGCCGAGGTATCGACTTACGAGGAAGAAGAGTTACGATTTGGCTACTTCGGGATTATGAATTACAACAACTGGAACGGAGCGGACGATGGTCATCTTTACCTGGCATCCCGGTTCAAAAATCCAATTATTGGTGAAGACGGAAAAATCGTAAGGCTACAGACCAACAGCAACGAGATCGATCCTAATTGGATGATTGATCTGAGTGATCCGCAGTACGTGGGTGGTCCGGCCCTTATCTTAGGTGGACCCACCCCAGTGGGAGATAAACTATATATGCAGTACTACGCTACCCCTTTCGAGAACTACGAAATGACGAATTGCTTCGCCTACGAGATTGATATAAACACCCGCGAAGCTAGGCGCATTGAGGGTATTCCCGCCAATGCAAACATTTACGTAAACGGACCTACTGTTTTTGGGGATAAAGTATTCTTTGCAGTATCTAACAGCACGTTTAACGGTTATTATTCGTATAACCCGACTACCCAAGAGGTACGGCAAGAAATGGAACTAAGCGGTGGATCACCCCACGGCCTGTACGCATTAGATGAATAGTGTCACTTATAAATAGTAAATTTATACAGTGGATAGTGCTGTAAAAAGTCAATTTTTGCTACTGGTATTTACACTAGCAGTCGGCGCCTCGGTAGGGTACGCCCTGAGACTCACGGTTCCTTTTATGAGCACTGGGATGAGTAATTGGGGATTGATTATCCTTTCCGGGGCAGCTATGCTACTGTTTTTGCCATCCTGGTTGACCTACCTACTCCACGAAAACTACTGGGCCGCTACGCTTATTCAACTGGTGGTAGGTGTTAGTGCAGGCATGGTATCGAGTTATTTCTGGGATAGCCTGCTCTCCTGCTTATTAGTGGGAATAATGGCGAGTCTTACCCTTTGGATTGTTACTTTCTTCCGAGATGAGTCAGGGGTGGTGTACTGGGCTGCCGGAGCGGTAGCTTTACTCGCCAGCCTCCTCAATGTGGTGGGGCACTCACTGGGTGACCGGCCACCATCCGTTTACGTTGGATTAGGTCTGAGTACCTTAATCGTTTCACTCTTGGCTGCCCTACTAGCTCATTGGGCAAGTCAATGGCTATAGTCTTCTCGCTCTCATTAACTTAGCATAGCAAAAGAATAATAATTACAACTACTAGTAGAATAATTTAGCCATTACTAGCTATTGTATACTAAACAATTCCCAATGATATTCGCTTTTATATAGAATTATTCTAAATAAAAGCACTCAACCTACTCCTTACTACTGGTTCGCCCGCGAAAGAAATTTACTTAACCTAATCTATCAGTAGATGATTAGAGAAATTCACTTTTCTGGCTGACACTTATTGGGCGAAGGTTGCCACTACTTTGTCAATGCAATTTAAGAGAAGAAGCCATAAAGCACCTCTTGCCAATATCCAAACTTCTAAAGAGTTCAGCTTACTCTATGATCACTACTGGGAGAAAGTCTACGCAGTTTGCTACCATCATACCGGAGATGTAGACCTGGCACAGGATATGACCCAAGACATTTTTACTTCGGTATGGGAAAGAAGGGATAATCTGCGGATAGAAAAGTCAATGGAACACTACCTAGTAAAATCGGCCAAAATGAAGGTGTTTGAGCACTTTAGAAACCAGGCAATACGGGAAAAACACGAGGTGGCTATTGCCCAAACACAGTCTACCTCGGTGGCCGACACGGATGGCAAAGTGGCTCATTCGTTACTCTCCCAGGAAATAAACGTGTGGGTGAGTCGGCTTTCCGAGCGGTGTCGCCGGGTGTTTCTGATGAGTCGCGAACAAGGCTTAAGCAATAAGCAGATTGCTCAAAAGCTCAGGGTCAGCGAACGGGCCGTTCAACAGCATATCAGCCACGCATTGGAAAAGCTAAAGCAGAATCTCCGGGCAAATAGCTAAGTTTCTATTACGCAATATGTCCATAAATAGAGCACTATGCCCAAAGTAACTCCTGACTTATTTGAAGTACTGCACGACCCCCAGGCTGAAGCGGTACTAGCCCGACTGTACCGAGCTGCATTGAAGCAAGGGCGAACCGTAATGCTACACCTTTTGCCAAAAGCTTTCCAACTGCTGGGCAAGGGTATTGACTGGAAAACGGAAGACGAGGCTTTTTACGACGATAAATACATTCCCATTCATCCGGCTCAGGGTAGCTTCTTGTATATGCAAGCCCGGGCACTGAACGCTAAAAACATCCTGGAATTTGGTACATCCTATGGCATATCGACCATTTATCTGGCTAAAGCCGCTCAGGAGAACTCCGGATCAAGTCCGGAGCAGGTTAGAGGAAAAGTGATTACGACCGAATATTTACCTCACAAAGCGGCGGCTGCCCGGCGAAATTTGGAAGCCGCCGGTTTATTCGATTACGTTGATATCTGGGAAGGTGATGCTCGGGAAACCCTTAAAAATCTAGATACAGAATTAGATTTGGTACTGCTCGATGGCTGGCCCGATCTGGTATTCCCAATATTCAAGCTGATAGAACCCCATTTGAAACCGGGGGCGGTGATTGCGGTAGACGATGTAGAAGGCTTTAAACCCTCCATGCAAGACTACCTCGACTACGTACGCAATCCCACTAATGGGTACATCTCCACCACTATCCATCCCAAGAAGGGCCTGGAGTTTACCGTTAAGATCCGTCCGTAAACTGAGAGAAAAGTCTCGGCGAGAAAAAAATTTCACCATCCTCCTTCGCCTGAGCGGTAGTTGTGCAACTACTATATAAAGAAGCACAAAACCAAACTACCCGCTCATGAAACCAGTAGATAACGAACTACTCAAAAAGTATCACCGGGGCCTCTGCACCGACGAAGAAAAGCAAGCGGTAGAGCAGTGGCTTGCCTCAGGCGAGTTCGAGGGCTCTCTCGACCTACCCGACTCAGAAAAGACCGCCCGTAAGCAGCAAATCTGGCAAACCATTGCCCGTAACGCGGGCTGGACTGAGCCTCAAGTGGTACCGATGTACCAACGATTTTACCGCTATGCCGCGGCCGCCTGCGTAATTATCGGAGCCTTCTTTATCGGTTACTTCGCCGCACTGCCCAGTGCCCAGGCGGATACGGTTGAGAAGGCTAGGCAACTGACTGACTTACTGCATATCTACGGAGGTGATGGTGCTTACGGAACGGTAGCTGGAAGTAGATTTAGAGTAAAGTTTGAGGGAAGTTTAAGGCTATATAATGAGGCTCAACAAACCAAACAAATTGTGTGCGGTGAGCAAAAATTTACCTTAGAGCCTTACGAAACTTATTGCCTCATCGGTTCTGATGAAAAAGCAGCTTTATTAGGCGAGAATCAAATTTATGATATCGACCATGAGGAAGATGAACTAACGCGTGATTTTTTAGTCCAACGGTTGGATGATTAAAGCCACTTCTTTGCTAGAGTCTTTGATTCTACTATGGACAGAAACCAGGACGAGCTTTTTACATCAAAATCAATTGAACAATTTTAAAATTTCACACAATGATAAATACCATGAAAACAAGTAAAAAATGGGCATGGCTCACCATGCTATTAATAGGCATGCTCTCAGTAGGAATTACTTCCTGCGATGAGAATGATAATAATACCGTAACCCCTGACCCTAGTGATGGACAAGAAGCCGAATCGGCCTATTTCTTTGGTTATCGCGATTTTACTCCTCAAGGATCTGTATACTATATTGAAGTTCAGGAAGAAATTGGTTCTGGAACAAATAAATCAAATGCGGTAGAAATAGGGCTCAATGCCTACGTCACGTCCTATGGAGAACATCCTTATTCCTTTAATGGAAACGCCGGTACCATCACTAAATGGGATGTGGATAAAACTGCGCTGGAACTATATACTAGCGACATATTGAGTTAGGCTGGTTCTACAGGATTATCGGGTAGCGTGCGGACAGTATTCTTGTCTGAAACAAGGGCCTTTATAAACAAACTTGAGGAGGGGCTGATTGTAGAATGGAATCCCAGTACCATGGATATCACTGAAGTCTACAATGTAGATCCTTTGCCTGATTTAGGTGCGGAAGTAGTAGCATACAGACAACATTCGGGCTATATATCTTCTGAAGGTAAAATTATCTTGCCTGTGTGGGTTGCTGAACCGGCTAATTGCTGCGAAACTTCTCATTTACCCCAACCACCACATTCTCTGGTAGCTGTTTTTGACCCGGAGACTGGTACTTTGCAGTACAACAGGGACAGTCGTCAATATGCAAATGAGGGAACTTTGTTGCAAGACCCTGTTGATGGTTCTTATTATCTTTATCCAGCCTCAAGGAATGATTTTATTGAGCCTTATTTCGTTACGGAAGGTCTCCCCGATCTAAGGAGTGTTTTAAAAATCAATCAGGATGGCAGTTTTGATCCTAATTTCCACTTCGACATTTCGGAAGTCATTGGTGCTACTTACCAGCGCTCGGCTAATTTTGTTTACGATGGTAAAATGGCTTACAATTATGTAGATACTGCTGATTACACGTACCCTGATGCCTACACAGAACGCACCGAAATTTGGTCTGTAAATGGACCGTTGCTCAGAAAAGTGCTTATCGACCTCAATACTGGAGAAGTAACACCTTTTACAGGTCTCGATGATTATAGTGGCTCTTTTCAAGTCAATACAATTAACGGGGTTGCCTATTTTTCTGCCAGCAACAGTGACAATGATGTGTATTCTATTGTGCGTCAAGATGGTGCTAATGAATTCACCCCACTGACGACTCGCAGTGAAGGTAATTTCATGTCATTCGGTCAACTTTGGTGACTATCTGTATTAATGAGCGATGACTATTATCAAAAAACAGGCTTTAGGAATGTTCTAAGGCCTGTTTTTTCTAACATCAGAATAAAACTCAAAGGATGACTAAGTATGACAGTAAAAAAACTTATAGGCAAAATTCACCTCTGGTTAGGGCTAGCGTCTGGGTTGGTAGTGTTTATTTTGGGTATCACCGGCTGCGTCTGGGTATTTGAAGAAGAAATAAAATCGGTAGTGTATAAAGACAGGATGTTTTCAGATCAACAGACTTCAGCGCAGTTGCCTCTCGCCCAACTCTATGAGAATGCAAGGAACTCTTTGCCTACTGATATGTCCATTGATCGTGTGATGGTTTATAACAATCCGAAACGAACCGTGATGTTTCGGGGAAGCCAGCCTCAAGAAAATAACGAGGGTATTTGGTATTGGAATAATCGGGATTTTGTTTTTGATGCTTATTTCGACCCTTACACCGGAAAGCTAAAGAAATTAGAAAATCGTACGTTTGAATTTTTTATGGTAGTAGCCGCCTTGCACATGACGCTACTTTTGGATTACGAGATTGGCACCACCATTGTAGGCATATCCGTCTTGATTTTTGTCATTACCTTAATTACTGGCCTGATGCTATGGTGGCCCAAAAACAAATCTGCCGCTAAGCAAAGGGTTTGGTTTCGCTGGAAGCCTACCACGAAGTGGAAACGCAAAAATTACGATCTGCACAACATAGCGGGTTTCTACATGATGTTTTTTGCCCTCATCCTGGCACTTACAGGACTCATGTGGTCATTTCAATGGTTTTCTGATGGTATGAAATGGATAGCCAACGGTGGTAAAACCATAGAAGTAAAGCAAGAAAAAGTTGCTTCGGACACAGCATACACCTCAGCCCAATATCCTATTGATAAAGTCTTACGGACTTTACGACAAGATTTTTCTGAAGCGGACATGTATTTTTTTGTATTTCCAAAAAAGCCATCCGATCCTTATACTGTTTTTACTTTTTTTGAGCATAATTACGATCATATCTACTCATACTTTGATCAATATACTGGAAAACAGCTAAACCAGATCAAATTTACGGATAGAGATAATGGCGATAAGCTTAAAAAAATGAATTTCGATATTCACACGGGAAAAATTCTCGGTCTACCCGGCAAAATCCTAGCATTCTTCGCCAGTCTGGTTTCCGCTAGTCTACCTGTTACGGGCTTTCTAATTTGGTGGAGCCGAAGGAACAAAAAGCGGATCATGTCCACGGCGGATGCTGCCCGAAAGAGAAAGCGTCCGGTAAAAGCAGGTGTCCATCTCAATGTAAAACAACCTTCTCACCCTAAAGCAGCGCACGTTCGTCCTTGTATTCCGTCTTCTTCCAAATGATCTTAAACTACATTGAACAACATCTCGACCGTCAAATGGACTACGAAGTACTGGAGTACTGGGAAAGGTATAGTGATAATACCCGAGTCCCCACCGATGGGCTTAGCACCCCTCGCGCAAAAAACATGGACGAACTGTACCAAGACTGTGTCTCTGATGCCGAAGGAGTACACTACAGTGATACCGGTCATAGAATGATCTATAGTTTTCGGGTAAACCGCGAGGGCTACGTTGCTAGCTGTGGCCTCTATAATGAATTCCTTCAGGATGGCGGGCTGGAGGTCTTTAACATTATAAAATTTAACTAGACGTCTAATTAAGAAAAGTATTATGTTGGCATATGTCAGTACCGAGTAACACAGTCATAATAGGCTGTTACCAGTTTGCGCTGCCCATTTTTAGCAGATGGCTTTTAGTGAGTATCTAGAAAACTATTTATTCCATTTTCGGAAAACGATTTAATGACTATCTTGTTAAAGTAATACTATCACTTTATATATCTGAGAATTTTTGCAATCTAGTAATCTGGACTAAATAAACGTAAGAAGACCACAACTCATAAACCTTGCACCATGACTGCTAAGAAAATTATTGGCCAAATACATTTATGGTTAGGACTAGCCTCCGGGCTGGTAGTAGTGATTTTGGGGATCACCGGCTGTATCTACGTTTTCATTGATGAAATTAAACCTCTCGTCTACCAAGACCGTATGTTCGTGGACTCCGAGTCATCAGACCGCATGCTGTTGGGCGAATTAACTTCTGTCGCTCAGGATGCCATAGAACCTGGTCAGTCAATTCGGGGGGTAACCATATACAATGACCCAGCAAGGACAGTTCAGTTCAACGGATACAAAGCCCTTGAGGAGCCTCAGAGCATCTGGTTCTGGGACGAGATTGATTATAACTTTAACCTCTACCTCAATCCCTATACGGGCACCGTTAGCAAGTTGGAGAACCGCACCTTTGAATTTTTTAACCTGGTGCTTTGGCTGCACTGGAGTCTATTTCTCCGCAATGATATTGGTCAACCTATTGTGGGCATTGCGGTGATCATTTTCGTCATTTCACTAATTACCGGACTGGTACTCTGGTGGCCTAGAAACAAATCCGCCGCTAAGCAAAGGGTTTGGTTTCGCTGGAAGCCTACCACGAAGTGGAAACGCAAGAACTACGATTTGCACAATATTGCAGGGTTCTATACTCTCATTCTGGCGTTGATCATCGCCCTTACCGGTCTGGTATGGGCCTTCGACTGGTTTGAAGATGGTGTCAAGTGGCTAGCCAATGGCGGAAAAACCATTGAAAACGAAACCAAAATAGCTTCCGATACTTCCCTGATAACCGCCCAGTATCCGATTGATAAAGTTTACCAAAACGTCCGACAAGACTACCCTGAAGCGAAAAGCTACTACATTTCTTTTCCCAAAGAGGATGCAGCAACTTATTATGTCTATATCGCTAATGATGGAGTGACCGGGAGAGTCAACGCTCAGTATGATCAATATACTGGCGAGCAACTGAGCTTGAGCACATTTTCCGATAAGAACAACGGAGACAAACTACGATCGCTCAACTACGATATTCACGTAGGCAGTATTTTGGGCTTACCGGGTAAAATTCTGGCATTTTTTGCTAGCCTGGTCTCCGCTAGCTTACCAATCACCGGTTTTTATATTTGGTGGGGTAGAAGGAAGAAGAAAAAGCGGAAGCTACAGAGGAGAATGTCCGACCGACCAACCACCAGACGTACCCATCGGACTAAGCCTGCGCACGTTCGGGCGAAGGTGCCATCGCCAGCCGATTAATTCTTCTAGTAGAGATCGCTGTATTGCTCAAGTAACTAAACCACTGAACTAGCTGTGTCGCAGGCCTCTTTATGCTTTTTTCTCGTACTTTTATCGCTCGGAGCGAGCTTAGTACTATCTAGTACACTCGTAGCCCAATCGGCCTTTCCGCCTCCTGATACACCCGCCGAAATTTACGCTACGCAGGTGGCCAAAGGAGTCATCATGCTGGACGGTGTCCTGGACGAACCCACCTGGCAGAGGGCCGAGGTTGTTTCGGGCTTCACGCAGCGGGACCCCCTACAGGGGGAGGCAGCCACCGTAGATACCGAGGTACGTATACTGTTTAATGCCACTTACTTATACCTGGGGGCGATCTGCTACGATAGCTTAACCGACCGTCGTAGGGTGCGGGTACGCAATATGCAACGGGATTTCAGTGCCTACGGTAACGACCGTTTTGGGGTGGCTTTGGATGGACTGATGGATCAACGTAACGCTGTAGGATTCGAGGTTACTCCCTACGGTTCCCAACGAGAAACCCAGGTTATTGACGGTAACGAGTTTGACGGAAATGATAACTGGGACGCCCTGTGGTACGTTCGCACCCGGATTACCGACTCAGCCTGGATCGCCGAAATGGCCATTCCCTGGAAAACGCTGCGCTACCAGGAAGGCAGTCAGGAGATGCTCATTTCCTTCAATCGCAACATTCGCCGCTTAAACGAGGTCACCACCTGGCCCGCTTACCCCCGAGCCTTTTCCCACTTTCGGATGGCTTATGCGGCCGTTCTAAAGGGCATCCAGCCCCCCCCGCCGGCAGCTAATCTACTGATCAATCCTTACCTGTTGGGTAACGTAGGTGAAACCCAGGATGGAGAAGCCTATGAAGATCATCGCAACCTAAAGGTAGGCGGTGAGTTCAAGTGGGCCATCACTCCCAACGCCGTGCTGGACGGTACGATTAACACTGACTTTGCCCAGGCGGACGTAGATCAACAGGTACAAAACCTCACCCGTTTTTCGGTTTTATTTCCCGAACGGAGACAGTTCTTTTTAGAAAATGCTAATATCTTTCGTACCAGCAGGGCACGCTACATTCAGCCCTTCTTCAGCCGCCGCATCGGTCTGGATGATAACGGGCAACCCATCCCGCTCGACGGAGGCTTACGCTTTACCAGTCAAACCAGTAAGCAAACCTCGGGTTTACTGGCCATGCGGCAACGGGCTACCGCTACTACTCCCACCACGCACTTTGCAGTTGGGCGCTACGTACGTAATTTTTCGGGCCAAAACCGCTTGGGTGGTATGCTCACCTACCGGCAGGATGAAGCCTTTACGGCGGACGGCCTAACCCACCCGGTAAAAACCAACGCCACAGCTACGGTCAATAGCTTTCTGCGTCCTCGGCAGTCGCTGTCCTGGGATAATATGGTGTCAGTATCCACCGACTCGGAAGTGGGGAATGGTATTGCCGCCCACACTTGGCTATGGCAAGAAAAGAATTGGGGCTACCTGGGCCTGATCGGTCAGTACGCCTCTCCCGACTATCTGCCCGGTACCGGTTTCTTGGCCCTCAGCGATTACATGTTAGTAGCCCCGGCCGTAGACCTCGATCTTCGTCCGAAATGGCTTCCGGCTTTTGTGCGGAGTTTCGGCCCGGATGCCTTATCGGATATCATCTGGCGAGCTTCCGACGGGGCCTTTCAGCAAGCGGTGGCAGGTATCGCTCCGATAGACTTAGAGTTTCAGACCGGGGGGGACGTGGAAATTCGTCTGCAACGGGAGTGGCAACAGTTAGATGAAACCTTTCGGCCGCTGGATATTCCCATTGCTCCGGGATTCTATGCTTTTAGCCGGGTAGATTTCGGCTTTACCACTGACTTCTCCCGAAAGATTGCCGCTGAAGTTCGCTACCAAACCGGGGGTTACTACGACGGAAAACTAAACAGTTGGGAAACCTACGTTCGTCTTTCGCCTCTTCCGCACATTGAGTTTACGGGCAGTTATGAGTACAATCAAATCCGGCAGCTAGGGGAGCTGCGGCAAGACTTAAACGCGCATCTGCTGTTTACCCGCGCCCGACTGGCGTTAAACCCCCGAATTCAGTTGATTGGCTCCTACCAGTGGAATAGTGCTACCCAAACCGACATCTGGAACGTGCGCCTCTCGTGGGAATACCAACCGCTTTCTTTCATCTACGGGTTGTTTAATTTCATCCAAAGCGATGACTTGCTCCCGGAATACCGCTACGACGCCCAGTAACTGATTGGCTTAGTTAGCTACCTGCGGCAGTTTTAGCTACCGACGTAAAAATACCTACGACAGTTCTTGACCAGTATCTCCTATCAGTTTATATTTGATTTTAGAATTAGTCTAAATAATAAAGAGTATAATTAGTTCATCAGTGCTCTACTACAGCCTCCCCAGTATTGAAATTCCCACATTATTCTGGGGTCATATTCAAAAAGATACGCGATGACCGCTCAGCGTTTTGAAGAAATCTACCGGCATTATTCTAAAAAGTTATTTCGAATCTGTATGGTCTTTGTGAAGGACGAAGAAATCGCAACAGAGATGGTACAGGATATTTTTTGTTCTATCTGGGAACGAAAAGACACTATTTCTTTAGAAACCAATTGGGAAAAGTATCTCTACCGATGCGCTAAGCTCCAGTACTATAATCACTCGAGAAACCAAACAACCCAAGAGCATCATCTCGAGCAATATTCTCTTAAGCAGCCCAGGGAAACTAACACTACCGAAGAAACGGTAGAGGTTCGGCAGATGGCCGAGCAAGTTGACCAACTGGTAGCAGATATGCCTGAAAAAAGAAGGCAGGTATACCGCTTAAGCCGACAAAAAGGACTCACTAACAAAGAAATCGCTCAACATCTGTTTATCTCAGAAAAAACGGTAAAGAACCATCTCACCAAATCGCTGGCCTACCTGCGTACGGGCTTGAAAAATTCGGGCTATGGCTAAGTAAGGATCAAAAAAAATTTATAGTTCGAGTAGGACTATCAGGGTAGTACGGGTACTGATAAGATAGAGAGGGAGAATTTCTCCCCACTACTTATCCCTACCTATGAAAGATATTACCCCCGAATTACTGGAAAAATACTACAACAATACTTGCAGTGAGGAAGAACGCAAGGCTGTAGAGGCTTGGCTAAACGCCCCGGAAGGGCCAAGCCCTCGCGAAGAAAAACTGCTAGCCAGTAGCTGGCAGAACATCCAATCCAATATTCAGCAGCGGGATCAGCCGGCGGCAATTACGCGACGATTATCTCCTCGGTTTTGGCTGGGTATGGCTGCTTCGGTAGTGCTGGTACTGGGCATTGGTTTCTATACCTACGATAGTTTCTTCCGTAACTCGTCGGAAAGCGCAATTAGCCAAAGTCAGTACCACAATTTTACTACCCAACGCGGAGAAAAAAGAACCCTCACGCTGGCCGATGGCTCTACTATTCGCATGAATTACGAAACGGAAATCCGAGCCCCGAAGCAGTTTGAGGGTAATGAACGAATTGTCTACTTGACTGGCCACGCCCACTTTGATGTTGTGCGTAACCCTGATAAGCCCTTTATCATCTATACCGAGGATACCAAAACCCAGGTACTAGGGACCTCTTTTGACGTACGAACCTTTCCCAATTCCGAGAAAACCGAAGTGGTAGTATCCAGCGGAAAAGTTGAGTTTTCGTCGAAGGAAGATACCCAAAACAAGGTGCAGCTTACGGTTAACGACCGGGCGCTGCTGCTACCGGGCGAAAAGATTAGCGTCAGTGAAGTATTCGCCGCTGACTACACTGCCTGGAAAGATAACCGCTTGGTGTTTGAAGATGCTCCTTTGGAAGAAATTGTATTAGTGCTAGAGCGCTGGTACGATATTGATATTACGGTTCGGAATACCAAACTACTCGGTAACCGCTATACTTTTGCGTACGACAATCCTCCCTTACCGACCCTACTGGAACGAATAAGTTTCGTAGCCAAGTTTGAATACACTATTGAGGGCAAGCAAGTAACGATCTACTAAGCCAATATGAGTATAATCAAACTTCATGGCGTAGGAAGGCTACTTGGGCTGATGCTGACTTGCCTGATTTACAGTCAAACTGCTTTAGGTCAAAGCAGTATTCTAGATCAGAAAATCAACCTGAGCGTCAAGGATGCATCCGTTACTGAAGTGATGCGGCTGCTTCGGAAGGAGACTGGTTACTTTTTTAATTACGCCAACTCCGATCTACCGACCGAACGGAGAATCACCAAAGTATATAAAAACGAAAGCTTGCGAAAGCTGTTAAGGGACGTTTGGGGCAGCGAAGCTATTAACCTGAAGGTAGTAGGAAAGACCATTGATATTCGAAGTGAGAATCGGAAGCCCCGAGGAAAACCTGGAAATATTGAGGGCCAGGTGCTCGATGCTAGGGGGAAACCACTCGCCTACGCTACGGTAGGTCTGAAGGGAACCAACCTAGGGGTGCTGACTGATACAGCAGGTTACTTCAGCTGGCTCACAGTAGCGGCCGGTACCCAATCCCTAGTGATCTCGTCAATGGGATACGCTCCGCAGGAAGTGGAAGTCAATGTACCCGATGGTCAGACTATTCATGTGGAGATTAGCCTTACTGAAGCGACCAATGAACTAGATGAAGTCATCGTCGAGGGAAAAACTCTGAATCAGCAAAAAATGGAAGAACCCATTAAAGTGGAAGTAGTCAATACAAAAAAGCTACAAACAAAATCCATCAGCTTACCTCAGGTCATTAATCAAACTCCTGGCGTTAAAGTTCGCCAAGGAGGTGGAGTTGGTAGCTCAACTATTATTAATGTAAATGGTTTACAGGGGAATGCCATTCGTTTTTTTAGAGATGGAATTCCTATGGATTATCTCGGAAGAGCCTTTGATTTAAACTTAATTTCAACCGATCAATTAGATAATATTGAAATTTACAAAGGTGTTTTACCAGCGGAATTGGGTGCTGATGCCTTAGGGGGAGCATTTAACCTAACCAGTCGCCAAAATTTCAATAACAATTTAGATTTAGCCTACAGCACAGGTTCATTTAATACCCATCAAATAAATGTTAATGGATATCTCAATATTCCTCAAAGTAAGCTATTCGTTTCTCTCACCTCATACTACTTATATTCAGATAACAATTACAAAGTAATTGTTCCAATTGCTGATGAAGAAACAGCCAATTTGGTTGATACTGAAGTGGAGCGGTTTCACGATGGAATTGAAACTTTTTTTGCCGAGACAAAAATTGGCCTTCGAGACTTTAAATATGGAGACTTATTAGTGTTTGGGTACTCTCATTTTGACTTGGAAAAAGAGCGTCAAAATGGTTTGCAATTGGATCCAAACTCCGCTTTAGGTGAGGTGATGGATTATGAAACTTCAGATGTTTTATCATTAAGGTATAAATTAAACAAAGGGAAGTTTTCAACGGATGTCTTTGGGGCATATAGTAACCAAAACACCCTTTTTGTTGATGATCCGGAATCACGATGGAATTGGTTAGGAGAACGAATTCCATTGAGAAACCAAGGTGGGGAAAGCAGTCCTTTTTCAAGGTATTACAGAGATTTAAACTTTAAAACTTGGACTGCCCGAGTTAATGTTGGTTATAAATTATCTGAAAACCATAAACTAGTGTTCAACCATAATTTCATTTCTAAAGATAGAATTGGTTCTGACACGCTTGAAATCATCTTTGGGACCGATGTAGATCCTTTAACCTTTCCAACAAATTATACCCGACACATTTCAGGATTAGGTTTAACCTCATCATTATGGAAAAATAAAATTCAAAATGTACTTACAGTTAAGCAATTTCATTTGAATACATCTACTACACAAGCAGGTTTGGTCGCTGATGATGATCCTATTGTAGTAAATAAAACAAGCCACGGAATTGGTAACTCAACAAAATTTAGTTTAAATAAAAACCGATTTTTAAGATTCTCTTACGAATACGCAACCCGAATACCAGAGGCTATTGAATATTTGGGAGATGCCTTATTTATTCTTGCAAATCCCAACTTAACTCCTGAAACAAGCCATAATATCAATACTGGCATATTTTCTAATATTGGTAAAAAGAAAAAACATTGGCTGGATTTAAATGTTTTTTATCGTTTTGTTCAAAATAATATTATTCTATTTCAATCTGGATTTGCAAACGGTATTTTCCGAAATGCCAATGACGCTCGAGTTTTAGGTAGTGAGCTTTCATTGAGAGGACAAATAATTCCGGGTTTAAGATATAATTTCTCAGTAACCTATCAGGATTTGAGAAGAGTAAATTCGTCTAATGTTAATTTTTCAAGCTCCAGACAGCCCAATATCCCTTATTTTTTCTCCAATACCGGTTTAAGATATACCCATCCAAAAGTATTTATAAAGGGAAATTGGGACGGTTACTTGAATTACGGATTTGTTGAGCAATTTCTACTTGGATCTGTTCCAAGAGAATTAGAACCAAGGCTATTTGAAAGAGAGTATCAATTCGATAGTAAAACCATCATTGATGCACAGCACACCTTGGATATTGGAATGACTTACAAATACTCAGACATGCCACTTTGGGTAAGCCTTGAAGTGAACAACCTACTGGATATACCAGTTTTTGATGGTTTTCGTGTTCAACTGCCCGGAAGAAATTTTCGAATCAAACTTAAATACACAATAGAAGGAAAATCAAATGAGAAAATCAATTAATCAATTAGTAGTACAATGCATTTTAAAACCAATTCTGCGAAATGTGTTAACGGTCGCTATATTATCAAGTACGGTCTTTTTTACCAGCTGTAATGATGATAATGACCCTCAACCGTCATCATCTGAAGATAACTTAGGTTATGCTTTGTTTACGACTGGAGGAGGAGCATTACTAACTTTCAGCGACACTCTATTTTCAGGTATAATAAATCCTGCAAATTTTGAAAATCCTATTCAATTCGCTGACCAAAATAGAGTTATAGGTGTAGGGTTTGAAGGTGGATTTTATACAGGAATCAATCAAACCTTGGATATTGGTATTCAAAAATTCACAGAAAATGATCTTGGTGAATTTGAAGATGCGGGTTTTATATCAATAGGAGAAGGAGGTGGGCTTTTTGATTTCGCAAGTCAATCAAAAGGTTATTACATTGATGAATTACGTAATGATCAAGCCTTACAAACGTTTGATCCAACTACTATGCAAAGAACAGGAGAAGTTGATTTTTCCGCATCAGTTGCACAATTTGCCAATAATGACAGTGTGGTAAATATTACATTGAATAGTTTCGTACAAGCCTCTGGGGACTATGTTTTCACTCAAATTAATTTTTTGAAGGCAGATGGTCAAAACGTCTTTGATTCTACTTTTGTTGTGGCAATCAATTCTACAACCGATATGGTTGAAAATGTAATGATTTACCCACAGGCTATAGGTGGTATGGATGAAGGTTTAAGTAAGGAGGTTATTACTGAAGACTCTAATGGCGATCTTTATTTTATAGGTAATACAGGTCTGTTAACGTCTGAATTAATTTTACGTGTTAAAGCTGGTACTACAGCTTTTGATATGTCTTTTGGAACTAACGGTATAGCAAACTTAGAGGGCATTGCACCAAACTTTGCTGGAACTGGTGCAATTCTTACAGTTGGAGGTGGACAGATGAAAGATGGTAAAATCTATGTTAGAATGAATGAAGAAGATGCTGTATTTACAAATATTTTCACACTTGAAGGCTTTGCTTGGGAAATAGATTTAAATACATTAACAGGAACTAAAATTCAAGGTATTCCCGGAAGTTCATTTGCAGGAAACACCCTTAATGGAACTACAATAATTGAAGGAAAAGCATATTTCCCTGTGGCTAACAATGAATTTCAAGGTTATTACACATACGATTTAACTACGGGAGAAGTAGTTAAAGCAATTGAGCTTGAAAGTGGTAAAATAGGAGCCATTGCAAAACTATAGGATATAGAATAGTCATTTCAGTCCAAGTCCCTTGAACATGATTCTAACAGCTATTTCGTTAACTCTTTTATCGATCACCTGCTTCTATGTAGCGGCAGATCGGACCGAATTAAATCCAAGAGTCATTCCTGATTTTCTATCCAAGTATCCTCAGTTGTTGAGGATGCTTGGATGGACTTTTACCGTCGCAAGCCTACTTCTATTTGCCGTTGATTTGAGTTTAGCAAAGGGAGTTTTCACGGTCTTGGTACTGTGGCCCACGCTTGCGTCTGTCATTATTCTAATAGTTCCTTTTTTTTCTAAAAAGATAGCAAAAAACTAACACACCATGCCAGCAAATAAAAAGTATCTATTGAAAACCAAACTAGCCAGAACCAGTAAAGTGCTTGCTTCTGCAATTGGAGGTCTGGCCGCTACGATCGGCATATTATCTCTGTTAGGACTGCTGGGGTTTGATGAACTGATGGTGTTGACCATTTGGTTTGTTTTTCCTTCACTTTGGGCATTCTTCATTGCGGTGGTGTATTGGATCAAAAAACCAGGAAAAGCCTGGGCTGTCCTGGGTGCCGTGATCGTGGTATCAGGATTCGGTATTTTCTTGTTAAAAACACTTTGATAATGAAGGATATAAAAGAACATCAATCGGATAAAAGAGTCTACAATACATTTTTCAATACGCATACCGTCGCTGGCATCATCATCAGTATTGGGGTATTCGTAATTTTCCTGGCAGGAGCTTTTGCGCTCTTTCAAAAGGAAATCAATAACTGGGAAGTCAATAGTCAGCGGAGTAAGATTAATCTGAAGGATGTGGATTATGACCGGATACTCGCTGAGGTGGCTAAAAAAGGGTATCAAATGTATGCACGTGATTTTCGTATTCAGCTAGGTGAAAATCGTGGTACTCATTTGGGTATTAGGGCAGGAATACCATCCAATATGATTTCCAAAGATTCATTGGGTCAGTTAACTACTTCCGACAGCCTGATATATGCGGAAGCCACTGCTCAAATTAATTATGTTGTTGACATCCAGTCTTATGAATTGATGAAACCTAATGAGTATGGCAAAGCAGGACAAATAGGTTGGATACTGACCCAACTACATTACTTCCGACAAATCCCGGTTGTAGGGATCTACCTGGCAGGAATACTTTCAATATTACTACTATTCGCTTTAGTGTCTGGTGTGGTGATACACTGGAAGAAAATCGTCTCTAACTTCTTCACCTTCAGGTTAAAAAGTTCCATTAAAAACCTCTGGACAGATGGGCATGTGGCGCTAGGTGTGCTTGGTCTTCCGTATCAGTTCATGTATGCCGCCACCGGGACGATATTTGGGTTGACTATTTTAGCCCTGCCAATCATTTACCTGGTCTTCGGAGATGTGAATAAGGGAGCAGCCATTATCCTTCCTAGGAATGAAAACTATGAGCTGATTGGTGAAGCGGATCAAGTACATTCCATAAATACCCATGTTCAGGAGTTTTTGGGAAATCTACCTAGCCAGGATGTTAAAGGATTTCAAATGACGGTTAAGAGCTATGGAGATCAAAATGCCCATCTAAATCTTACGTCAAATATTGATACGAAATTAAATTTTGCTGGATTTGCACAATCAGAATTTAGATTGGATGATGGCGAGCTCGTATACGAAAAGCGTTTGGAGGAAAGTTCTTTTCGTACCTCTTCATTGAGTTACTTCATAGGCTTGCACTTCGGAAACTTTGGTGGCTTATTTGTTCAAATTATCTACTTTATCATGGCCATTCTGACTTGTTTTGTCATTATCAGTGGCGTAATGATTTGGCTGGTAGCTAGAGACAAAAAAGCCTATGCCACCAAAGCAAGATTCAATCGTAATGTGGGAGCCATCTATTTGGGAGCTTGCTTGGGACTTTATCCCGCGATTGCGTTACTATTCGTCATAGCCAAGGTATTACCTCTAGAAATGGAGATCCGCTATCAACTTATTAATGCGGTTTTCTTTGGTTTTTGGTTGGCCTTTACCATCTATGCCTTTTTCATTAAAAGCAGCTATAAGATTAATAAACATGCCTTGCTAATTGCGGGAGGTTTAGGGCTACTCATCCCGGTACTCAACGGTTTACAAAGTGGGCTATGGCTTTGGAAGTCTTGGGACGGGGGATACGAAGATTCTTTTATCGTGGATGTATTCTGGTTGGTATCCGGAGCAGTTACGCTATACATCGGCCTTAGACTAAAACCCCAGACCGAACCCGTAAAAGCCAATCGGAAGAAACGGACGTATACCAACGTTGCAGCCAAACCATTGCATGCTATTAATCCTACTCCCCGCACCCAATAGGCTCATGTATGGAACAGAACCGCCCTGAACCTGAGAACCAACAGAACTTAGATCGCTACTACTGGGAGCTGCATCGTTGTCTGCGCCAAAACCCCCAACAACACTACCGCATCCTGCTGCGAGCCATGAAGCAGACGGATGCCTTGCGGAAGAAGATCAAACAACTCTACGAAGAGCAAGAAAAAAAGGTCAGCGGATAAAAGATATCTTAGATATCTTTCCATCAATGAATCGATTTCTCTCGTCGAAAAAGAGCAAAGTCTTACAATTCATAAGTTCTGACGATTGAAGATCACGTTTAGGGTCCGGCCGCTATTAATGCTTAATCCGATTAGTTCATCCGCCTCATTACGATTGAAGTTTACGTAAAAACCGTAGTTGGTTCGGAAAAAATCAGAGGAGATGGGTTCCAACGTAATTTCACCCAGCCAACGGTGGTGAATACTCAGGTGGTCTTCCTCAACCTGTAGGTGGTACACGGTTTCTAGCTCATCGCTCCAGTAATCGCCTTCAAAATCTTTTAGATCATCCGTACTCGGGCTCCAGGGTTCTACCTGCGTAAAGGTCTGACGCGCATTCCCGCTCATTTCCATTTGCAGGTTACCATCATCAAGTGTTTCAAACTTCACTTCTTCTTTGCTCCCTTTGATCCGAAATACCCTAGCACCCATAGGAATGAGTCTGGTCTGACCACCGAGAGAAAGAGTATCCTCATCCATACGTAGTTTGGTGGACTGGTTCAAGGTAGATGCCCGGTACAACCCCGACAGTTTTTCCAGTTCAGCTTTATCAACTGCCACTGATTCAGGAACCATTTCTTCGGTAGGAATCATGTGCTCGGACAGCAAAAGTTCAGCTATTTTGGTACTGGAAATGACTCCCTTACCCCCAAAATTGGAGATTAAAATGATACCAGTATCGTGGTCAGGATAATAGCTCAGCTGAGTTAGAAAGGCTTCGTGTCCTCCAGTGTGGCGATACCGCCGCAGACCCCGGTAGGTGTTAATCCCAATACCCAGGGCGTACTCAGCGTCTGTACCGTCGTTCAGTGTAAAAGGATCCAAAAACACCTTATTAGCTTCTGGGCCTCCAATCTCGGCAGTTCGGTAGTTGTTCGCCCATTTAGCTAAATCTTCTACGCTGGTAACAATGTCGGCCGCCCCAAAAATTGCCCGATTGCTTTTTTCGTTGGCGTAGCTTTGATCACCTCGGTAGGAGTAGGATTCGGCGGCGTTGGGTATTACTTCACCTACGTAGGTTTCAATGCGGGTGGCTTGCATCCCCAGCGGTTGGAAAATATTGGTTTCAATCCAGGTCTCGGCCGTCTCGCCGGTTACTTTCTCGAAGACTTCGGCTAAAATCACCCAGGCGGTGCTGTTGTAGGTGTAGCGCGAACCGGGGATAAACTCCAGTTGAGGCTGCTGGCGTACCACCTTCAGGCACTCTTCCCGCGAAAGCCGATCAACCCCGATAAACCGGCCCGCTAAGTTAGACATGGTATAGGCTTCGCGGTAACCGCTGGTATGGGTCAGTAGATGATGCAAGGTTACCGTCTGCTCAAACTCCGGCCAGTCCTCCAAATACCGATGAACCGGGTCATTAATGCTTAACTTCCTCTGAGTGTGTAGTACCGCAAAGGCATACCCCAGAAACTGTTTGGTAACCGAGCCGATGTTATAGACCATCTTGGGGTCATTAGCAATACCGTAGGTCAGATTAGCCATTCCGTACCCCTTGCTAAAGATTAACTCACCACCCCGCACAACACCTACTACCAGTCCGGGGGTAGAATCATTAATATCAGGTGGGACCAAAGCATCGATGCTAGCTTCCAATTGAACAGGATCAATGGATTGGCCCGCAACCGGAAGCGTGAAAAATCCGATGATCAGTACCAGAACAAAGTTTTTGTATCGCATAGTCAGATTGTTAGTCGATAGGAAACGTTTTTAAAGTAATGGTGGGAATATACTATTTTCGTAGACAATTTCGAGGAAGCAACTACTTAAGCATTATTGGACTTAGGCATCGTACTTTCTAGTTTTTTGCGAAATATCAATCTTTCTCAGATGCTATCCATGCCTGGATCAGTACCCCTAAAACACCACCGGTAGCGAAAGTAATATTGGATTAACTCTTGATTGAGCCTCTAATTCGCAAGGCACGAAAATGTAGGCTTTGTAAGCGAATATGCATATAGTTTTCTTTTTCTCGGCACTGAATGGTTGAACTGAACCATTTTTCAATCCAAATATACTACCTCTAGTGCTAAAATTTGACTACAACTAGCTATTGCATACTAAGGTAGGCTGGTGGATATTTGCCACTGTATAGAATCAGTCTAAATAATACTAATGCCCTCAACCTACCTACGCTATACGATCAGCGCACTGCTGATGGTATGCCTGTGCCCCTATTTGTACGCCCAATCGGCTACCTTGGAAGGATCTGTTTCGGACGCCAGTGGCGAACTAATGCCCGGTATCACTGTCATATTAGATAACGACCAAGGGGTCGCTACCGATGTGTCTGGTAATTTTATCCTGCGTAATATCTCTCCGGGAAAGCACACGCTTGCTATTTCGGGAGTAGGATATGCGGCTAAAACTCAGGCTGTCAGCCTGAAAGAGGGACAAACTCTTCGATTGAGCATTCAACTGGAAGAAGGTTTGTTGGAAATGGACGAAGTTATCGTTCAAGGAAAGTCCGAAGCTCAGGTTAAAATGGAGCAGCCTATTAAGGTAGAAGCGATGGATATCAGTCGTATCCAGGAACGCTCTACCCCGGTTCCTCAGCTAATCAACCAGATGCCAGGGGTCAACATCCGCCAATCGGCGGGGGTAGGCAGTACGGTGACCGTTAACCTTAATGGTTTGCAAGGCAATGCCATTCGCTACTTCCGCGATGGTATTCCGCTAGACTACCTGGGCAAAGCCTTTGACATCAGTATCGTGCCTATCGGCCAGCTAGGCGGGGTGGAAGTGTATAAGGGTATTTTGCCCGCTAGCTTAGGAGCTGATGCCTTGGGTGGGGCTATCAACCTGATCAGTAACAATCTCTACGAGAGCCAACTAGACGTATCCTACGGTTTTGGCTCATTTAATACCCACCAAGCCAATGTCAACGGATTTTTCCAAATACCCGGTACCAAGCTTTATACTAAACTGTCTTCCTATTACGTCTCGGCCGAAAACAACTACGAAATGGAAGTTCAGGTGGTGGATGAAGAATCGCAAACCCTGAAACCCGCCAACGTGACCCGCTTTCACGACGGGGTAGAAAGTAAATTTGTGGAAGTAGCGGCGGGGGTTACTGATATTCGCTACGCCGACTTATTTGAGATTGGTTACGCCTACTTCGATAATGAAAAGGAAGAGCAGCACGGCTTCAACGTAAGCAAGCCCTTCGGCGAAGTGATGAATTACGAAAACTTTGATGCCTTTCATACCCGCTATAAAAAGGCCCTTGGTAAACTGGAGATAGACCTATTCGGGGCTTATAGTATGAAGAATACGCTCTTTGCCGACACCAGTGGTAACCGCTACGATTGGAACGGTGATGTAGTAGCCGTGGTAAGCGGTACCGAGGGCGAAGCCAATACCAAATCATTCCGTAGCCTTGATTTTGAGAACTTTGTCGGGCGGTTCAACCTGACTTACCAACTGGGTAAAGCAGCCATTACCCTAAATCATAATATCACTACCGACCGCCGGGTAGGCAACGACCCTTTCGGTCAACGGATAGGAATTGATGGAGAAACGATTGACCCTTTTAGTATTCCGGCTAGTTACGACAAGAATATTTCGGGTTTACAGGTGACTTTTCCTCTATGGAAAGAGCGAATTACCCAGGTAGTAACGGCCAAGCGTTACGCCATTACTACCAGCTCGCTAAGTCAGTGGGGCATTGGTGATCTTACCCCAACTTTTTCGGATGAGAGCTACGGAGTTGGTACTTCGTTGAAGTTTTCCTTCAGCCCCGACCGATTTATCCGGCTATCCTACGAAAATGCAACCCGCATTCCCGAATCTCGGGAATACTTCGGAGACGGTGCATTCCTGATTGGAAACCCCCTCCTAAATCCCGAACAAAGTCACAATATAAACTTAGGCCTCTACACGAATCTAGACCAAAATAAGGATTGGTGGTTGGACGTAAACGCCTTTTACCGCCACGTGCAGGACCAAATTATCCTACAACCACTGTGGTTGATCTTTTCTCAGTACCAGAACAAGGATGAAGCTAAGATCCAGGGGGTGGAGGCTAGCGTCAGGACAACCCTGTTTGACAAACTAAAAATAAGCGCCAACATTACCTATCAAGATGCCAGAAGGTTTAATATCGAGACCCGTAGTGAACAAGTGATGGAGGGTGCCCGTCTCCCCTTCCGTCCGTTCTTCTACACCAATCTGAATTTTAATTACGACCTACATGGGTTGTTCGGTAGCAGCGATCGGCTTTCACTGTACAGCAATTACAGTTTTGTTGAAAAGTACATCTTCATTCAAATCCCTCAGTCACAGGAGCCGGGTATCTTTGAAAACGTAGAAGGCTCGCAACTAAGTAATCTGGAAGACTTCCTGATTCCGACTCAGCATATGGTGAATGCCGGGGCTTCTTATAAATTTAATGACCTCCCCTTGTGGCTGAACCTGGAAGTGAACAACGCCCTGAACCTAGAACTGTACGACAACTTCCGGATACCTAAGCAGCCTATTAACTACAATATAAAAATCAGATACCAACTTAAGTAAGAATAAAAACTACTCATGAAAAATCAATTTAGCCTTTACGTATTAGCATTGCTGATGTTATCAGTCAGCTTCTTGGTTTCCTGCTCAGAAGATTCTCCCGAACCGACAGCAGTAGTAGACCCTACTGATGATGATAAGTTCGTGTTATCCATGATTACCGACGTTAGCAACGGTAGCGGGATTTTGATCCCGTACGATTCCATGCCCCACGGCACCGTAAATCCGGCCGATGCCTCAGGACTTTCTTTTGCATCGGTAAGGTCGGCCGGATACACCTACAAGGACGCTATCTTCGAGAATAATAATCCCGCGGGTGATCCGGGTATTCAAAAATTAACGTTGTCTCCCAGTGGTCAACTGGTGGAGTCTGGATTTATTGCCAACGCCGTAATCAGTACAGTCAAAGACGATGATTTAGGCTATTACTGGAATCCCGATCTGAACCCCAAGGCGATCCAGACTTTTAATCCTACCACTATGGAGCGCACTGGGGAAATTGATCTCAGCGCCCAGCTCGATCCCTATATCACCGAGGAGGCTCAGGCGATTAGTTTTAACTGGTTTATGGAAATAGCTGACGATAAGCTCTATACTATGGTTTCTTTTGAAGATGTTAACGCCACACCAGTTTATGACTCATCCTTCGTGGCAGTGATCAATACTAATACCAACCAGTTTGAGGCCATGGCCATCCACCCTGAGTTCTTTATGTTCGGTTATTTTGGCCAGCCCAACATTGAGTATACTGGAGTTGGTAGTGACGGTTACTTATATCTGGCTGCTTGGGGAGGTAGAAATTTTCAAATTAAGGGCACTATCCTGAGAATCAGGGCGGGCGAAACGTCCTTCGATCCAAACTTTGCAATCAAGTTAGATGATTTTGTAGGTGGGGCAGCAATGATGTACGGTGGCTCCTGTTACCATAATGGCAAATTATACTGTCGAATGAAAGATACTGCTGTCTTACCTGATTTTAGCAATTTTAATGAAGTGCCTGACATATACCCTTACGAAATTGACTTAGCAACCGGTACGGCCAAGAAGATTGGTGGCACACCGGGTAGCAATCACAATTCTATTCACGGCCCGTTCCTGTACAACGAAAAAATATACTTCCCCGCTAGTAACCCCGACTACCAGGGCTACTACGAGTACGACCCCACAACCGGCGACTTAGCGGAAGAGATATTACTTATTACTTCCGGGGTTCCCTCCCAAATTTACATTTTAGACTAACCCTCACTGTGATGGTAATTTCGTCTGATTACTACCCTCACCCTAATCTCACTAATCATGAAAGATTTAATCCACTATACTCTCTTTTCTCTTCTGATTTTATCGGTAAGCCTCTTGGCATCCTGCTCCGAGAATGAACCAGCGGCCGAAGCTCCTATAGATCCGACAGAAGACGATAAATTTGTACTCTCGATCAATATGGGTCAGGAAAGTGCGATGTTGGTAGCCTTCGACAGCTTTCCTTCCGGCGATATTGATCCGTCGACGTTGAATGGTATTGCGATGAATAATGCTAGTTTCGGGAGCGAGTCGCACGGAGATGCTATCTACTACGGCGTTAATCCGGCTGGTGATCCTGGTATTCAGAAGTACGAAATTAATAGCGCGGGTCAGCAAGCTTCTGGTGGTTTTTTTGCTGGTGCAGAAATGTTCGGATTAGTAAATGAAAACAAAGGTTACTATTTTAATCCCAACCTGAGTGATAAAGGTTTACAGATTTTTGATCCTACCAGTATGGTTAAGACAGGAGAAATTGACCTTACTGAACAGATCAACACCTATGCTGCCGACACGGCTGTTAAAAACGTGACGATGGCTGGATTCATGAAAATGGCCAACGACAAGTTCTACGCCCAAGTACGATTTGATAATGCCAATGGATTCCCTATTTACGATTCTACTTTTGTGCTAGTTATTGATCCTACAACCGACAGTTTTGTTGATTGGGCCGTATATCCGGAATATTTTCTTTTTGGCTATTTCGGGGTAAAAAGTGCTCATTTAGTGGAGTATGCCGATGACGGATACTTGTATCTTTCCGCATTTATGTCTGATTTCGTGGAGGGACCTAACTCCACAACTGTAAGGATTAAGGGCGGTGAAACTACTTTTGACCCCAACTTCAAAATAGACTACAACCAACTAGTGGAAGGAAATGCTTTTATCCTGGGGGGAGGGGTGTACCATAACGGCAAGCTCTACGCTAAAGTAAAACCAGTGGCACCCGACTGGAGCAACTCTGGTGATGTGAATATGTACCCTTACGAAGTTGACGTGGCTAGCGGTCAGATTACCAAGATTGATAACATACCGGTAGGTACTTGGGGCTCGGTTCAAGGCCCTTTTACCTACAATGGAATGGTATACATTATATCCAGCACCGCTGATGGTGAGCATTACTATTCCTACGATCAGGAAACCAAGGCGACTGAGAAAGTATTTTCCCTCACCGCAGGGGTTCCGACCGATCTCTATATTATAGACTGATAGTATTAGTAAATCCAAGAAAATGTACACCCTAAGCATCGTTACTTCTTTTTTATCGGTACTTGCCCTCTACGCTGTTGCCGATCGGGTGGAATTTGACAAGCCTGACTGGATGCAGTGGTTGGATGCTCACGCTACCGTGGCGCGCCTTTCGGCAGCCATCTTGTTTGGGGTGAGCACTTTCTTACTGACCGTTACTATGGGTTTAGCCACGGGTATCTTTGCCAGCCTTACTCTCTGGATGCTGCTAGCCGGCCTGATGGTGCTGTTTGCTCCCTTTGAGCGCATAAGCCAATTCCATTTAGGTTTGATTCTGCTAGCTAGCATCGGTATTGAAGTATTATTACTCACCCTACAGTCCTAATCGCTATGCCCGCTAACACCAAGTACCTTACTCAATCACCCTGGATCAAATTCGGTAGACTCTCCGCCGCCATCCTGGGGAGCCTAATTGCTGCCGTTGCCTTTCATCTCGCTCTGGCCGCTTGGCTCGACCCAGCTATTGTATTTGGAACCTCTATTTTCACCATCTTCATTCTCTGGACGGGGTTGATGCTGGTTACCTACTGGCTGCGTAAGGTTTGGCAAGTGTGGAGCTTGCTACTCTTACTAATTGGAGTAAGTAGCTTAATGATTTACCTAAACTGATGGAGGATAGAGCAGGTGGCCGCCGTTGCCCAGTTGGGAGCTTAGTGTGCATACTCCCCGCCCCTTGCTCTCTTTCATTTAACAATCGAACCATCGAACAATTGAATCCATGAACAATCGCGATTACAACGTCTTTTTCAATACCCACACCGTAAGTGGTATTGTCATTAGCATCGGGCTCTACGTCATTTTCTTGGCGGGAGGCTTTGCACTGTTTCTCGAGAATATCAACCACTGGGAAGCCAATGAACCGGCTGAGTCGGCGGTTACCGTTATTGATTACGACCGGGTGCTGGCGCAGGTAGAGGCCGAAGGCTACGCTATGCACGGCCGGGATATGTTCATTAACAACCACCACGGTCATATTTCGGTATTTTCTCAACCGTTGTCCGATTCCACTTTACAGGGAAGCCAATTGAGTTTACTGCCCGACTCAGTCGCCCGAGGGAATATTAATCTGGAATTAGATGGTGACACCTATGCCGTAGCCCCATCGGAAGAAGAAGCTCAGGAAGCTGCTCTGGGTGATTTTCTGTACGATCTTCACTTCTTCCGCCAAATCCCGGTGGTGGGCATTTATCTTGCGGGACTGGTTTCCGTGTTCTTTCTGTTTGCTATTATCACCGGGGTGATCGTTCACTGGAACAAAATATTTTCCTTCTTTTTTACCTTTCGCCTCAAGGCATCGCTCAAAAATTTATGGACCGATGCCCATACTGCACTGGGAGTGATCGGATTACCCTTTCAGTTTATGTACGCCGTTACCGGGGCGATCTTTGGCTTAGTGATTCTGATCTTTCTGCCCTACGCTCAGATCCTTTACGGAGGCGATCAGCAAGCGATGTTTGAAGAGGTTTATCCGGCTTTCTTTTCCCAACAGTTTGAAACGAAGGGCTACACCGAAGCGCAGGTATCCATCAATAAGTTGGTTGAACAATCAGTGAGCAAGATACCTACGGAGCACGTGGAGTTTATCAGCGTTGGTATCAAAAACTATCACGATCAGAACGCCCACGTTGGGGTGACGATTGGCACTGACTTGACCAGCCATTTTTTTAATACTACCGAGATTGCCTATCGCCTATCCGACGGGCAAATGGTACACGAAGTAGCGGTAGCCGATAACCCACCCTACGTGGTGGGGGTAGTTGATTTTGTGCATAGAATTCACTTTGGCAATTACGGGGGTTACTTTATCCGAGTGCTATACTTTTTAATGGCATTGGTTACCTGCTTTGTCATCATTTCGGGAGTAATGGTATGGCTAAAGGCTCGCGATAAGAAAAAGTATGAAGCGAAACAGCAATATAATACTAACGTAGGGGCCATCTACCTGGGGGCTTGCCTGGGGCTGTTTCCCGCCATTGCCCTGATGTTTATCTTAACCAAGACCTTTCCCGCCGAAATGGCTCACCGCTTCGGTTGGATCAGTTGGTTGTTTCTGGCCTTTTGGGTGGGTTACACTGTCTACGCTTACTTCGTCAAAAACTACTTTACCATTAACCGCAACGCGCTGTTGTTAGCGGGAGTGATGGGCTTACTCATCCCGGTTTTCAATGGTTTGCATTCCGGGTTATGGCTTTGGCAGTCTCTTCCAATGGGCTACCCCGACTCATTTTTCGTCGACCTGGCCTGGCTGCTAACTGGCGCTCTCACGACCTTCGTGGCTTTACGCCTTACACCACAAGCCGAACCAGCGAAGGCTACCCGGAAAAAACAGAAATTGACTACTATTCGGGTAAGCAAGCCGATCCACGCTGTAAACCCCGGTCCACGGCCTATTCAATAAATGTCAATAAAAAAACAAATTTCATTTTTGTTGAGTTTTAAGCGCATGAAAACACCAATTATGATTTTAGCTCTAGCTTTTGTTTTTTTCCAGTGCGGGGGCAGTTCCAACAGCACCGCTAGCCAGCAGGAAACTACGTCTGCTGCCGAAGCTTCTTCGGAGAGTTCCTCAGAGAGTTCCCCGGCAGACGAGGTCACATTGGTGCTGAACACTGGAGATCTGTTGGAGTATGATAAAACCGAACTACGAGTAAAGGCGGGTCAACAAGTTACTCTGACCCTGAATCACAGCGGGCAAATGGCTAAAGAAGCCATGGGACACAACTTTGTGCTGCTGAAACCGGGTACCGATATTCCCACCTTTGCCAACGAGGCATTAGATGCTCGTGAAAACGAATACTTTCCCGCTGGCAGTGAGCAGGT
>CAKZYJ010000157.1 GCA_937884755.1 uncultured Flammeovirgaceae bacterium
TAGAGCGCTGCCTTGACAGGGCAGAGGTCACTGGTTCGAATCCAGTACGTCCCATTTTCAATCATAATTTTAGACTTTATCTCTGATTAGGTAAAAGCACTCCACTTACTGGTTTCTATTCCATTCTGAGCGGTCTAGCACCTTACCATCATGATCTTTAATTTCCACGGTCATTACATTTTTCTGGATAGGAAAACTAAGCAGAATATAGCTATCCTCGCTTTGCAAAAATTTAGTATGGGTATCGGGATATACATCTCCTTTTCCATTTAGCGAAGTATTGAAGTAGGGGAAACCGTTTACCACGGCTCGTTCGGCAAAGTAACCGTAACCGGTAACTACGGCTGTTCCCTGTTCAAAAAGCTGTTGCCACTCACCATTTTCCTGCTGACGCATTCTTTCGTTCTTCTCATTTTGCAGCGTTACTACAAAAGCCTCGTCTACTTGAGACATTTCTTCACTATACCACTTGTACTGAACTGTGTTCTTTCCAAAAGGATGACAAGTTTGCCAGCTATTACCTTGATCCGTAATATGATTAAGATCCAGCGCAACAAAACGAACATCAAAGTCCGGTATTGCAAATGTCCATTTCCACTCATCTCCAGGTAGCGCAAAAAAGCGCCGGAATGCCGAAGCTTCTATATCGTACACTGGCTCATCCGGCGGAGTCTTTCCTCGCGGGCGTATTTCCCGGTCATGGTTTCCCAATACTGGCATAAATGGGGTGGAAGAGAACAGTTTCGGATAAGTATCGATCAATTGGCGATAAGGCTCTATGCAATCAGCATTTCCGATCCCGCAGCTTCCGTGGATGCTGGATATATTATCACCAGCCGTAAGTAGTAAGTGAATGTCTTCCTGTAGGAGAACATCCAGATTGGGCTTTCCTTGCCAATCAGCTACTACCGCTACCCGTAATTCGTCACCGGTGTAATTCTTAAATGTATAGTCTGCCGATTTCTGACCATTAGAGGAGACTTGATAATGGTAGATGTCAACCTCAGAACTAAGCGAAATTTCAACTTGATGTAGTTTGGTGTTTTCCTGTACGACGACTACACTATCGTACTTCTCACTATCGCCATAATATACCTCAGCGTTACCTGGTCTAGCGCTTTCCCAGTTTATCGATAATTTATCCGGAGTGTTGGTAGGGTGGGTTAGCCAGACTCTCTCAATTTGACCTGTACAATTTTCCGGGAAAAAGGCGAGGATTACGAGAGCCACTATTATTTTAATCATTAGAATTTGTAAGTAGCTGAGGTTGATCGATCCGACAATAATCAATTTAGCAATAATTGTATATCACAACTTTAAACGCAAAGTTCTTTCAAATCGAAGCTTTGTAGTTTCTTCAAAACTATATCAAGCTGTCAATGAACGATTGTTCATTAAGGTGTTTTGCAAAATCAATTTTAGTTGATTTATTTGGAATTTATGCGCTTTCAGTAATTATAATGATGAATTAAAAACTGAAAAGAATATAGAACGACTGTTCAATTGATATTAAAATCACCACGAAGATTACGGAAGCGTTTACGGACATCAGCTACGTAAATACTGCCCGGATATTCTCTCAGAAACTGAGTATACAATTCCATCGCCTTTTCGGAATCCTTCAATTGTTCCTCGTAAATACGGCCTCGCATAAACAGCGCATCGTCGCCCAGAATGTCGTAGCTATACGATTCTGAAATGTTGTTCAGTTTTTCTAATGACTGGTCGAAATTTCCTAGCTGTAGTTGTACCCGAGCCATAAGCCAGTAGATTTCGTCTTCCAGTGGATGCCCCTGGTACTGTTCCAACATACTGTCTAGCTTCGTCAGCGCTTGCGGTTGCTTATTCTGAAATAACATCAGCTCAACGTCCGCATAGGCTTGCATAGCGGCACCAGAAGTGTCTAGTACGGTATTGTTCTGGATCAATAAGCTGAGCGACATAGCATCGTTGGCAATCTCACGGGTAGTAGCTTCCTTCAGCACATCCAGATGGTCCTGGGCCAGGCTGAAATCGCCTTTGTAGTACGAAAGCTTCGCATTCCGCAGCTTGGCTTCGTAGCCCACCGGTTCTTCTTTGTGGGCTTTCTCTACCTGAGAGTAGAGCAGCGTGGATTCCCAGGGCTGATCCATTAGCACGTAGATATCGCCCATATCCAGTTTGCTCTGCGCTCTAATTTCGCGGCTGGATTTAGGATTGCTAGCTACCTGTTGCAGAATAGTAATAGCCTTATTTTTCTCATCCAGATAAAAAGCATAGAGCAGGGCCTGACTGCGCATGGCTTCCAGCGTAGCAGCACTGGGTCCAATGGGGGAATTTAGGCTCTCGTCAATGAAATTTTGATAATCTTCAATCAGCCTCACAATCTCCCCCTGCTGCACTGGAAACTGGTTTTTCACCAACTCTTCCCGAGCCTTAATCTTGTACCGGCGGGCTGAAACGTAGTTGGCAGTGCGGGGGTAACGATCAATCACGTACTCGTACATTTTCAGCGCATTTTCGTAATCCTGGTTTTCTAGGGCGATCTGGGCTACGCTCATTACCTCGTCACCGTCGGTGCGTTGCCGGCGATCTACCGCTCTGGCTTGCATAAACGCCCCGTAGAAGTTTTTCTGTTGCAAGTTAATCCAGATGAGTAGTTCAGAGTACAACGGGTTGTCAGCGTCCCTCTGAATGCGATCTAGCAGTAAATTTGCCATCGCATCCAAATCCTCTTCTTCAGTAAGAATATTTTGCAGCACATTTTTCACGTAGCTAACGCGGGAAGGGTCTTCGTTGGCGTAAGCCAGATACTCTAGCACCATCTGATCGGTATTATTCAGTCGTCGGTACACATTGGCTAGTTCTAGTGCGTACAATGCCGGGTCACCGCTGTCCTGCCGGCCGGCCTGGTAGATGCTCACAGCTCGTTCAATCAGATCGTGTTTGATCATGTGCCCCGCTACAATGCGCACTTTGTAGGTATCTGATTTTGCCTCGTCAAAAACTTTAGTGAAATAGGATTCGGCTTCGGCGTCATTTCCCTGGCGTAAGTTAACCACTCCAGCGTCTAACTGATAAAGGATATTATCCGGATAGAAGCGCAACGCTTTTTGAACGTACTTCTCTGCCTGTTGGGTATAACCGTTATTGATCAGCAGTCGGAAGTACCGATCGTGGATGATCGGAATATTTTTCTTTTTGTCGGCTAACTCTTCGTAGAGGGTACGGGCCTTTTCAATTTCACCCTTATCGTCATATTGCTGGGCTAACTCTATTTTTTGAGTGTTTTGGGCCATTAATGGGTGTATGTTAGCCCATGTTAGCAAAATAATAATCCATGTTATACTTCTGATCATAACTTTCTGGTCTGAGGCTGATAACTTATTAACTAACATATTATATTATTATTCAATTATTTTTCTTCGAAATTATTATTAATTACTACATTGTGAATTTGTGGATAACTCTATCGAATAAACGCAATTTAGGCTAGTTGTGAATAACTCCTCGAATTATTTACAGATTATTAACATGGTTATCCACAATTAATCTATTGGTTTATAGTGTGTTATAAGTAATTCTATCAGTTGTTAACTAATATGTGGATAACTTTATGGATAACTCCGAAAGTGAATAACCTAGTGAATAACTTACATGGTGGAGTGAATAACCCCCAGAAAATTGTGAATCCCAAATGAGGAGTGAATAACCGAACATTTATTAACAAGTTATTCTAGGCTTTTCCACAGGTTATTCACTCGATAATGTGGATAACTCACCAATGGTTATCGTTAGGTCGCTGCGTTCCCAATTAGCCCGAAGATCGATCAGTTCTTCTTCGGTGTAAAAGTAAACTGATTCGGGTTCCTGCTGATTGAGTATACTCCCCGCTTCCCACTCACCGTTATTATTTTCATCAATCAGCACCCGGATCCGATACTTCCCAGGAGAAACCATATTGAAAGCAAAGTCCGAACTGTTCTTTACTTCCCGGATAACTTTGTATTGCTGGTCGAGTAATTGAATAATATAATTAGAGTACTCAGTGATTACACTGCCCCGGATGGCTCCGTAATCTTCGGCCTGCTTAAACGAGAACTTTTGAATGACCTGTTCGCTACTATCATTTTCCACACTCATAAAACTGCCGGGCGACGCATAAAAGTTGAAAGATTGTAATGAGCTGATGATGTCTTCCCGTAGGTAGGTGCGGAGAGGAAACTCGCGGTTGATCTGAACAGTATCGGTATAAGAACTAAGAAAGCGGTTTTTCGCATCTTCGGATTCTATTCGGTTTAGGCTATCCAGAATTTTATTATCGGAAGGAGTACCTTTCTGCCGAATAAACTCCCGCAGCCATTCCGTACTTTTCTCTATAGTAACGTCACTTTGTAAACTATCCAGGTAACGTTCCTGTAATCGTATGCGATACTGAATATCTAAACTATCGTTCAATTTAGAGTAATAGATAACACTATCTACAATTTGTGATTGGGATATTGGAACATACAACTCTGCCCGATCAAAATTATTGCTCCAGTTCAAGGTTTGTCCAAAATCAATGGGTACGTAGAAGAGAGTATCGTAACTGAGCAAAATACTATCGGTAGATATTCGGGCAACTGGCTTAGAGAAAGTGAAAGTACCCTGGATAGTATCGGTAAACTCATTACCATCAGTAGTAAACTGAGAGGTAAAATCTGCGATTGATCGACGAGTTTCCGGATACTTAATGTACAGCACAGTATCCGGAAGTACTTGTTGAGCAGAGTCGGTAGCGGAAATCTGTATGCCTAAACTATCCTGCCTTAGCGTATTATAAATTCTGATTACCTTATTCTGATCCTGAAAATTACTAAACAGTGTTACGCTGGTATCGGCCAGATTGGATTGGACAGAATCCTCCAGAAATCGTAGAGTGCGGTTGCTCAGCTCATCGTTTATCCGAATCGTATAGTCATCTAGTGATTTGTTGAATTTAATCTCGTAGTACTTTCCGTTGGGTCGGGCACTTTGTAACTGTATTGGTCGAATATCCTGTCGTTGAATAAGCAAATCCACCGATTTAGTAGCCTGCACTGCTGACTGAGCCTGGCCAGTGGAGTCAGTTATAAGAGTGCGGTTAACATCGCTACCTAGGTATATAGAATCAGTTTTAAATCCGTAAGGTTCGTTATTGGAGTCTACGGTTAAATTGCTGTTCTCGTCTACAAAGGCATACACATTATACAGTCCTTCCCGAATGTAGCGGATAGTGTAATTTCCCTCTTCATCGGTTTTAGCCAGATACATAGGTGCACCGGTAAATACATCTAGTGTATCGTTTACGTCGTAGAGTGAAACTACCGCATCTTCCACTGGCTGCTGGGTCAGCAATTGGCGAATGTTGCCTTCCAACTGAAAAGAGTCTATGGTTGGTCCGGTACTGAAGGCCACCACTAAGTCCTGAGCGGGATTTTTCTCGGACGCATCCTTCACTGCTTCGCGAAAGTTAAAGGTATAGGTAGTGCTATCTCGTAGTTCTTCCTCAATTTCCAGATGTAAAGTCCGACGACTGATGTAAAAACTATAATCTTCGATAGGCGGGGTAATGATCAGCTCCCGCTTTAGGTCCCGAGCTTCCACGTATTCATCAAATTCCAATTCAATCTCTTCATCGTCAAAATTAACGGTCTCTAACTCGGGGTACATTCGTACCAGTTTGGGTGGGATAGTATCTTTAGGCCCACCCGTTGGAGTGCCTCTTCGGGCACAGGAGGCAACGGTAATTAGTATTATCCATACTAAAGCAAGCCAAAAGTTAAATTTCATATAGTATAAACGCTTCAGATCGAAAAATGCTTTGACCAAATAATAATAAGTATTGAAGAGTTTGCCTTAATAACTTTAAAAATTTTAAAGTATAAAACTAGAACGATTATTCCCGAATTTTCTTTTGACGCTCTCGCCGGTTTATGTACATGATCGTAGATAAAGCTAGTACGTTTCGGTAGCGGTTGCCCGATCTGCTTACCCGATACATAATACCGGTTTGTAGTTTGTACTGTCGATTAAAGAACCAGCCGATACCACCGAATAATCGATTCTCCCAGCCTTGTTGTACGTTATTAAACGTGTATAATACTTCGTTCGTAACAATTCCGTAGAGTTCACCGGGGTCGAGTTCTTCTCCATTTAACGGACTATCAAACCCCAAGCGGTAGCGCAAACGGTTTTGGTAACCTGACTGTCTGATTCGTTGCTCCAACCTTATCCGGTTAGCAATTCTTTTTCCGTGTAGCGCATAAATTACGAAAGCAAATTGTTCCATCAAGCGGTGTTCATCAAAAAACTGTTCATCAGTTAGGCGAGATTGAAAGGCGTATCCCCCACTCATTTTGGTGTTTTTCCAGAGCGAGTAAGTAGCGAAGAATTGGGTTTCGTTCAGCACCCATTCCATTTCCCGTTCGGCACCTTCTCCGTTATACTCTACCATTCGGTTTCTGAACATGGTATTGGCATTAAACGCCCAGCGGTTGGGGAGCTTATAGGTGTAGGAAACTGAAGGTTCCCACTGAAGCTGGGTATTGGTTTGGGCTATTACTGAAAAACTGGTGAACGATAAAGAAAAAAAAAAGAATAAGCGCACAGTTAGGGTTTAGTAGAGAAAATTATCTAATGAACGTCGGATGATGGTACGGCGCTGCACCAAAAGCCCTTCCACATTAAAAAGCATCTCGTACGATTGCACTGCCGATCCCTCCTGAGTATCAATTTCTATCTCGAAATTATCGACCGTTTCCGTGGTCAAACCTGAGAAGTGTAGTAGAGCATTTTGTTGGGTAGTATCCGGTAAAAACTGCCGTTGTACCCGTTGTATCCGGTATTTTGAATATTTCTGGCTCAATGTTAAGTCAATGTTAGCTTGCACTGATGCTGGTATTTGCTCGTAATCAATCAACTCTTCAATATCTTGTAGAGATCCACTGCTATCAAACTCAATACTAAACCTACGCTTTTCCCGAATTAATTTTGCTTCGTAGCTGATATTGGCTCCGTCCGTTTCGTAGTAGTAGCGAATTTTGCGGGACTCATTCAACCAGTGCTCGCTTAAATAATTGAGGGCGGCTGAAGGCATCTCGCTTTTCTTAATTCGCTTTTCTACTTCTTGCTTGAGATCAGTTTGTGCAATAGCTACATTCGTCGCTACAATAATTCCACCCAGGATTATCCAAGCCAGATGTACTAAACAAATCCGATGCATAAATTTATTTACCCAAGTAGACCATAATGACTGATACATCTGCTGGAGAAACTCCGCTGATTCGGGAAGCCTGTCCAATAGTCTCAGGTCGGATTTTACCCAGCTTCTCTCGGGCCTCGGTTGATAAGGCTTTCACTTTGGTGTAGTCGAAGTTGCTGGGTATCCGGTATCCTTCCAGGCTTTCTACTCGTTCAGCGTGCTGCCGTTCTTTTTCAAGATAGCTTTCATACTTAGTAAGTATTTCTACTTGCTCTAGCACTTCGATATCGAATTTTTGAAAATGGTTTGCTAATGATGAGTCTAGTTTTGTCAGACTATTAATAGAAATTTCAGGCCTCTTTAGCAGCTGATGAATGCTTACTTTCTCCCGAATGGTAGCTGTAGAAAGCTCATCCAAGCCGTCGTTAATTTCTTCGGGGGCCGCTTTGTGCTGCTTCATATCCTGAAGTAATTCGTAGATAGCATTTCGCTTATCAAATACTTTCTCTAGTCGGCTATCATTGATCAAACCTAGCTGATGCCCTTTTTCGGTTAGCCGCAGGTCAGCATTATCTTGCCGGAGCAACAGGCGAAACTCCGCTCGAGAGGTAAACATGCGGTAGGGTTCATCAGTCCCTTTGTTAATCAGATCATCGATCAAAACCCCGATATAGGCTTCAGATCTTCGCAGCACGAAGGACTCTTGCTCCTGAGTTTTCTGGTGGGCATTTATCCCCGCAATAAGCCCTTGGCAAGCCGCTTCTTCATAACCAGTAGTTCCGTTAATTTGCCCAGCAAAGAATAAATTCTCAATCAGTTTGGTTTCTAAACTAAGCGAGAGCTGGGTGGGTGGAAAGTAATCGTACTCAATAGCGTAACCCGGTCGAAACAGTTTTGCCTTTTCAAATCCGGGAATATGACGAATAGCCTGGTGTTGGACTTCTTCGGGAAGCGAAGTAGAAAATCCGTTTACGTATACTTCAATGGTATCCCACCCTTCGGGTTCCACAAAGATTTGATGTCGCTCGCGCTCAGCGAACCGATTGATTTTGTCTTCAATAGATGGACAGTAGCGAGGGCCTTGCCCGCGAATTCGCCCGTTGAACATGGGTGATCGATCAAACCCACCTTCCAGTACTTCGTGTACCGTAGGATTGGTGTAGGTTATATGACAGCTTCGTTGGTGTGAAAGTGGTTTAGTATCCGTAAACGAAAACTTACCGGGGTTTTCATCGCCAGGTTGTTCTTCCATTTTGCTGTAGTCCAATGACCGCCCATCTACTCGAGGGGGGGTACCCGTTTTCATTCGACCCGATTCGAATCCTAGACTTACCAGTTGTTCGGTAATACCTTTTGATGCGCGTTCGCCCGAACGTCCTCCGCCCATCTGCTTTTCGCCAATATGGATTAGGCCATTTAGAAAAGTACCATTAGTGAGTACTACAGTTCTCGATTTTATCTCCAGACCGATACTAGTTTTTACCCCTACTACCCTATCGCCTTCTATCAATATGCCAGTAACCATCTCTTGCAGAAAATCCAGATTAGGAATTTTCTCTAGATGCATTCGCCAGGCTTCAGTAAAGCGGGCTCGATCATTTTGGGTACGTGGACTCCACATAGCCGGACCTTTAGATCGGTTCAGCATTCGAAACTGAATAGCTGACTCATCGGTCACGATTCCCGATAATCCACCGAGTGCATCTATCTCGCGAACAATCTGTCCTTTGGCTACCCCACCCATGGCCGGGTTACAGGACATCTGTCCCATTTTGGCCATGTCCATCGTGATGAGCAGGGTTTTAGAACCCATCTTGGCTGCTGCTGCCGCCGCTTCGTTTCCTGCGTGCCCCGCCCCTACTACTATTACATCATATATTTCGAAAAGCATTTCTTAAGTGATTGATTCTTCCTTTATTCTACACGCAAAAGCACAGTTTCGTTTCCACTTTCGGTTACTTTATTTTCCACTGCCGTGGAATGGTTAATTACGTATATTCGGAACCTTTATCAGCCTCATTTATAAGCAGTTCGACTAGGTCGCGTGAAGCAAAAGCTTAATGTTCCACGTGGAACATTAAGCGTGGAAACCTTGATGATCTATTGAATGTGAAATTGGCTAAAATAGATAGCTACGTATTCATCTTCTAGATTGCGCATCTGTAATTTAGAAGACTCAGAATGATCATCAAATCCGAGGAGGTGTAGTACACCGTGCACAATTATCCGTAGTAATTCGTTCAAGAAATCTACTTTTAATATTTGGGCATTTTCCTGAACCCGTTCGGTGCTGATGAAGATATCACTCTCCAGCGGGTGGGTGGAACCATCACGATTATCAAAAGTGATAATATCGGTATAGTAATCGTGATTTAGATAATCACGATTAACCTGAAGTAGGTAATCATCCGAGCAAAATATGTAACTGATACTGGAGATAGATTGATTATGCTGTTCAGCTACAAGGATAAGCCAATCCGGGACGGATTGGAGGATTTGTGGATCAAACGAAACATCCTCCACAAAAAATTGGATCATTAATTAATATAGAAAATAAGTTCTACGGTGCAGCCTTCGTCGTGAAAATTGACTTCGTCAGAAAGATGTTTCATGAGGAAAATTCCCCGTCCACCGGGTTGATCAATATTTTCGGGAGCGGTAGGGTCGGGTAAGTTGGTATGATCAAAACCATCGCCTTCGTCTTTCACCCAAAAGATGATAGAACCATCACTAAGCTTGAGCGAGAGATCTACATTTTTCTTAGAGTCGCCCTTATTACCGTGGCGAATAGCATTGTTTACTGACTCAGTTACGGCAATCATGATATTGCCGTAGATATCATCAGTCAGACTAAACTGTTCTTTAGCATTGTCAATAAAACTTTCAATCATCCTAATATTTTCGGATAATGAAGGAATAGAAATGCTGATTGAATCCATTGTACTAGTTTAAGCGCTTGAAATATTCGTTGGCCTCACTTTTATAATAAGGATTAAGTTTGAGAGGCACTGTTTTCAGTAACTCAATCTCTTGCTTCTTTAATTTAATATATTCATCAAATCGCTGGGCGGCTTGCTGTTCGTAATTGTCTTTCGCAGTTTCACCCTTACGTTTCTGATCTAACTCCTGCTCCCGTTCCGATTTTTCTACATCTAACAGACGCGTAAGTATCTGCTTCTGTCGTTCAATCAACTCTTTCGTAAGCTTTTTGTTGACTAAATCATTCTCAGTTTCCTCCATTTGTTTAGAAAGTTCATCGCCGGTTCCTCCTCCCCCATCTTCTTCGGAATCCATCTCTTCCATGGCTTTCCGGATCTTCTCCTGCTGCTGAGCCAACTTGGCTAATTCTTCGGATAAAGCCCGACCTGACTTACCACTTTTCTGTAAATCCTGAATCTGCTGATTTAGCTGCTTTTGGAGTTCACTCAAGTTCATGTTCTGCTGGGTATTGCCAGGGTCCTTCTGAGGATTGCCCATCGCATCAGCCATCTGCTGCTGCATTTGACTTAATACATCATTAAGTAAAAGAGCCAGGTTATTGACGGAGGTCATGGCAAATTGTTGCTGACTGATCGCTTTATACTGCTGTCGCTCCCGTAACGACTCCATGCTTTCATCCATATATTTATTCATGTCCTTCACCTCGCGGGTTACGAACGATTGAATTTGAAACACCCGTTCGGCCAGGGCTAATAGGCTATCTTCAATAATTTGAGCATCGTCCCGAAGTTTAAGTTGCTCCTGCGAAAGATCAATAAAACGAGGATCGTTCTGCTTTACTTCTCGAAACTCTTTCATCACATTTTCCTGATCGAAGGAAAGGGTTAGTAAGTTGTCTAGGATATTGCGCAGGTTATCCATATTTTCCTGAAGCATTTCCATCTCCATACTTTGCTGCATTTGCTGCATCTTCTGAGCCATCTGCTTCATTTGCTCAGCACTGTTCTTCTGGGATTTCTGCGCCTTCTTGCGCTGATTCTTATCTAAAGCTTCTTGGGCTTTCTGCTGTTCCTGCTGCGCCTGGTTTTTCTCCTGCTTCATGTCTTGCATCGGAGCAGGGTTCTTTAAGTCTTGATTAAGCTCGTTAAGCTCTTCCATTTCCTGCTGCTGATGCTCAAATTCCTCACTAAGCTTTTCCTGTTGCTCGCTCAATTCTTCGGTAGAATTCTCCTTGTTTTCAGTTTCTTCCGCTAGTTGCTCTTGCTCCTCAGCAAGCTGTTCCATCTGTTGCTGCATCTCTTCCAGCTTAGCATCGAACTTCATACGCTTAAAGAGTTCCAGAGTTCGTTCTAACTCTTCTTCCAGGTTCTCTTCCTGATCGCTAATCTGTTGCAACTGATCACGCATTTTGTCCATATCCAGTTGCTCCTCAAGTAATTTCTGAAGCTCCTCGTACATCTTCTTGGTTTCCTCGTCTAGCAATTCGTCCATGAGTTGTTGCAGTTGGTCAATCTGCTCCTTCATTTTTTCACTCTGCTCACCAAACTGCTCGCGTTGCATTTTAGAAGACTGGCTCTGCTCCTTCAGTTGTTCCAGTTGTTTTTCTAACTCTTGGCGCTGCTTTAAAATATCTTCCAGAAGTTGCTTGTCCTGCCAGGTAAGATCTTTCTTACCACGGAGTCGTTTTTCTACATCCTCAATATCCTGTTTTAGCTGTTCGGCTTGCTGAACGGTCTTGCTGATCTGACTCTGTGTTTCAGCCGAAGATTTTTCCAAATTTTCCCGGATAGTTTCCCGGTCGGGAATGCTGAAAACGTAGGAAGAAGTTTGAGAAGACTTATATCCGTTCACGGCATCGTTATCCCATACTTTCAGGAAGTAGCGAATTTTATCGCCCGGACTTAAGCCAAGAGTATCCACGTTCCACTGGTAGTAGTAGCTTTGGTTATTCTGTTTGGAGTCCAGTGGGAGCCTCAATTTCTGGTATTTCTTTTTGCTGTTATCTTCCTCTCCCATTGGCTCAAAACGGTAGAAAACCGATAATTGGGTAAGCCCGTAATCGTCTGAAACATTTCCTCCTAACACAAGGAATTTATATAAAGTGGTGTCCTGAAATTGCTCTAAACTAATTTGAGGATTTTGGTCGGGAATAACGTCCAGGTAGTAGCGAATATCCTGTTTGTTGTTGCTGTATTCATTAACAAGGTTGATTTGGTAGGTATCAGACTCAAATACTTGCTTCTCCAAGGAAAACGTTCCTTCGGTAGTTTCATTTAACTGATGAGTTTCATCTTGTTCCTCGAAAACCAGCTCCATACTATCGGCGGCTAGCGTGCTGAATTGCCAGCTGATCTCCGTTCCTTCAGGTACTTGTAGGTTTCCCACATTGTCTAATCGCTGATCTTCGCGGGATAAATAATCCGGATAATCCAGATATACGCTAAAGTTCTTCAGATTAGGTCGGTCTACTACCTTGATGGTTTTAGATACAGAATTAAAGCCAGCTGCTTCTATATAAAATGGAGTATCACGCTGAATGCTCTGAAATACAAATTCAAAAGCTCCCTGTTCAGTGGGGTTCATGCGAAAACGCCGTCCAGAGGCAACGAGGTATACTTTATCCGGAATAGCCTCTCCTTCCAAATCAATATTGACCGTAAAGTCCTCATTTTTGAATGCAATATAGGATTCGTTCAAAAGTTCGAAGGAGAAAGGGGCTTCTGGCACAAATTCCTTATTAAAGTTGACGATCCGCCGGGTACCTTCGGAGAAAAACTGTGGAACAAACAATAGAACGATAACCATGACCGCCACTGGAGCAGCTAAGTATTTTAGATGGCGTAGGTTTTTTCGCAGATCAATAGCAATAGGAAAGCGAACTACTGAAAGCTGCTTCGTTTTCTGCGCAATACTAGCCGCAATTAATGCACCTTGGGTGCTACTACCTCTATTAAGTTGAACTAAATTCAGCAGTTTATCCTGCACCTCAGGAAAATAGGTACCTATTTGGCGGGCAGCTTCTTCATCGCTAATTTGTCGTTTATTGCTAGTGAGGCGAGTTAGTGGGTCGATTACCCATCGATATAGGATGAAAACAAATAATAGCAAAAAGCTAAAAAATAATACACCTCGCCATAGGCTGCCTAGTCGAGCGGTATATTCAATAGAATTGAACAACAGATACACCGAAAGCACGATGGCTCCGAAAAAAATACTGCCCCTGATCAGCTTATTTAAATAATACTTCCGTTTGTACTGCTGAAGCTGATGCGCAATACTGTTAAAATTTGAATCCGCTGACATAACGTTATGCGTTAAGTGTGGTACTTTCTATTGCAGTTAGCTTGGTATAAAAACTACGGAAAAAAACGGAGTTAAGTATGCATTGCTAACGTATTTCTAATACTACTGGACAATGATCAGAATGGTGAGCTTCCGGCAATAGGGAAGCACCAACTAATCTATCTTGTAACGATACACTCGCCATATTGTAATCTATACGCCATCCTAGATTTTTGGCCCGGGCTCCAGCTCGGTAGCTCCACCAAGAATAATGGTTAGGTTGATCTACGTGAAAGAAACGAAACGTATCGATAAAGCCACTGTCAATAAACTCTGATACCCAGGCCCTTTCTTCAGGAAGAAACCCGGTAGTATTTTTATTCCGCACCGGATCGTGAATATCAATGGAGCGATGACAGATGTTATAATCCCCGCTAATTATTAAGTGCGTTTTTTCTTGTTTAAGTTCGTCAATGTAAGAACGAAAGTCAGAGAGCCACTGCATTTTAAATGCCTGCCGGATATCGCCCATGGTGCCGGAAGGCATGTATACGCTCATTACCGAAAAATCTTCGTAGTCAGCCCGTAGCACCCTACCCTCCTGGTCATAAATTGAAACTCCCATTCCGTTGGTTACTTCTAGTGGAGTGAGTTTAGTAAAGATAGCGACTCCGCTGTACCCCTTTTTGGAAGTTGCTTCCTCCCAGTACGTCTGATAACCTAGTGATTCAATGTCGGCAATGGGAACCTGGCTGGGGCTAGCCTTAGTCTCCTGTAAACAAACAATATCCGGGTTTTCCTTGCCAAGCCAATCTAAGAATCCTTTGCGAATAGCTGCCCGAATACCATTTACATTGTACGAGATAATCTTCATAGAAAATTAAATAGCAACCCCTAACTCTTGTTCAAAATACTCAATAACGTGCATCTTTAGAAGCTTTTCCTGCTCGAGCAAATCAAAATGAGGAAGTTTTTTCTGTAGTTTCCAGTGGGGCCAGCCATCCTGATCAATTCCTTCTAGTGCGTAGAATCCCGAAAGGGAGAGAACCTTACAAATAGCAATATGCAGCAAGTCCTGCTTCTCTTCCTTAGAAAAATGCTGAGCACCTTTACCCAGCTCCTGCACCCCGATTAAAAACAATACTCCGTTCAAGTCGTTCGGGCGTTTGCCAACCTCTTGCTCAAGTAACGTCAGCAGACTTTGCCACTTACGTTCCAGTACTAAGTCCTTTTTATACATTCCCGAAAAATAGAAAATAAAATGGTACGCTGGTAAGGTTCCGATACGAATAATCATTGAGCAGTGCGGAGGGTATGGTACCTTGCGTACCTACTATACGAAGCAGAATGCTAAAGGATTTCGTATCGCTGATATTTCCCCGAATGTGTCTGGTTTCGCAGCAGCCACTGGCGAAAGGAGAGCATCTCATTACTACCCAAGCCTGGTTAGAAATGCCCAAATTTAATATGAGTGAAACCAACCTTTCACTTAAGAGAAGGGTATATAGTTTTGCGCCCATTGATCAGGCCTGGGCTTACTACAAATTTTCTAAGCACGGAAAGGTACAAAAGCTACTGCACGCACTCAAATATCAGAATTATCCCGAAGTAGGTGAACTGGCCGGAAAGTGGTTCGGTCAGGCCTTGCGGCAAAATGATAGTCTCCGGGATATTGATCTCATTGTACCCGTTCCCATGCACAAGAAAAAGCAAAAGAAACGAGGCTACAACCAGTGTGACTTTATTATGTGGGGACTATCTGAAGTTTTAGAAATATCCTGGTCGACACAGGTATTGGTAAAAACAAAGAATACGGATTCACAAACTCAAAAGAACCGAATAGAGCGGTACCGAAACAGCTACCACGCCTATGCGATTCGGAAGAACGCCAATATTAAAGGCAAACATATTCTGCTGGTAGATGATGTGGTCACTACTGGCGCTACTTTAGGTGCTTGTGCTAGTCTGTTACTAGCCGGTGGGTGCCGGGCAATAAGTATTGCGGCATTAGCTACACCAGAATAAAGTCATAGATCTAATATTCTAATTTCTTTTCGTTTCTCCTCCCTACGTAAAAACGGGTATTCCTAGTAAGGATAAGGATTAATCGCGCGGCGAACCGTCATGTCCCTATGCGAACGCAAACAATATGATAGGGCACAATTTGCATCAATAGCATAACATAGCTAACTAAAAAATAATACCCATAACAAAAAAAGGTCCGGCCGAAATGAATCAGCCAGACCTTAAAATGAGGGTTAATGTTCTTTTCTAGTAGTTGGTACCCGCGCGGATCATAGCGCAACGGAAACCGATAGTTGCCGTAGCTGAATCCTGCTCTAAGTAGCGACGAGTACCAGGTGATAGCCAGTAGGCTACATCAGCCCAAGAACCACCTTTGTATACGCGAAGCTCGTTAGTAACTAATGAGTTAAACTCACCAGGGAAATTAGGATACTTTTCGTTATCGTACTTTTCTTCCGGGTCAATGGTACCGTCACGACGAATAGGATTCAAATCGTTGAAATCCTGGTACGATAGCGGGCGGTACACATCCAGTACCCACTCGTTTACGTTACCCGCCATGTTATAAAGACCAAAGTCATTCGGAGGATACTCGTAGATATAGTCAGTGATCATAGCACCATCATTCAGCTTGCCAGCAATACCAGCGTAGTCACCGCGTCCTCGCTTGAAGTTAGCAAGCATGTATCCCATTTTCTTTCCGTAAGGATTTCGGGCAGCGTGGCCATCCCAAGGATAAATACGAGAGTGAGTTTGGTTTTCGTCTAGGTACTGAGTACCAATCAGCGCTTTTGCAGCGTATTCCCACTCAGCTTCGGTAGGCAAGCGGAAATCAGGTAGAACTACTCCACTTTCCAGAGGAATACGTCCTCCTTCAGGAATCTCTACTTCGGCACCAGATTCTTCAACCAGTTTTTCGTTTACTACTGAGGTACGCCACTTACAGTAATCGTTAGCCTGACGCCAGCTCACACCTACTACCGGAAAATATCGGAAACCAGGATAGCGAAGGTAATGATCTTCGTAAGGATCGTTGAAGGCGAGAGAACGACGCCATACTGTAGTGTCAGGAAGGGCTGACTCGTAAAACTCAGTAGTAGAGTCCTGACGGATGTCGAATAGGTACTCTAACCAGTGAATATTACCAATCTCAGTTTGATCCATGTAAAAAGAAGCTACGGTCACCGTACGCTCCAGATTATCACGAGTACCCATGAGGTCTTCTTCAAAACTACCCATGGTAAAACGCCCACCCTCAATGTACACCATGTTGGGGGCTTCGGGTTGACCTTGGTATTCGTCTAAAGTGAAATTACCTTCCACATTATACTCAATACCAGTAACGGAGCTAGACTGACCAGGATTCATACTGGTAGGCTGGCTTTTGCTACAAGCGGCAAGAACGGCAGCACATAACACAAACTGCCAAGCCTTAGTAACTTGGTTGACCAATTGCTTCATAACCTGTTTTTATTAACTCTTTTACGCTGTTTTAAGGCGAATAACACAAATTGCTTATAAACGATGCTGCTAATTTGAGCACAATCCAGTAATAATAATAGTAAATACCGGGTAAAATTATATGTATGTAAGTTACGCTATGAAATAAACAAGAAAATAGTATCCTGCTTAGAATCTGTGATTATAACGATTCGGATAAGAGGAAATTATTTTTATTGGCATCTTTTTGCCAGTAGTTTACCTAACAACTACGAAAGACTGATTTTGTCTAAAGTATCTATGGCCTGTTGAGTATTCTCTATATCCTCTATGGACAAAATAGGTCGCTTTTTAGTTTCTTTAATTCGGCACCTTTTAGGGTGATGCTGCACGTACTGTATAATTCTCCCGAAGGTTTCTGATTTGAAATATTCTTCATTATCCAAACTCAGGAAGTAGCACTTCATCAGATTATTCTTAAGTGTCAGCTTTTCAAACCCTAATTTTTCGGCTTTCCAGCGCAGGCGCACAGTAGACATTAGTTCCACTACAGACGGAGGCATTTCGCCAAAACGATCTTCCAGCATCGTTTTAAATTCCTGAAGTTGTTCCTCATTCTGAATATTGTCTAGGCGAGAATATAGTCGCAAGCGCTCGGTAGTGTTTGTTACGTAATCTTCCGGAATAAGAACTTCCAGATCCGTTTCAATACTGCAATCCTGTACCAAAGGTCGAGTAACTTCTTTTAGTCCCCGGGTGAATAAATCTTTAAATTCAGTTTCTTTCAGTTCCTGCACGGCCTCGTCCAGGATCTTATGATACATATCGAAACCTAAATCCGAAATGAAGCCGCTTTGCTCTGCTCCCAGTAAATTACCCGCTCCTCGAATATCCAAGTCGCGCATCGCTACCTTAAAGCCATCACCTAATTCAGAAAACTCCTCCAACGTAGAAAGTCGTTTGCGGGCATCGGAAGTTAACCCGGAAGCCGGAGGTGAAAGCAAGTAGCAGAACGCCTTACGGTTAGACCGGCCTACCCTACCCCGCATCTGATGCAAATCAGATAAACCGAACATATGGGCGTTATTGATCAGGATAGTATTAGCGTTAGGAATATCCAGACCAGACTCAATAATATTAGTAGAAACCAGTACGTCGTATTCGCCTTCGATGAACTGTAGCATGGTTTTTTCCAGCTTGGCTCCTTCCATCTGGCCGTGGGCAACCGCTACCCGGGCATTGGGTACTAAGCGAAGAATGATATTGGCAACCTCTTCAATATTGGCCACCCGATTATGAACAAAGAATACCTGCCCTCCCCGTTTTAGCTCAAAGCTAATAGTATCACGAATGATGTTCTCATTAAAGGTGTGAAGTTCGGTGGTAACCGGACGGCGGTTAGGAGGCGGAGTAGCAATGATGCTCAGGTCGCGGGCTCCCATTAACGAAAATTGCAGTGTCCGGGGAATAGGGGTAGCCGTAAGGGTGAGCACATCCACGTTAACCCGCATTTCTTTCAGGCGCTCTTTCACCTTCACTCCAAACTTCTGTTCTTCGTCAATTACTAGTAACCCCAAGTTTTTGAACTCTACATCTTTATTTACGATGCGGTGGGTGCCGATCAGGATATTTACATTGCCGGCTTTCACCTCCTTCAGTATTTCCCTAATATTCTTAGTAGACTTAAAGCGGTTGATATAGTCTATCTTCACTGGGAAATCGGCCAGACGGTTATTGAAGGTATGATAGTGTTGCATAGCTAGGATGGTAGTCGGTACCAGCACCGCTACCTGTTTACCTTCAGTAACTGCCTTGAAAGCTGCTCGGATGGCAATCTCGGTTTTTCCAAACCCTACGTCGCCACAAATAAGCCGATCCATCGGGTGATTTAACTGCATGTCACGCTTTACATCTTCGGTAGCTGTCGCTTGATCGGGAGTATCTTCAAAAATGAAGGAGGATTCGAGTTCAGCTTGCAAAAAGCTGTCAGGCTGATAAGCAAAGCCCGGAGCCGATTTTCGTTTAGCGTAGAGATTAATTAAATCTTTGGCAATATCCTGTACCTTCTTCTTAGCCCGCTTCTTTTTATTTTCCCACTCGGGCGAGCCTAGTTTGCTGATAGTGGGTGGAGTATCTTCTTTGCCACTGTACTTAGAAATCTTGTGCAGCGAATGCACACTAACGTAGAGTAGATCATCATCGCGATACACCAGACGAATGGACTCTTGCTCTCTACCGCCAAAATCTACTTTTTCCATGCCAGCAAAGCGGCCGATACCATGATCTACGTGTACCACATAGTCGCCTACCTTCAGCGAGCGTAACTCCTTAAGCGTGATAGCTTTGGATTTGGCCCGGATGCCTTTGGTTTTGTATCGATGAAAACGATCGAATAGCTGATGATCGGTATAGCAGGCAATATTTAGCGTATGGTCCACAAATCCTTCCCGCAGAGAGGTGTACAAAGGTTGAAACGTTACCTCTGAATCAAGTTCATCAAATATCTTTCGTAGTCGCTCAATCTGCTGTTCTGAATCAGAGGCAATGTAATTGGTGATGCTGTGATCTTTATTGTCGTGCAGATTACCAGCCAGCAGTTCAAAGTTTTTGTTAAACGATGGCTGAGGTTGGCTTTTAATAGTGAAGACACTATCAGTATTGAATGAATAGCGGTTACCAAATTCTACCTGCGTGAATGGTTCAATACTTCCCAAGAAGGACTTTTTAGTTTCAAACAAAGTCGCTGGGCTGAATACGACCTGAGTACCGTTGGACTCCTGCATCAGCGACGCGAAGTTTTCATTGGCCTGCTGAAAATACTGATCTATAATGTCGCCCGTGGCTTCAATGTCTTTCCACCAAATCTGGGTGTTCTCAGCCGGAAGAAAGCTAATAAATGACTGTCGTTCTTCCTCCAGAAGCTTGGTCTGCACGTTAGGAATAATGCTTACCTGGTTAACTTCATTCTGAGATAGTTGGGAGGTGATATCAAAAGTGCGAATACTTTCAACTTCATCGCCAAAAAGCTCAATGCGGTAGGGCAGCTCATGGGCGTACGAGAAAATATCAACAATACCTCCCCGTACCGCAAACTGTCCGGGCTCATACACAAAGTCAGTTTTCTCAAAATCGTAAGTAACCAAGAGCTCATTAATAAATTGCGTATCCAGCCGCTCTCCTACCTTGATAAAAAAAGTGTTTTCTTGTAGTGAACGCTGATTGATCACTTTTTCGGCCAGCGCATCCGGATAAGTGACAATGAGGTGGCCGTGGGAAGGAGTGTTACTGATGATATTAAGAATCTCCGCTCGCATCAATACGTTAGCGTTTTCGGTCTCATCTAAATGATACGGTTTTTTGTAGGATGCTGGAAAAAGATGAATATCTTTGGTAGGATTCAGGTTTTGCAGATCATTCTGAAAATAAGCAGCAGCTTCCCGATCAGCCAGTACGAAAACCATGGTGCAGGCATTGACACGGTAGAGGGCACTAGCCAGTACCGTATCTAGACTTCCGGTTACGCCTTTTAGTTGAGTTTTTGGAGCATCATTAATTTGAGCGGCTAGCGTTTGAATAAAACTATCGCTAATATATTGTTCAAGAAATTGAGCGGATTGCACAGAAATAGTACGATTATAAGATACTAGACAATAACAAGTCTGAGGAATAAACGTTTTGAAAAATACCTAGAACCAGAAGCTCTCAAATATGTTTCTAAATTAGACAACTCTTAAGATTCGGTGAATGATGCAAAATTACCACAAAAATACGGAGAAGACCGAGCGAGATAATGCTATTGCCCGGTTAGAAAAACTGCACCCTCACAAAACGCTGCTATATTTAGCCATCTTTGGCAGTACGCTGGTTTTTTTGTTCATGATAGTTTCCTACACAATCAGCCACCGCGACCCATCAGCATTTATTAATTTTGAGTTTCCGAAAGCATTTGTGGTAAGTTTAGTATTGCTACTGTTTTCAAGCTACACCATGACCCGGGTATTGCCGGCTTTCGCGAAAGATGATTTGAAAACGGTTAGAAATTCACTAGGGGTTACCCTGCTGTTGGGAGTGGCTTTCACCATCAGTCAGTATATCGGTTGGTCGGAACTCTATCATTCGGGTATCTATCTGTCAGGTAAAGCCTCTGGCGCTTATCTGTACGTGATTTCAGGATTGCATGTACTGCACTTGGCCGCAGGCTTAGTTTTTTTAACAGTTATTTATACGCAGATGAGCGCAGTATCTCGCGACCCGGTAAAGATGCTGATTATGGTAACGAACCCTTACCAAAGAATTAAACTTGAGATGTTGACAGCCTACTGGCATTTTGTGGATGCTTTATGGTTAATTCTATTTTTCTACTTCCTCTTCAGCTTCTAAAGAAAACCGATAGTAGGTAGCTAGTTGATCTTCGCTTACAGTCTGCTGAGAAATCAAATATTTCTGGTCTATTTTGGGAGCAGTGATTCCTTTACCAAATCTTTTATCAGCAGTAAAAACTCTTGCTTCATCCCACCAATCATTTTCGATTAAAAAATTCAGCAATTGTGATCCACCTTCAACAAATAATGAGACAATTTGTCTCTGGTGTAAGTCGGAAAGCACGTGTAAGATCCGATTAGCCCAACCATCTGCATTAGGAAGCCGAGCAAATTCTAATTTAGGTAGGCTTGGGGTAAGATGTTCAGAGTAATACAGCGTAGGCTGACTTTGGTCAAATACATGCAGTTGTCGGTCTAACGATTGTTTAGGATCTACTACAATTCGGATTGGGTCCTCCCCTTTCCAATCCCTTACGTTCAGGCGAGGGTTATCGAAACGATAAGTGTTATTGCCCACCCAAATGGCTGTTTCTTGTGAGCGCCATTGGTGTACTAACTTTCGGGCGTGTACTCCACTAATCCATTTAGAATCATAATTAGACCTTGCTACGAAACTATCGGTGGTTTGTGCCCACTTTAAAACGATATAAGGGCGTTTTTTTTGCTGGTATAAATAGAATCGACGATTGACAAACCATTCGAAAGCCTGAAGGTCGGTATTTCCCTCACTAGCTATGATTACATCTTTCAACTGATGTTGAGTAGCTAGTTGGCGGAGCATCTCAGAATTGCCAAATGGATTAGTATTAATGAACAAACGTGCTTTGGTAGGGTAATGATTGTTTGATAGTTTGTCAGCAAGTTGAGTTTGATAAGCTTGGGTAGTATCAAGCCAGCCTTCAGCCCATATTTTGTTTTGATCTGCCACTAGCCATCCTACTGCTGGTTGAACGACTGCTTGGCTAAAACCTACTTTTGCTAAGTTAATTGTACGTAAAAGCAACTGATACTGATCCATTTGCGTAGCTTTGTTACGAAACTAAAGAGTTTCCAGTGATTTTTGGCGCAAAAGACGTATATACCATTCTCAAGGATCAGGTAGCAGGGAACATCAAGTCTCTGTATTCGGAGCAGGAAATAGATACTTCGCTTCGGTGGTTACTGGAAAATACTACTGAAATTAGTCAGGTAGATATACTTTTAAATAAGAAAATAAAACTATCAGAGGTTCAGTACCAACATCTGGAGCAGTCGGTTCAGCGAATGAATCAGGAGGAGCCTATTCAGTATATTCTGGGGGAGTGTGAGTTTTACGGCAGAAAGTTTATCGTAAATCCAAATGTGCTTATTCCGAGAGGTGAGACTGAAGAACTAGTGCAATTTGTTATTGAGCAACACCATCAGTCATCCCAACTATCAATACTAGACATTGGTACCGGAAGTGGGTGTATCGCTATTACCCTGGCTAAAGAATTACCCAACGTTAAAGTTTGGGCGTTAGATTCAAGCCCGGAAGCCATTGCCATAGCCCGACAAAACGCAATCGAGCTGGATACTTCGGTCAATTTTCTCACTACTGATATTTTATCGGATTATCCTCAACTAACCACATTGGATATTGTCGTTAGCAATCCTCCCTATGTGCTAAATTCAGAAATGAGAGCAATGCGGCAAAATGTGATAAAGTACGAACCTTCAGAAGCACTATTTGTAGAAGATGCTGATCCGCTTCTATTTTACCGACGAATTTCGGAGCTTTGTATCCAGGAGTTTAGTAACGTAAAAGAGGTTTATTTTGAAGTTAATGAGCATTTTGCCTGGCAAGTTGCGACCCTAATGATGGAGAGTGGATTCTCTTCAGCAAATGTTAAAAGTGACATTCATTGCCGAGAGCGATTCGTCATAGCCAGACGATATGTATAAAACTAGTCCGTTATATATTTTTTTAATGTAATATTTATACTATTTTTGTAAAAAATATAATTTAATTACAATTGAATAATATTTATCCCATATTTGATACAATTCTTCAGCAGACAGATAAGGAGACTTTGTTACGGCAAAAAGGCAAAGTAATCTGGATGGTGGGGTTATCTGGGTCGGGCAAAAGTACATTAGCCCGGGCTACCGAAAATACACTGCATCAGCAAGGTAAAGTAACAATGCTACTCGATGGTGACAATCTTCGCACTGGCGTAAACAATAACCTGGGGTTTAGTGAGGAAGAACGACGAGAGAATATTCGTCGGGCAGCTGAGGTAGCGAAACTGTTTGCCCAGTGTGGGGTAATCACTATCTGCTCACTCATTAGCCCTACCCAAAGTATTCGGCAGATGGCGCGGGAGATTATTGGAGATAATTATTTTGAAGTATTTATTCATTGTCCCTTGGAGGTCTGCGAACAGCGTGATGTAAAAGGTTTGTACGCTAAAGCTCGTCGTGGGGAAATAAAAGACTTTACCGGCATCTCCTCTCCGTTTGAAGAACCGGATCATCCACATCTAAAAATCAGCACCCACGAACAGTCTATTGACGAGAGCCACAATCTACTAGTTAACACAATTCTGGAAAACACTTCGTATCACTCTGAAATCTAAGAAATTATGAAATATAGCCTCACCCACTTACAGCAGTTAGAGTCTGAAGCGATCTTTATTATGCGAGAGGTAGCTTCCCAGTTCGAGAAGCCAGTATTACTTTTTTCGGGAGGAAAAGATTCGATAGTTATGGTAAGGTTGGCACAGAAGGCGTTCTGGCCAGCTAAGATTCCGTTTCCACTCATGCATATCGATACCGGCCATAACTTCCCTGAAACCATTGAGTTTCGTGATCGGCTAGTTGAGGAGTTAGGAGCAAAACTAATAGTTCGTTACGTACAGGATTCTATCGATCAGGGGAAGGCGGTAGAAGAGAAAGGCCCCAACCCTAGCCGGAACGGGCTGCAGACAATTACGCTACTAGATGCTATTGAGGAGCTTAAATTTGATGCAGCTTTCGGAGGAGCCCGGCGTGATGAAGAAAAAGCTCGAGCTAAAGAGCGATTCTTTTCGCATCGTGATGAATTCGGACAGTGGGATCCTCGGAACCAACGCCCCGAACTCTGGAATTTGTTTAATGGCAAAAAGACGTTGGGCGAGCACTTTCGAGTATTTCCGTTGAGCAACTGGACTGAAATGGATGTGTGGCAATACATTGCTGCTGAAAATCTAGAGATACCTAAAATCTATTTCTCTCATCAGCGTGAGGTAGTAAAACGTGACGGAGTACTACTGGCTAAATCAGAGTTTATTACATTACTGGAGGGAGAGCATTACGAAGAACGGCAAATCCGTTTCCGAACAGTTGGTGATATGACCTGTACCGGCTCCGTTGAATCACCTGCTACTACTATTGAAGCGATTATTCAGGAAGTAGCATCTGCTAAAGTAACCGAAAGAGGTGCTCGAGCCGATGATAAACGCTCCGAAGCAGCGATGGAAGATCGTAAAAAACAAGGGTACTTCTAGTATTAGAGCCCTCCATACTGGAAAAATTTTCTCATTTCACATTCCATATTTTCTATGAGTTCTCAAACAACAGATATACAAATTCAGACCAACGATCAGTATCTCAACATGGACTTACTACGCTTTACTACTGCTGGAAGTGTAGACGATGGAAAAAGTACTTTGATTGGACGGCTATTGTTCGATAGTAAAGCGATCTTTGAAGATCAGCTAGACGCAGTGGAAAGAGCCAGCAGTAATGCTGGTGATGAAAATTTGAACTTAGCACTATTAACTGATGGATTACGTGATGAGCGGGAGCAAGGAATTACGATTGATGTAGCGTATCGCTATTTTGCTACTCCCAAACGTAAATTTATTATTGCGGATACTCCAGGACACACCCAATATACCCGAAATATGGTGACGGGAGCATCTACCGCTAACTTAGCCATTGTGCTGGTTGATGCTAGGCATGGTGTAGTAGAGCAAACGTGCCGACACGCATTTATTGCCTCTCTATTACGCATTCAACACCTTATTCTGTGTGTGAACAAAATGGATTTGATCGCTTACGAGCAGTCACAGTTCGAGAAAATTCAGAGTGATTTTTCTGAATTTAGCTCTAAACTGGATATTCCCGACATTCACTATATCCCGATCAGTGCACTAAAGGGAGATAACGTGGTGCATAAGTCGGAAAATATGCCGTGGTACGAAGGAGCAAGCCTGCTGTATACGCTAGAGAATGTACAGATTTCCAGCGATAATAATCTGGTAGATAGCCGTTTTCCGGTACAGCGGGTAATCCGCCCTCAGTCCGATCAATTTCATGATTACCGGGGATACGCTGGGCGAATAGCAGGCGGAGTTTTTAAGCCAGGCGATGAAGTGATTGTATTACCCTCTGGCCTTACTTCTAAGATCACTTCCATTGAGACTATTAACGGAAAATTAGAAGAAGCTTTCCCACCTATGTCAGTATCAATGACACTGGAAGACGATATTGATACTACTCGGGGAGACATGATTGCCAAGCCAGACAATCAACCAAACGTAGGTCAGGATATTGATTTAATGGTCTGCTGGTTGAATGAGAAGAAATTAGCCCCTCGTGGTAAATACGCCATTAAGCATACTACCAAAGATGCCCGATGCATTGTGAAGGAAGTGAAGTATAAGGTAAACATTAATACGTTGCACCGTATTGAAGATGATCTGGAAATTGGCCTGAACGACATCGGGAGAATTAGTATCCGTACCACTTCTCCCCTACTCTACGATAGCTACAAAATAAATCGTACTACTGGAAGCGTCATACTCATTGATGAATTCACCAACGAAACCGTGGGGGCTGGAATGATTATTTAGAGAAGTAAATTTACGTTACAAAACTGGATGGCCAGAATCATTTAATTGGTTCTGGCTTTTTATTTTTGTTTATGTTAAGGGAAATCTCCAATAAATATGGGCTATGGTGAAAATTGATAAAGAACTGAAAAGGGCTATCATCGATATGCCCGAAAAAGAGAAAGATAAGTTACTGCTAAGGCTAGTGGCTAAGGACCTACACCTACTCAATCAACTAAGTTTTAAACTATTAGCGGGTGAGGGTGCTACGCAAGAGCGTAAAGACGAGGTGAAAAATTACATCTACCGTAGGTCGGCCTACTATCCTGCACATTATTACAGTCCGGGCTATTTAATGATGGAAATGCGGGATTGCAGCGGAATGATTAACGAGTACCGGAGTATTACCAAGGATAAGATTGGCGAAATAGAGCTACAGCTTGATATGCTCACTTCTTTTTTGCAGCCCAATATGGAGAAGCTACTAAAAGCGCCATCTCATAAAAAGGTGAAGTTTCTACCCTACGTTGTAAAAAGAGCTGGTAAAATTATTGGTATGCTAGAAAAGCTTCACGAAGATTATTACCTCGAGTTTGCCAAGGAATTAAAGCTTCTGGGTGAACTCATTGAGCGGCTAGATCCGGAGTTTAAAATAGCCCGGGCAAACCAGGTAGACCTTCAGTTACTATACAAATAATGATTTCATCAAAATCAATATTGTTAGAAGAGTATCTTCCTTAGTAGGAAAGAGGCTGTACCCTTCTTTAGCTTGATTATTCTCCTATTGAGAGTAAAATCCAGTCCTGCTTATCCGGGGTCATTAGCTGGGGCTGCTCAGTAGTAGTGTAGGTTCCGATAGTAGTAGTTTGGCCGGAGCGAGGATTATACCAGTTAAGCTTCACCTTTTTGCTTGATATCAACGACAGGTCTACCTGGATTTCGAGTCCGGAAGGAATGTAAGTGATAGCACTGGACTTATCGTTGGAAAAAGCTGTAACTGCATAATCATTGGTGGCGTAGCCGCCATCGCCCTGAATAACGAATGTACCCAGCCAATCGGGTTGCAACTGAGGCCAGCCGATTGACTTTAAAACTGAAGGTAGATGCTGCATGCTAGTAGCCCCCGGAAATTGTAAAACTTCTCTCCAATTGGCAGGAATATGCCAATTAGGTGATCCGTAGGCATGACCGGTAGCTCCCGAAAGTACGGCCCAGTACGCCTGTTTTCTCGCCTGTAGAGCTGAGCCCCAATCATCATGTTCACCTTCGTAGGTAGATTCACCCAGGAAGAACGGGCGAGCAGGAGTTTTTTGGTACTCGTCAAAGCAAACTTCGTAAACGTCGGGCTGAATTTTATTCCAGGCTTTGTTAAACCCTCGAAAATAGGTATAAACCATAGAAACATCCAGCCAGTCGGCATTAGGAAAAACATCAGTACTGCTATGGGTGGAAGAAGCGTGGTAGGTAAATAATTGATTTTTAGAAGTGCGATGCAGACCCTCCGCCATAGCCTCTATTTCTTCCCAGGCATTAAAGGGGTCATTATCTCCTCCTAACACCCACATAATATGATCGTAATTGCCGTAGCGATTGCCGACCCACTCACCGTAGGCCCGAGCTTTTTCTACTCCATTACTGTTAAGTGGTAGCGGGTTTCCTTCCGCATCGGCACCTGCGTAATCTGTACGGCAGCAACCTGACCAGAGCGGGACTAAAGCTAGGAGAAGGTTTTGTCGTTGAGCTTCTATCACAATACTGTCTACCCGCTGAAAGAATTTCTCGTTAGGCTGAGCCAAGTCGTAATTATTGTTGAAAGGTAATTCGCCGTAGATGCTTTCCAAACCTTTGCCTCCGGTAAGCATTACTTGTAGAGCATTAAATCCCTGATCTTTTCTAGCCTGCATGTATTCTTTCACTTCAGGCATAGTGAGTTTGAAGAACAGAAACCAGGGAGTATCGGCCTGATAAAGAAAGGGCTGGCCATCAGCATCAACCAGATAGCGCTGGTTTTCGCTGATGGATAAGGGAAAGGCCAGTTGAGCTAAGACTGGTGCCGAAAGCAGAAAGGTAAAAAACGCAAATAAAAGTCGCATAGTGAAAGGTCGTAGAGAATGATTGAGATAAGGCTAATTAGAGAAAATGTATAAAAAAAGCCGAAACCAATTTAATGGCTTCGGCTAAAAATATAAAGATATATCGCACTTAACGACTGGCTAGCCGAGATTCGGCTTCACTGTTTTGGAAGTAAATCCAGTCAACTGATGCGTTTATATTGTCAGTACCTTGAGTTATGAAGTATAAGGTGTGCGGTTGCTGGGGAGACCGTTGCATCGGTAAGTTGATGTTTATCCAGTTAGTACCTCCGCCCGTATTCGGTATGGCTGCTTCAGCCACGATCGGACCCTCAGCGGAATCTAAACGAACTTGTAACTGTAAGCCGGCCTTATTAGCGGATACTCGTGCCTGAAGCATATCTACTCCTCGCAAATCAAAGTTTTCGAAGGTGAAGTAGCTGCCATCACGCATATTAGACATAAAAGCGTAGTTGGTTTCGCTAGGCTGCCGCGGGCGACACTGAAAACGTTCGTCATGTGATTCTGCTTCTACTTTCGGATTACGCAAGGTAACAGTCTTCTCTCGGGTAAGCGAGCCAACCGGATCACCGCCTTGGTCTTTGTATTTCACGATGAGTTCGTACGTACCGCTTCCGGTAACCATATGTTGATCAGCCATAAAGCTACCTTGCAGTGGTAGAGAAGATGCTTCATCAATGGACAGAATATAATCAACTATCGTTTCCGCTTCTTCTTGAGAAACAGCTTGGGCGGGCATAGCTCGGTCGCCCCAGTTACCCATACCACCCTGAAGAATCTTACTGACTAACATAGTAGTCACCTCATCGCTTCGCTCGTAGCGTTCGGCCACTGCATTGTAGGCAGGGCCAACCGACTGTTTTTCAAAAGCATGGCAGGCTTTGCAACCGCTATTTTCAATCAGCGAATAACCATCGGTCACCATTTTGTGGCCTAAGTCATCGTCTCCGCCAGTAGCTGCTCCGGGAATAAAGTTGAAAGCAAGACTGACGCGTTGAGGATCGATAGGTCCGCTCTGGAGGTCACCATCTTCCTGATCTTCCACCACTACCTTATACTCGATGGGAGCATTATCCCAGTAGAAAGTCTGGTTAGAAGTTAACTGAATGTCTACTGATGGAGGCTGGTTACCTACCTGTATTTCAATGTCTTTGCTGGTTGACTCTCCTTTATCATCTAGCGCCACTAGTTTCACGGTATAGATACCCGGTGCATCAAAGGTAAAACTAGGGTTAGCCTCTTCAGATTGCACATCATCAGCATTGGTGAAGTGCCACTGATAAGATAATACGTCTTCTTCATCGTAGTCGAAAGTTCCCTCACTGGTGAAATTAACGGTTAGCGGGGCGGCCCCAACGGTTTCATCGGCAGCAATTTGCGCCACCGGAGCGCGATTCCCTTCAAAATAGTCTATTTTAGAGAGAGAGGCGTCCGGGTTCTTGGCAAACCAGTCGGTTCCGTACTCCAGAATGTATATGCTTCCGTCCGGTCCCATTTCCATATCAATGATTTTTACAAAATCTACTGAGTCCAGGAAAGGCTCCAAACGAACTAGGTCGCCATTATTATCGAGCGTAACGGTAATGATCCAATTACGCATCCAGTCATAAATGAATAACTTATCATCGTAGTATTCAGGAAGTTTATTCTTGCTGTGCGGATAGTAGTCGTAATGATAAACCGGACCGGCCATTGCGTTTCGCCCCCCCTTACCCACGATAGGAAACTCAGGCGATTCATCGTAAGGATACCAAATTAGGGCTTTCTTGAAGGGCGGAAGAACTTTAGCCCCGGTATTATTAGGAGAATTATTGACCGGAGCGTCAAAGTCGAAATACTCGCCAATTTCGCCAGTGGCAAAGTCGTAGTCAGGGTAAGCACGATTTCCGCGGAAGTGGGGCCAGCCGTGGTTGCCCGCTTCCTTGGCCTGATTGATTTCGTCGTACCCCTTAGGCCCTCGTTCGCTATCTACTCGGGCATCGTTCCCTACATCGCCCCAGTAAAGCCAGCCCGTTTCTTGATCAATGCTAATTCGGTACGAGTTTCGGGTTCCCATGGTATAAATTTCAGGGCGTCCGCTCAAACCATCCTTAGGAAATAAGTTGCCATCAGGAATAGAGTAAGAGGCATCATTGTTCACCTGAATGCGGAGAACTTTTCCTCGTAAATCGTTAGTGTTACCCGAAGAGCCCTGCGCATCAAATGGTGAGCGCCCCGGGCGCTCATCAATAGGCGCGTAACCGTTCGACTGAAAAGGGTTAGTATCATCTCCGGTAGAAAGATACAGCAAGCCATTAGGGCCAAAAGCAATAGAACCACCAGTGTGGCAGCATTCATCTCGTTGCACATCCACTTCTAATATTAGCTTCTCAGATGACATAATCAGGCTATCACCCAGCAATAGAAAGCGAGAAAGGTGCTGAACGGGCTTATCCCCTACCGGAGAATAATACAGATAAATCCAGTTGTTGTGGTAAAAATTAGGATCTTTGGCTATTCCCATCAACCCATCTTCAAACTTGGTGTGTACATCTAATTGAGCAATAGTTTTATAACGCTCCGTTTCGGGGAAATACATTTTAACGGCTCCCTTTCGCTCAGTGAAGACGACTTTGCCATCGGGTAGTACCGTGAGTTCGGTAGGCTCATTCAGTGGCCCCGGAACCAGTACCTTTTTCACAAAACGATTATCTTCTGGGACGGGCAGAGAACGAGCGGCCTGATAGTCTACTATATTATCACTAATAGCAAACTCAATACCTGACGCTACCTGAGCTTGTAGCTGATCACTCTCTAATCCGGTAGAAATATCTTGACCACCTATGTAGAAGAATTGTCCGCCATCGTAGGGGCGTTTGATTTGCTTTGAGTTAGATAAGTTTTCGGCTTTATCAGATACTGAAGTAAGTTCTACGGGGGTCTGTTGATACTCGGGATTTTCTATCACTTCAGGCTGACTTTCTAGTACGTTTTCGTACCAGGGCCAAGTGTACTTTGCCTGAATAGGCGCATTGATGGCTACAAGACCCCCTCCAGCTTGCACCAGTCGTTCAATGCTGGTTTGAACCCGCACCGATAGAGTATCGGTAGGAAACCCTAGAAGTAGCACTGCGCTGTACTGCTGAAGTTGCTCTTCAGATACCTGATTTAACTGGCTGGTAGTATCTACTTGAAAATTTTGATTTTCGCCCAATTGCTGAAGAATACTGATACCCTGAGGAGCTTGAGAATTGCTTTGCTCAAATAGCACCAGAATCTGACGATCACGTGACTCATTACAACCTGACAGAAATACCGATGCAAAGACAGTAAGTAGTAAATAGAATAGACTGGATAATAGTCTCATGGTTAATTTATTAGATAAATACAAAAGAGCGGTACGAAATTTACGACCAATGCAGCTAAATAACCAAAATCGAGTAAAATTAAGTTTCACTTACTTTATCAGCTTTTCTAAAGATCAAGACTTACGGTTAGTTAAATTTCCGCATAAGTATTTTCATAAAATATAAAATATTAGGCATATTTTGGATATAAATTTTGTATGAAGTTTTTTTGTAAAATTTTATTTTATAATTACTACGTTATGCAATTGGTAATATTGAAGCAAAGTAGTTTTTACAAAAGTAAAGAATAGTTTTTCACTTATCATAACTTCATAAGTTGAGCCAAACCTTATCTCATTTTCATATAAATGAGGCGGGGAATAAACCGCGTATCTGTGCCACTCGAGCCACAGACACCTATTTCTGATCTTCTTGTTAAAAAATAATTAGCCACATGAAACACCCACTTCACAGCCAAATCATACTTTTCGTATTACTAGTTACTGCTACACTAACCGCTTGCAATACGCCGTCCAGCGAATCAGCTCAAGAGTCGGAGCTAATGCCCCGCCAGGAAAATGAAGGCGTGGTTGGTGCCAACGGAATGGTTGTTACCGCTCATCCTATTGCCTCGCAGGTGGGGTTAGATATTCTTAAAAAAGGAGGAAATGCTTTTGATGCTGCCATTGCGGTAAAATATGCCCTTGCGGTAGTGCTGCCCAAAGCGGGTAATTTAGGCGGTGGGGGCTACATGGTTTACCGTACATCTGAAGGTGAGAAGGGGGCACTGGATTTTCGCGAAACTGCCCCGGAAGCAGCTTTCCGCGATATGTTTTTGGATGAGAACGATTCAGTGATGAATAGAAAAGCCCTATACGGGCATTTAGCCGCTTGTACCCCCGGTACAGTCGATGGTATGGATCAGATTCACCAAAAGTTGGCCTCTTTACCGTTTGAGGAGCTTATTCAGCCTGCGATTGATCTGGCGAGTAATGGCTTTGCCGTTTCAGAATACGACGCTTCTACATTCAATGATGCCATGGAAGCCTTCCGCGAGTGGAATGATGAAGATATGGTCTTAATAAAAGATTCAGTCTGGAAAGAAGGTGAACAGCTAGTACAACCAGATTTGGCAGCTACCCTGGAGCGTATTCGTGATCAGGGTCGAGATGGGTTTTATAAAGGAGAAACCGCCCAAATGATTATTGATGAAATGGCAGAAGGGGAAGGAATCATTACTCAGCAAGACCTAGATAATTATGAGTCGGTCTGGCGCGATGCCATTGAGGGCGTTTACCGCGATAGCTTCAATATTGTTTCTATGCCACCCTCCAGCAGTGGAGGTATCATCATTGTACAATTGCTTAAGGGAAGCAATGCTTACGATATGAAGTCACTCGGTCATAATACGGTCGAGTCTGTCCATTTGATGACCGAACTGCAACGCCGAGCCTACGCCGATCGGGCCGAGCATATGGGTGATCTAGATTACTACGATGTACCTATTGATATGCTACTGGATGAAGAGTACATCTCTTCTCGGAACGCCAGCATTAGTATGGATCAAGCTACACCTTCAGAAGAGATTAAGGCAGGTAGCGTAGAGAAAATAGAAAGTCTGGAAACCACCCATTTCTCCATTGTAGATAGTGCAGGAAACGCCGTCTCAATTACGACTACTCTGGTGGCTTACTTTGGCAATAAAGTGATGGTCGATGGTGCGGGGTTCTTTCTAAATAACGAGATGAACAACTTCAGTCTCAAACCGGGTTTTCCCAATATCTTCGGGTTAATTGGTGGAGAGGCTAATGCCATTGAGCCTGGTAAGCGAATGCTTTCTAGTATGAGTCCGACCATTGTGGAAAAAAATGGAGAGCTGTATATGGTACTGGGTACACCGGGTGGTTCCACGATCATCAATGTCATCTACCAAAATATTATCAATGTGATTGACCACGGCATGAGTATGCAGGAAGCAGTCGACACTAAGAAAACGCATTCGCAGTGGCTACCCGACCGAATTGTCATTGAAGAGGGAGCCATTGACTCGTTGGTAGCTCAGCAACTGCAAGAAAAAGGACATGACTTACGCTTCTTCCCTCAATTAGGTAGAACCGAGGCAATACTAGTACGCCCTGACGGATCATACGAAGGGGCCGCCGACGTAACCCGAACCGGAGATGCTACCGCACTTGGCTATTAATTTTCTCAACATCGACTCAACTATATAAAACCATGCGAACCTTTATAATAACCTTTTTCACGCTATTAATGATGGCGTGTACCAATGCCAACAATGATAATCAGCAAGGACTCACTGAAGAAACCAGTGTTACAGCGATGAGCTCTGAGGAGACTCAGCCAATTCAGGAAGCGGTTTCGTTTATGGGAGAACCCCTGTACCGCAAGACGGTAGATGGAGCGATAGCCACCAAAAGCGACAGTATTATTCAAGCAGTGAGAGCTAAAGCTGAATTGACAGAAGATGATTATCACAAAATAGGGTTAGCTTACATTATGACCTATCAGTTTCGAGACGCTATTGACGTTTACACTGAGGGGTTAGAACAGTACCCTGAATCATTCCAGTTGCTTCGACACCGAGGGCATCGGTATCTGAATGTCCGAGAAAGGGAAAAAGCAATTATTGACCTGATGAAAGCGGATGAACTCATTGGTGATCAGCATTTGGATGTGATGGAGTATAATAGCGATGGCTCTGAAAAAGGGACGTTTAAATTTTGGGTGTGGTATCATGTAGCACTCTACCGTATTTTCAATCAGCAGTGGGAAGAGGCAGCTGAGGCGTATCAAGTCTGCTTGAACAATGCAGCTTTACCCAACAATGTATCAGGAGCAAGCGCGTGGTTGTATACGGTATATCAGAAAATGGGTGAAAGTGAAAAAGCTGAAGCACTGATCGCCCCGTTGGATGAAAACTTTGGAGGCGATCAGGACTACATTTATTTTAAACGAATTATGCTATACCAAGGCAAGATTACCCCTGAAGACCTAATGGATATGGACAAGCCAATAGATCAATGGACTGGACGAGATATGACCATTGCCTATGGTATTGCTGACTGGTACGAGCAGCAAGGAAATACTGAAAAGGCGCAAGAAATTTATCATAACATTCTGGCAACTCCTCACTGGAACCCCTGGGCTTACGTAGTAACGGAGAGCATAATTGCTGACTTAGCTTAAGATTTTATAAGTGATCAGCTTGTATCTATGAGGTGGTTGATAAAATAAAAATAGCCCTCTGTTTTTTTAAATCAGAGGGCTATTTCGTTCAGATCAAACTTGTAAGGCTTTCTACATTTCGGTAGCTGATGATTCCTTGCCTAATGGTTACATCTCCCGAATGCGGATATTGCGGAACCAAACCTTATCGCCGTGGTCTTGTAAGGCAATGTGCCCCTTGTCAGCCTTCCCGTACATAGGAAGTTCAGCAAATTTGCTAGCGGCAACCGAATCTTGCCAAGCTGGCGAGCCTAGTTCATACTCTACCACCTTTTCACCATTTAGGTAATGCTCTACTTGATTACCGTTTACCACTAACCGAGTCATATTCCACTCACCGGCTGGTTTAACAGTTTCTATAATTGACTGCTGCACATCGTAGTTATCGCCCGCTCGGTGCTTACGGATTTGAGCGTCTTTGTGTCGCTCATTGTCCAGGAATTGATACTCGGGGCCAGAGTGCCAAATGGGGCCAATATCATCAGATTCAATCACATTGAAGAACATGCCACTGTTGCCCCCTTCGGAGATTTTCCACTCTATCTCGAGCTCAAAGTCATCATATTGTTCTTTGGTAACAATATCGCCTCCGCCTTTTTCGGTTAGTGTAATCGCTCCATC
>CAKZYJ010000158.1 GCA_937884755.1 uncultured Flammeovirgaceae bacterium
CTCTACTTTAAACTCCCTTCGAAGACGATCGATAATAATATCTAGGTGCAATTCACCCATACCACGCAGAATAGTCTGACCGGTTTCTTCATCGGTATTAACCTGAAGCGTAGGATCTTCTTCTACCAGTTTGGCAATTGCCATTCCTAACTTATCCACATCAGCCTGCTTTTTAGGCTCAATAGCATAGCCAATTACCGGATCGGGAAAGTCCATCGATTCCAATACGATCTTATTATTTTGATCGCAAAGAGTATCACCGGTTTTAATATCCTTGAAACCTACCACTGCGCCAATATCGCCAGCTCCCAGGCGTTCAATCTGGTTTTGCTTGTTGGCGTGCATCTGGAAGATTCGGCTAATTCGTTCCTTATTTTCAGAACGGGCATTATAAACGTATGATCCGGACTCTAGCACTCCAGAATATGCTCTAATAAAGCAAAGTCTACCCACGTACGGATCAGTGGCAATTTTGAAAGCCAAAGCTGAAAATGGCTCATTAAAATCAGGCTTGCGAAACACTTCCTCTTCCGTATCAGGATTTAGACCCTTAATTTTTTCTCTATCCAGGGGAGAAGGGCATAACGCCATTACGTAATCCAACATGGTTTGAACTCCCTTGTTCTTAAAGGAAGAACCACACAACATGGGAACAATAGCTAAATCGATGGTTGCAGCACGAAGAGCCGAAAGGATTTCATCTTCTGTGATTGAGTTCGGATCCTCAAAATACTTTTCTAGCAAATGATCATCGTATTCAGCAACTGCTTCCAAAAGTTTTTCACGATATTCAGCCGCTTCTTCAACCATATCATCAGGAATAGGCACCTCAGTAAAGGTCATACCTAGATCTTCTTCGTTCCAGATGATACCACGGTTATTAACCAAGTCAACGACCCCCCGGAAATTATCTTCAGCTCCAATGGGTAATTGTAAGGGTACGGCGTTACTACCTAGCATCTCCTTTACCTGCTTACAAACTCCCAGAAAGTCAGCCCCCTGGCGATCCATCTTGTTCACAAAACCAATACGGGCAACGTTGTAGTTATTAGCCAGTCGCCAGTTAGTTTCGGATTGGGGCTCTACACCGTCTACCGCACTAAAAAGAAACACCAGCCCATCCAATACCCGCAGAGAGCGATTCACCTCTACTGTGAAGTCAACGTGGCCAGGAGTATCAATGATGTTAATGTGGTAATCTTGCCCTCGGTACGGCCAATTCACTGTCGTTGCCGCCGAAGTAATGGTGATTCCACGCTCTTGCTCCTGCTCCATCCAGTCCATGGTAGCAGCACCATCGTGTACTTCACCGATTTTGTGGCTTACTCCCGAGTAATACAATATACGCTCGGTAGTGGTGGTCTTTCCTGCATCAATATGAGCAGCAATACCAATATTTCTTGTATATCTAAGATCTCGCTTCATTCTTTCTTTAGAATCTAAAGTGTGAGAAAGCTTTGTTCGCATCGGCCATACGATGCGTATCGTCTTTTTTCTTCACCGCAGCACCTTCACCCTTAGAAGCTGCTATAATTTCTCCAGCTAAACGCTCCTTCATCGTTTTTTCACCACGAGCCCGGGCATAGCGGATAAGCCACTTAATGCCTAATGAAGTCTTTCGACTAGGACGAACTTCAAACGGAACCTGAAAAGTAGCACCACCTACTCGGCGGCTTTTAACTTCAACCGAAGGCATCACATTGCCTAACGCTTTTTTCCAAAGTTCCAACCCATCCTCGTTGGTACGCTGCTCTACCAAATCAATCGCATCGTAGAAAATTGAGTACGCAGTACTTTTTTTTCCGTCAATCATCATATAATTCACAAAACGCGTTACCAGCGTGTTTTTGAATTTAGGATCGGGTAGAACGTATCTTTTCTTAGGTTTAGCTTTCCTCATTGTGCTTAATTATGAGATTATTTTTTAGGGCGCTTAGCACCGTACTTTGATCTTCGCTGCAATCGACCATTAACACCGGCTGTATCAAGCGCTCCCCGAATAATATGGTAACGCACACCAGGTAAATCTTTAACTCGGCCACCTCGGATCAGGACAATTGAATGCTCCTGAAGGTTATGGCCTTCTCCCGGAATGTAGGCATTTACTTCTCTCCCGTTGGTTAATCGAACCCGGGCAACTTTACGCATGGCCGAGTTAGGCTTTTTAGGAGTAGTAGTGTACACTCTAGTGCAAACTCCGCGTCGTTGTGGACAAGCATCTAAAGCTGGAGATTTTGATTTAGAAGTTAATTCTTTCCTTCCTTTTCTTACTAACTGCTGAATGGTAGGCATTAAAATTTATCGTTATTTTTTCACCTCGCTAATTTTTGAGGTGCAAAGTTAGCCAAATTGACGGTTTATAACAAAATAATATATCAAATTAGTTCTCAAGCCTCCCCAATTGCACCTCCAAAATTTATAGGAAATTTGGGAGTCTCTTCCGATTGCTTTATCGGACCAAATGCGTTTTCAAATTTTTCAATATTATCCTGAAGTGCATACAGCAGTCGCTTAGCATGATCAGGGGTAATAATTATCCGAGATTTAACTTTGGCTTTCGGGGTACCCGGCATTAAACGAATGAAATCAATCACAAACTCACTATTGGAGTGAGCAATAGTAGCAAGATTAGCGTATTGGCCCTCGGCAATTTCTTCCGAGAGCTCAATACTAATCTGATTTCGTCGCTGCTGCTCCTCTTGAAGCTTATCCTTCTCCTGGTCGTCCATACTAGTTGGTTTCTAGCGTGCTGCTTTCCTCAATACGATTTTCGCGGGAGGAGCGTAAAGCTTCGTACTCTTCTTTAGAACCAACGATGATGTTTTTGTAAGCCCGCATTCCTGTACCTGCCGGAATCAGGTGACCAACAATTACATTTTCCTTCAGCCCATTCAGGTTATCAGCTTTTCCTCGGATGGAAGCCTCGCTGAGTACCTTCGTAGTCTCCTGGAAAGATGCGGCTGAAATAAAGCTTTCGGTACCAAGCGAAGCCTGAGTAATTCCCTGTAGTGTAGGCTTAGCCACCGCTGGCTGAGCATCTCGCACCTGCACTACGGTTTTATCCTGCCGCTTCAGCATAGAATTTTCATCTCGCAACTGTCGAGATGAAATAATCATTCCTTGTTTGAAATTGGCTGAGTCACCAGCTTCCACTACCACCTTCTTATCCAGCATAGTATCATTTTCTTCCCGGAAAGAGAATTTATCAACGACCTGACGAGGTAAGAAACTAGTGTCACCCGGATCATCAATCTCAACTTTCTGCATCATCTGGCTCACAATTACCTCAATGTGCTTATCGTTGATTTTCACCCCTTGCAGTCGGTATACTTCCTGGATTTCATTTACCAGATATTCCTGAACTGCAGTTGGGCCTTTAATCGCTAAAATATCCGCCGGAGTAATAGCTCCGTCAGACAACGGCATACCTGCTCTTACAAAGTCGTTATCCTGAACCAGAATATGTTTGGAAAGCGGTACTAGGTAGCGCTTCTTGATTCCGTCTTTGGACTCAATAAAGATTTCACGATTACCACGCTTGATTCCACCGTAGGTTACTGCACCGTTGATCTCACTAACTACCGCCGGATTAGATGGGTTACGAGCCTCAAACAACTCAGTAACTCGAGGCAGACCACCGGTAATGTCTCGTGATTTACTCATCATACGAGGAATCTTAGCAATTACCTGACCCGCCCTTACTTTATCTTCCTTATCTACTGCCAAGTGCGCACCTACCGGAATATTATAAGACTTCTGCTCATTCTCGCCCCCAGAAGGCTTGATTACAATAGCCGGGTTCTTGGTCTTATCCCGGGTTTCAGTAATCACTTTTTCCCGGTGACCAGTTTGTTCGTCGTATTCTTCTTTGTAAGTAATACCTTGCTCTATGTACTCGAAGTCTACCTCACCTTCAAACTCAGAAAGAATAACCGCGTTGTAAGGATCCCAGTAGCATAGCTCATCTCCTTTTTCAACTTTATCTCCTTCTTTTACTCGTAAGAATGAACCGTAAGGAGCATTATTGGTAGAGTAAACCTTACCCGATTTTTCATCCACAATCTTAATCTCTCCCGAACGACCCATTACCACTGTTTTGGGTTCGCCTTCGTCATCCGTGGTTTCTAGGTAACGAAGTTCTTCAAACTCAATCTTGCCACTGAATTTAGCCTTGATAGTTGCTTCAACCGCAATGTTAGAAGCAGTACCACCCACGTGGAATGTGCGTAAGGTCAACTGAGTACCAGGCTCACCGATTGACTGGGCGGCAATCACCCCAACCGATTCCCCGTTCTGTACCATATAGCCAGTAGACAGATTTCGTCCGTAGCACTTGGAGCAAATACCGTTTTTAGTTTCGCAGGTGAGTGGAGAACGAATTTCCATTTCTTCGATGCCACTCTCGTCAATCTTAGCCGCCAGCTCTTCGGTGACCTCTTCTCCCGACTTAATTATTATTTCATCAGAAATAGGATCGAAAACATCATGAACAGCTACCCGACCCAGAATTCGCTCGGATAGCGGCTCTACTACTTCTTCATTATCTTTCAGTGAGGCTACAAGTAGCCCGCGGACCGTTCCGCAATCTTCCTCCCGGATTACTACGTCCTGAGCAACGTCTACTAATCGGCGGGTAAGGTAACCGGCATCCGCAGTTTTAAGGGCGGTATCTGCTAGACCTTTTCGGGCACCATGGGTAGAGATGAAATACTCAATTACATCCAATCCTTCTTTGAAGTTAGACAGGATAGGGTTTTCAATAATCTCTCCTACTGAGCCTTGCAGGTTTTTCTGAGGCTTAGCCATCAGTCCACGCATACCGCCCAACTGGCGAATCTGTTCACGAGAACCTCGCGCACCCGAGTGCATCATCATATAAATAGAGTTGAACCCTAGTTGGTCTTCCTCCATTTTCTTCATCAGAGCGTTAGTCAAACGCGAGTTTACCCGAGTCCAGACATCAATCACCTGATTGTAGCGTTCGTTATCGGTGATCAGTCCCATGAAGTAGTTATTTCTTACGGAATCAACTTCCTCCTTAGCTTCTTTAATCAGACCTAGTTTATCGTTAGGTACGATGATGTCATCCAGTCCAATGGAAAGACCACCTTTGTAGGCCATCTGGAAACCGAGCTCTTTAATATCATCCAGGAACTTAGCCGTACGTGAGATACCTGCGATTTTGTACACCATCGCGATGATCTGCTGTAACTTTTTCTTAGTAAGTAATTCATTTACATAACCAACCTCTTCCGGCACTAACTGGTTGAAAATTACTCGACCAGCTACGGTTTCTACCATCGCCTCTTCCAGTTCGTTCTGTTCGTTACGAACCTTAGTACGTACCTTAATATGAGCATGCTTCGAAATTTGCCCTTCGTTCAGAGCAATAATCACTTCCTCAGGGCTGTAGAATGAAAGTCCTTCACCTTCCACCGGTACCTTTTCGGTGCTCTTGCGCCCTTTAGTTACGTAGTACAGTCCTAGTACCATGTCCTGAGAAGGAACGGTAATAGGTGCTCCGTTAGCGGGATTTAGGATATTATGCCTGGAAAGCATCAGCATAGAAGCCTCCAGTACGGCCTCGTGCCCCAATGGAACGTGAACTGCCATCTGGTCACCATCAAAGTCAGCGTTAAAAGCAGTACAAACCAACGGATGCAATTGAATAGCTTTACCTTCGATCAATTTTGGCTGGAATGCTTGAATACCCAATCGGTGCAACGTAGGTGCTCGATTCAACAGTACTGGATGTCCTTTTAACACGTTCTCCAGAATATCCCAGACTACCGGATCTTTGCGATCTACGATCTTCTTGGCTGATTTTACGGTCTTTACAATCCCTCTTTCAATCAGCTTACGGATAATAAAGGGTTTGAATAGCTCCGCGGCCATGTCTTTAGGCAAACCGCATTCGTGCATTTTCAACTCAGGCCCCACTACAATCACCGAGCGACCGGAATAGTCAACCCGCTTACCAAGTAGGTTTTGGCGGAAACGCCCCTGCTTTCCTTTCAGCATATCACTGAGCGATTTTAAGGCACGGTTTCCATCCGAACGCACTGCGTTTACTTTACGTGAGTTATCAAATAGTGAATCTACCGCTTCCTGAAGCATACGCTTTTCATTCCGAAGGATTACTTCCGGCGCCTTTATATCAATCAGTCGCTTAAGTCGGTTATTTCGGATAATCACCCGACGGTAGAGATCGTTCAAATCAGATGTTGCGAAACGCCCACCATCTAGCGGTACTAACGGACGCAATTCAGGAGGAATCACCGGCACCATTTTGATAACCATCCACTCCGGACGGTTTTCAATACGGGTACGAGCATCGCGGAAAGATTCTACTACCTTCAAACGCTTTAACGCCTCGGCTTTTCGCTGCTGAGAAGTATCGGTAGCGGCCTGATGACGGAGGCTGTACGAAAGCTCATCTAGTTCAATGCGAGCTAATAGCATCTCCAGCGCTTCGGCTCCCATTTTAGCAATAAACTTGTTAGGATCGGTATCATCAAGCTTCTGGTTATCGGCAGGAAGCTTATCGATGATATCCAGGTATTCGTCCTCGGTCAGGTAATCCAGATAGCTAATACCATCTTCAGCTTTCACCCCGGCCTGAATTACTACGTAGCGTTCGTAGTAAATGATCTGATCCAACTTTTTAGTGGAAAGCCCCAGCAGATAACCGATTTTATTTGGCAGCGACCGGAAGTACCAAATGTGAGCAACCGGAACTACCAACTCGATATGCCCCATTCGCTCCCGTCGCACTTTTTTCTCAGTTACTTCTACTCCACTACGGTCGCAAATAATACCTTTGTAGCGACTACGCTTATATTTTCCGCAATGCCATTCACAATCTTTTACCGGCCCAAAGATGCGCTCGCAGAACAAGCCCCCCATTTCAGGTTTATAGGTTCGATAATTGATGGTCTCGGGTTGCGTAACTTCACCGTGAGAGCTTTCTAAAATAGACTCCGGTGAAGCAAGACTAATGGTAACCTTAGAAAAATCGTTGGTAAATTTCTTGTTTTTCTTGAATGCCATACTTTATATCAATTGAAAATTGAAAGTGAATAATGGTAAATGAGTGCCTACTGGGGTAGACACCCAGTATTTTAGTCTAGTGTAATTTCCAGTGCTAGTCCACGCAACTCGTGTACCAGTACGTTGAAAGACTCCGGTATGTTCGGCCGGGGCAAATTCTCTCCTTTCACAATAGCCTCGTAGGCCTTAGCTCGCCCTACTACGTCGTCTGACTTCACAGTAAGAATTTCCTGCAGAACGTTAGCCGCACCGAAGGCTTCTAATGCCCACACTTCCATCTCACCGAATCGCTGTCCACCAAATTGCGCTTTGCCTCCTAACGGTTGCTGCGTAATGAGTGAGTAAGGTCCAATAGAGCGTGCGTGCATCTTATCGTCAACCAGGTGGCCGAGCTTAAGCATGTAAATCACCCCTACGGTTACCTTCTGGTCAAATCTCACACCCGTTAGCCCGTCGTACAGATACGTACGGCCATAATCAGGCAGTTTGGCTTCTTTCAGCTCTTTCTCAACGTCTTCCATGGTAGCACCATCGAAGATAGGAGTAGCGTAGCGCTTATTAAGCTTTAGACCGGCCCAGCCCAGAACAGTTTCGTAGATTTGGCCGATATTCATCCGAGATGGTACCCCTAGCGGATTCAATACAATATCTACTGGCGTTCCATCCGCTTGGAAAGGCATATCTTCCTCCCGTACAATCTTGGCAACAACCCCTTTGTTTCCGTGGCGGCCCGCCATCTTATCACCTACCTTCAGCTTACGTTTCTTTGCAACGTAAACTTTGGCTAACTGAACAATACCGGCCGGTAACTCATCTCCTACTTCTAGGGTGAAACGTTCACGTTTGAAACGAGCGGTGATTTCATTGCGACGGTTATTGTAATTTTTAACCAGTTCGCCAATCAGGTGATCGATGCGCTCGTCATCGGTCCAGTTATCGACAATAATATCGGCAATCAGGTTAGCTTCTTCGGGAACGCTGTACGAACTCTCATCACGATAAATATTTTTATCGGGGAAGAGATTGTTCTCAATGTTCTGGCGGTTGAATTTTACGCCCCTCGACATGATCTCATCACCAAACTTATGTTTGATGCCCTGAGAAGTTTTTCCATCGAGAAGAGAAATCATTTTATCAATCATATCAGCTCTCACAGCTAACAGATCGTTTTTGAAACGTGCTTTCAAGGTTTCAACCTCTTTCCGGGCCTTAGCTCTCAAGTCTTTATCCTTCTTAGGACGAGAGAATAGTTTGGTATCAATTACTGTTCCACGCAACGAAGGGGAAGCTCGTAAGGAGGCGTCCTTTACATCGCCCGCTTTGTCACCAAAGATGGCCCGAAGTAATTTTTCTTCTGGAGTAGGATCAGTCTCACCTTTAGGGGTGATCTTACCAATAAGAATATCTCCTTCTTTTACATCAGCACCTACTCGGATAATACCGTTTTCGTCAAGGTTTTTAACCGCATCTTCACTTACATTCGGAATTTCGGAAGTAAGCTCCTCTTCCCCACGCTTGGTATCCCGTACTTCCAATTCAAATTCTTCAATATGAACGGAGGTAAATACATCGTCGCGTACTACCCTTTCAGAGATAACAATAGCATCTTCAAAGTTGTATCCTTGCCAAGGCATAAAGGCCACTAACAAATTACGACCCAGAGCCAACTCCCCATTTTCGGTAGCAAATCCTTCACAAAGCACCTCCCCCTTAGTTACTCGCTGCCCTTTCAATACGATTGGCTTAAGGTTAACGCAAGTATCCTGGTTGGTGCGTCGGAACTTGATTAGATTATAAGTTTTTAGATCATCACCGAAGTTGATTAGACGTTCATCATCAGTCAGGTCATACTTAACAGTAATTTTGTTAGAATCAACATAGTGAATTTCACCATTACCTTCTGCCACAATTAATGACCGAGAATCCTGAGCAACTCTGGACTCTAAGCCGGTTCCAACAATAGGTGCCTGAGGCTTCAACAACGGTACTGCTTGACGCTGCATGTTCGATCCCATCAAAGCCCGGTTAGCATCGTCATGCTCTAGGAACGGAATTAATGAAGCAGCTACGGATACAATCTGATTAGGAGCGATGTCCATGTAGGTCAGATCATCGGGTCCAACCACAGGGAAGTCGCCCTCATAACGTGCCTTAATGGTATCGTTAACAAACTCACCACTATCTTTAATAGGAGCGTTTGCCTGAGCGATGTTATGAGTATCTTCCTCTTCAGCGGTCAAATAAACCACATCCTTCGTAACAATCCCGCTATCAACTTTACGGTAGGGAGTTTCAATAAAGCCCATGGTGTTCACTTTGGCGTGAACGCAAAGTGATGAGATAAGCCCAATGTTCGGTCCTTCCGGAGTTTCAATAGTACACAGGCGCCCGTAGTGCGTATAGTGAACGTCTCGTACCTCAAATCCAGCTCGCTCCCGAGACAGGCCGCCTGGACCTAAAGCCGACATACGTCGCTTATGGGTTACTTCAGCCAATGGATTGGTCTGATCCATAAACTGCGAAAGCTGGTTAGTTCCGAAGAATGAGTTAATGACCGAAGATAGAGTCCGAGCATTGATCAAGTCGACGGGCTTGAAGTCCTCATTATCACGAACATTCATCCGCTCCTTAATGGTACGGGCCATACGGGCTAAACCTACTCCAAACTGGCTGTAAAGTTGCTCACCCACTGTACGAACTCGACGATTGCTTAAGTGATCAATATCATCAACTACTGCCCGAGAGTTAATAAGACCGATCAAGTACTTCACAATCTTAATAATATCTTCTTTGGTCAGTACGCGGATGTCAGAATCAATCTCCAGATCCAGCTTCTTATTGATCCGGTAACGACCCACCTCACCTAAATCGTAGCGTTTGTCGCTAAAGAACAAGCTCTGAATAATATCTCGGGCAGTTTGTTCGTCAGGAGCTTCCGTATTGCGAAGCTGACGGTAAATTTGCTCTACTGCTTCTTTCTCAGAGTTGGAAGGGTCTTTCTGGAGGGTGTTATAAATAATAGAATAATCGGTAACATTTACGTCCTCTCGGTGAAGAATGATCGAGTCATTACCAGAATCCAATATTGTTTCAATATCTTCTTCCTGAAGCACAGAATCACGCTCCAGTAGCACTTCGTTTCGGTCGATAGAAACTACTTCGCCGGTATCTTCATCCACAAAATCTTCCGTCCAGGTGCGTAGTACTCTTGCGGCTAACTTCCGGCCAGTGTATTTTTTTAGGTTCTTTTCGTTAGCTTCAACTTCCTCAGATAGACCGAAAAGATTTAGAATGTCTTTATCAAGCCCCCAGCCGATAGCCCGCAATAACGTAGTTACCGGAAATTTCTTCTTCCGGTCGATGTAAGCATACATTACGTTATTTACATCAGTAGCAAACTCAATCCAAGAACCTTTGAACGGAATAATCCGGGCAGAATACAGTTTAGTACCGTTAGTATGCTTACTCTGTGCAAAGAAAACACCAGGAGAGCGGTGTAACTGAGATACAATGACGCGTTCAGCTCCGTTAATAATGAAAGAGCCCTTAACGGTCATGTAGGGGATATTTCCTAGAAAAACCTCCTGCTCAATGGTCTCAAAATCTTCATTATCTTCATCATTACAAGAAAGACGAAGTTTGGCCTTTAACGGTACCGAATAGGTAAGTCCACGGTCAATAGATTCGTCAACTGAATATTTAGGAGGATCAATTACATAGTCAATAAACTCAAGAACAAAGTTTTCCCGAGAGTCGGTAATCGGAAAGTTTTCCGAAAAAACTTTGTATAATCCTTCATTTTTCCGTTGTTCAGCCGGAGTATCAATCTGTAAAAAGTCTTGAAAGGACTGTAACTGAACGTTGAGAAAATCAGGATAATCAAGTACCTTTCCAATAGAAGCAAAGCTAATACGGTTAGGGATACCTGCCGTTAAGCTGGTACGGTTATTGGTTTTTTTTACGTTAGCCAAAACACTTCAATTTTGTTGGTGATAGGAATAATCAGTACGGTAGCCCAATCGGTGAAAGGGGCTAGCTTACAATAAGGTTAATACAAACAGGAAAAGACCTGACTGCTTTGCCAGGCCTATAAATCTTAAAATGAAATATGGTCGTGGTATATTTCTATTTACTTGATTTCTACTTCTGCGCCAGCTTCTTCAAGTTGTTTCTTTAGACCTTCTGCTTCGTCCTTAGGAACGCCTTGCTTGATTTCTTTAGGGGCGCTATCCACTAGTTCTTTAGCTTCTTTAAGTCCTAAACCAGTAAGTTCTTTAACAAGTTTCACAACGGCCAATTTAGATCCACCGGGTGAGTTTAGAACTACATCAAACTCGGTTTTCTCTTCGGCACCACCGCCTTCGCCGCCGCCTGCACCAGGAGCAACTGCAACAGCTGCGGCTGCCGCTGGTTCAATACCATATTCTTCTTTCAGGATGTTCGCCAATTCGTTAACTTCTTTCACCGATAAGTTAACTAGTTGCTCAGCGAAGTCTTTAAGATCTGCCATTTTTATTCGGAATTAATAATTAGTAATATGTCTCTTTAATGAAATGAATAGATTTTCTAGGACTCTTCCCGCTCAGACAATGTCTTCACGAGACCCGCTAGTTTGTTCTGTCCACTCTGAAGTGCAGACACGACCGTCTTAGCAGGAGACTGAAGTAACGTAATCACATCGCCAATAAGTTCATCTTTGGATTTCAGTGAACTGAGCATATCTAAATGCTCTTCGCCAATGAACAAATCAGAATCAATAGAGGCCGCCTTCATCACGGGTTTTTCAGCCGCACTATTCTTTTTGCGGTACTCTTTAATGACCTTGGCCGGAGCGTTACTTACCTCAGCTGAAAACATGATTCCGGAAGTACCTTTCAACGCATCGTCAAAAGGTGCGTAATCAGTATCTAGCTGTTCCAGAGCCTTACGGATGAGCGTGTTCTTTACAATAGTATACTCAATACCCCGCTGAAAACACATAGCCCGGAAGTCGTTGATTTCTTTAACTGATAGCCCACCGGTATCGGCAACGTAAAAGTAGCTAGTATTGCGCAGCTTCTCGGCCAAATTATCAATCAGTGTTCCTTTTTCTTCTCTAGTCATAACTATTATATACCTGGAACGGTGTTTTTATCTACTCGCACTCCTTTGCTCATGGTACTAGACAAAGAGATGCTTTTAAAATACGTACCTTTAGCTGAAGAGGGCTTCAACCGGTTGATGGTTTGAATAACTTCGGTAGCGTTATCCACTAGCTTCTTCTGATCAAAAGATACTTTTCCAATACTGGTGTGAATGATGCCAAACTTATCGACTTTAAAATCGATTTTACCGGCTTTCACATCCTGAACAGCCTTAGCAATATCCATAGTTACTGTACCAGCTTTTGGATTAGGCATCAGCCCACGAGGACCAAGAACCCGACCTAGTCGACCAACTTTGGCCATAACAGTAGGCATAGTGATGATTACATCAACATCTGTCCAGCCACCTTCAATTTTCTGAATATATTCATCAAGACCCACGTAATCAGCACCTGCTTCTTTTGCTTCTCCTTCCTTCTCAGGTGTACAAAGCACTAGTACTTTAACTTCTTTACCGGTACCATGCGGTAATGCTACAACACCCCGCACCATTTGGTCGGCTTTACGAGGGTCCACTCCCAAATTAACATCGATGTCTACCGATGCATCAAACTTGGTAGTGGTAATATCTTTTACGATGTTGGTAGCCTCCTCTAGAGAGACAGGCTGAGAAAAATCGTATTTCTTTAAAACTTCTTGTTGTTTCTTTCCTAGCTTAGCCATTAGTTCTGCTAATTTGAATTATTGTCCCACGGAGCCACGCCAGTTACCCGAAGCCCCATGCTTCGTGCAGTGCCAGCGACCATTTTCATAGCTGACTCTACTTTAAAGGCATTTAGATCGGGCATTTTGGTTTCAGCGATCTCTTTTACCTGATCCCAGGTTACACTACCCACTTTGGACCGATTAGGTTCCGATGATCCCTTTTTAAGTTTAGCAGCTTCCATTAACAGGGCTGCCGCAGGAGGTGTTTTAATAACAAAATCAAAGGACTTGTCGGTATAGATAGTAACTAAGACCGGAAGTAACTGTCCTGGTTTATCTTGCGTACGAGCATTAAATTGCTTACAGAACTCCATGATATTCAACCCCTTACTACCTAGTGCCGGTCCTACCGGAGGTGAGGGATTCGCCTGTCCGCCGCGAATTTGTAATTTTAAGTATCCGCTTATTTCTTTAGCCATTACTACTGCTGTTATCTACTTTCTCTACTTGCATGTAATTTAATTCTACCGGGGTATTTCGGCCGAAAATCTTCACCATTACCTTAAGCTTCCGTCGCTCTTCAAAGATCTCCTCAATATTGCCGATGAAACCACTGAATGGTCCGTCCATCACTTTCACTTCCTCGCCCTCCATATATGGAGTATCCATTTTAATATCTTCCTCTTCTGCTTCATCCACTCGCCCAAGAATGCGGTTTATCTCTGATTCTCGTAACGGAACCGGCGGCTCCTGCGACCGTGGAGTACTAGTACCCTTGGCACTTAAAAAACCAATAACATTAGGCACATTATTGATCATGTGGAGCACCTCACCATTCTTAAGGTCGGCAGACACAATGATATAGCCCGGAAAAAACTGACGTTCGCGAACTCGCTTCTTACCGTTGCGCATTTCCATCACCTTCTCGGACGGAATGATAACTTGCGGCACGAATTCTTCAAGTTTATTCACTTTTATTTCGTGCTCAAGATATTCTCGAACTTTCCGTTCTTTTCCGCTCACTGCGCGAATCACATACCACTTAGGATCTGCCATAGCTGTTGTATCCAGAAATCTTAAAATGCGTTATAAAACCATTTCATCGCATTTTCGAATCCGAGATCGATGACCCCTATAAGCAATGCAAAGATTAATGAAGCTATTAATACCAAGAATGAACTTCTTTGTAAAGACGAATAAGCAGGCCACGTAACCTTATCTTTCATCTCATGGTAAGAAGCTCTAATAAATTCAACAACATTATTCATGCGCTTGCTTCATTTTAGCACGGGCGGTAAGATTCGAACTCACGACCTACGGTTTTGGAGACCGTTGCTCTACCAGCTGAGCTACACCCGTTTGAGAAATATGAAATGAGAAACAGAAAATATGAGACAAGAACCTTCTTATCTCATATTTCATATCTCATATTTTTTTTAGTCTGTAATTTCAGTTACCTGACCTGCACCTACAGTACGACCACCTTCGCGAATCGCAAATCGTAATCCTTTCTCCATTGCTACGGGTGCAATCAGTTCTACTGAAATAGAAACGTTATCACCAGGCATTACCATCTCTACGTTTTCTGGCAATGAAATCTCACCAGTTACGTCAGTGGTACGGAAGTAGAATTGCGGGCGGTACTTTTTAAAGAAAGGAGTGTGACGACCACCTTCCTCTTTGGAAAGCACATATACCTCAGCTTTAAACTTCGCGTGAGGAGTTACTGAGCCAGGCTTGGCAATTACCATCCCCCTACGGATATCAGTTTTTTCAATGCCACGCAGTAGTAACCCTACGTTATCTCCAGCTTCACCTCGGTCAAGAATTTTACGGAACATCTCAACTCCAGTCACAGTAGACTTTAAGTTTTCAGCACCCATCCCTAAAATATCAACAGGATCACCCGAGTTGATTACTCCACGCTCAATACGGCCAGTAGCTACAGTTCCTCGTCCAGTGATTGAGAATACATCCTCAACAGGCATCAAGAAATCAAGGTCAACCAGACGCTCCGGCATTGGAATGTACTCATCTACCGCGCTCATCAACTCATCAACTTTCTCAACCCACTGAGCTTCGCCATTCAAGGCTCCTAAAGCCGAACCTTGGATTACCGGAATGTCATCGCCAGGGAATTCGTAGAAAGAAAGCAATTCACGAATTTCCATTTCTACTAGCTCCAGTAGCTCAGCATCATCTACCAAGTCTACTTTATTCATAAATACTACGATAGCCGGCACACCAACTTGACGAGCCAATAGGATATGCTCGCGAGTTTGAGGCATTGGACCATCAGTAGCTGCTACTACTAAGATAGCACCATCCATCTGCGCCGCACCAGTAACCATGTTCTTTACGTAGTCAGCGTGACCTGGGCAGTCAACGTGAGCGTAGTGACGGTTCTCAGTTTGGTATTCAACGTGAGAAGTGTTAATGGTAATACCCCGTTCTTTTTCTTCCGGAGCATTATCAATAGATGCAAAGTCTTTTAATTCTGCTAGACCTTTTCCAGCCAATACGGTGGTGATAGCAGCAGTTAACGTTGTCTTACCGTGGTCAACGTGACCGATAGTACCGATATTCAAGTGCGGTTTGGAACGGTCAAAGGTTTCTTTAGCCATGTTAAAATACAGTTTCAGTGATGAATATGTAACGAAAAAAGGGAAAGCCCCATAAACGTTTGAGCCAACGACGAGATTTGAACTCGTGACCTCTTCCTTACCAAGGAAGCGCTCTACCCCTGAGCTACGTCGGCCGCTCTAATAATGATTAATGAATGATGATTAATAAGATAGTTAGTCATTAATCATTATCACATTAGTCATTAAAAAGAGCGGGAGACGGGTCTCGAACCCGCAACCTACAGCTTGGAAGGCTGTCGCTCTACCAATTGAGCTACTCCCGCTTTTATGATTGATGATTATTAGTAAATGAATAACGAAATATTCATTAGTCTTAATTTTTACTAATCATCATTCATTGTGTTGTATGCATCTGCTTTAACACCAACCTTACCAGAATAATTCGCCTCGAAAACAGATTTAATGAAGTGGGGAGAGCAGGATTCGAACCTACGAAGGCTGAGCCAACAGATTTACAGTCTGCCCCGTTTGACCGCTTCGGTATCTCCCCTTATTCACCCATGTAAATAAATAGTGAAAAAAACAGAATTTAGCCCACCATTTTTAATGGAAGGGCAAAAGTAAGGTCTTTTTTTATATATTCAAATGATAGTCCTAAAGAAATCACAAAAAAATTAGGGTAGAAATTTAGTATACGTTAGATTGATACAAATCCCGAAGTTTTTCATCCTTTTCGTTCTCCTCAATTGACTTAATAAGTGCTGCCACATCCGGATTTTCGCTAAAAAATAGCAATCCCCGGTAGGCCGTCAGCCGAATGTAATATTTAGGATGATTACGGGCATAGTCTGCCAATACTGGAATGCCTATTTCCACTAACGAAGGGTCGTTCATAATGGCCAGATATTGAGCCATATAATTCAATAAATAATAGAGCGTTTCATCCGATACCTGTTTCGCCTTCTGCTGGAACCAGCCTAGCTTTCCATCAATAGCGCTAGCAACATAGTAATCAGCTAAAGCCATCACTACATTAAAATTCTGATAATCCGAAAACGAAGCGAATACCGAATTTTTATCCGATGCAGAGGTTTGAGCATAAGCCGCAATGGCGGTACCCACTACGGCGTAGCTAGAATCCTGTAACGAAGTTAGAAAAAGTTGTTGGTAGGGTTCAGGATTCAGTGTAGATAAAGCATTAATAGCATCAGCCCGCACCAAGGACTTATCGTCGTTGGTTGCCATCTGTGCCAATTGACCAAGTTGCAGCGTATCACCGGCTGAAAGTCGACTTTCCAACGCACTTACGGCCAAGCGGCGTATCACCCAAAAATCATCAGTAAGTGCTAGGTTAAGTATCTGATCCGTCATGGTGGCGGTTGAGTCGTTCACTAGTGCCTGTAGGCTATTTACCTGGTGAATGAAAGAGTTCGTTTTTTGAAATTGATATGCCCACTCCGCCGCTGACTTCACATGCAATACTTCGGCTAGTAGTGAAGCATCCGGATCAAACAGTACAAGTTGCGGTGCTTCAGTAAGAGGTATTTCAAATTCCTGTTCCTCTTCGCTAATCCATAACTCGTAGCTCTGCTTCGTATTATTTACCCAGACACTTACTACCACTGGAATCTGATAAAGTGGAGTATTCTCTAAATCCTGCTGCTGGCTAACTTCTACAGTTAACACTCCATTCTGGTATTGGTGGGCTACTTCGAACACCGGATGACCAGAGTCCAAAAACCACTGATTGAAGAACCAATTTAAATCCTGCCCGGTCACCTCCTCAAAGGCTATACGCAGGTCATGAACCTCTACCGAAGTGTAGGCATGTTGGGTGAGATATTTCTTCAACGTTGCAAAAAAAGCTTCATCGCCTACGTAGTTCCGTAACATATGCAGTATCAGACTTCCCTTATCGTAGGAATGGCGGTCAAACATTTCCTCTTGATCGCTGTAACGGTAGCGAATTAAGTCCACCTGCTTTTCTTCGGCCTCGGCCAAATAATTTTGAAGTTGCTCCCAGCGAACATACTCGGCTTCCTTACTTCCGTAGTAATGCTCGTTCCAGAGGTATTCGCTGTAGGTGGCAAATGCTTCATTTAATGTGACGTTGGCCCAAGACTCGCAGGTTACCAGGTTCCCGAACCAATGATGGAAAAGCTCATGAGCAATGATGCCATCCCAATGCTCATCCAACAGTTCTCGATCATCCACCAGCAGTGCATCGTAGAATACCGAGGCAGTCGTATTCTCCATAGCACCGGAGACAAAATCCTGAACCACCACCTGGGAGTATTTTGGCCAGGGATAATCCACTCCGGTTTTATCTGAGAAAAAGGAAAGCATTTCGGGAGTTCGCCCAAATATATTCTGAGCGTAGGGTGCGTAGGCTGAATCGATAAAGTAATTGACAGCTATGTCTCGCCATTCATCTTCAATTACCGCAAACTCTCCTACAGCCATCATGAATAAATAGGGAGCATGAGGTTGATCCATTTTCCAATAATCGATCCGCAGCTCTTGCTCACTAGCTTCTAATTCATCTTCCACGACTTGAGAATACACCAAAGTACCATTAGAGAGGGTAACGTAGCGATTATCTACTGTGATGAACATTTCCTGAGTGCAGCGCTCATTGGGCGAGTCAATCGTAGGGAACCAACGAGAGCTAGCTTCAGTCTCACCCTGCGTCCAGATTTGAGGCGAAGGTTCATCAATAAAGTATAACCCCTTGTCGGAGTTGATTGCTTCGCTGCCCCCGGCTTCAAACTCATCGGGCTTGGCGGTGTACTCAATCTTTACCCAGTAGGATTCGTCCCGAGAATATGTTTTATCCAGCGTGATTGTGAGTTGGAGGCTATCGTATTCGTAGTTCAATGCCTTCGGGCTACCGCTGTCGGATTGATTTTTTACCAAGCCAACCGAGTGGATGTCGAAACCTTTTGCATCGAGGGTAAGCGTGGACTGAGGATAAAAATACGGTTTGAGTTGCAAGGTAGCGATTCCATTTAACCGGTGCTGGTCCCAGTTAAAGCTTACTTCCAATTTAGTGTGAAGCAAATCATGTTCCCGGCTATCAGAGGCTTGATAGGGTAATACCGTGGCCTCTTCGGTTTCGGTTATAACTTCAGTAGAATCGACGAACACTGAATCTGGTTGATCGGAAGTAGTAATGTCCTCTGGGGTAGCAGTGGCTACCTGCTCTACCTTACAAGCCGAAAGAAAGATAATTATCGCTACCCATATGACCGAAAACTGCATCATCATTTTCCTCATAAATCTTAAGAATACCTCATAAATCTTAAGAATACCTCTTCTACTTCAGGAATTAGATAACTAACGAGTTATTACCTGGCTTGTTGCCAGCGTATAAACGAATAGGCAAAAATAAAAATTTAGACCGAATATTGAGGCAGGAGTCCTTACAGGGAAAAATATAAGCTTCTTGGTTATTAGGCGAATAATGCTACTCCTTGTTGAGAGACATTTCAAAACTAACAACTTCATTAGTCTCTTCCGGTTTGGTTCTCAAGGTGATGTATCGGGCGTTCTTTTCAGAGTTTTTTGTTTGATCTTCAAATTCACATTCAAAGGTAAAAGTATCACCAATCTGTAGTGTAAATAGGTTCACTTTAAAAAAGCCTTCGTTTACTCTCGTTTTACTTAAGTGCCACCGTTCAGCACCTTGATATAGCGTATCGTTGCGGTTAAACTGAAAACTGACTGTATCTTCAGCAAATTCAAATCTTCCGAGATTTCCGTCTTCACTTACATTAGACCATTCCAGACTTCCGTCAGTTTGAGGAATTTTATAGAACGACTCAACCGTGGTAACCTGCCAACTGCCTTCTAAAGAGTCAATGCCCTCCTCAAGGTCATCCTGACAAGCAGTTAACAAAAGCGAGATGATGAGTAGTAGGCTTGTTATCAACTTATTCATGAGTATATGTAGACTTTACTTTGTTTGAAGATCTGGTTTATGGAATAAGGGTTGTAACCAACGACAAACATTATTTTTTTGTAGCTTCATCCCCGATGAGAGATTCCGGTGATGCAAACCACTTTTCCAACCTCTTCTGGCTAACCCTGGTTGGCCTACTTTGGTCCTGTTCTTCATCCGACAACAGCCAAACTCAAGAAAATTATGCCTTTCCATCGGTAGAGCAACTTCCGATCCAACCCACCCTTCCTCCTTTATTTACTCGTCTCAATGATTCTACCAATATTAGTATGAGTCAGTGGGATGAGCAAAAATCTTATCTTAAGAAAATGCTAGCCCATTACCAGTACGGGCAGATACCACCCAAACCATCTGATTTCTCAATCAAAAATCTGAGTGTTGATAGCACAGAACAGTGGATAGAAGAACGTTTTCAGATTCATTTGGAGCGGAATGGTGAAGAAGCTGCTTTTACCACTGGGGTTTTGCGGCCTTTAAATTCTGGGCGATTGCCAGTCATTATTAAAAATGATGCTCACTTATTTGATCTTTCTGATATTCAAGATTCCGCTACGTTAGCTAAGTACCAACGGCGGCGGCGGGATACTATCCAAGCTTTTGTCAATCAGGAACTCCTGCAACGGGGTTACGCACAGTGCAAATTTTTGCGAAACGAATTAGCACCCGATCGCCCGCATCAACGTGATGTGGGTATATTCCGATTGTATCCCGAATATGATTGGGGAAATATTGCGGCTTGGGCTTGGGCCTACCAGCCTATTATTGATTATCTGGTAGAACAAAAATATGTAGATGCTGACAAAATTGTAGTAACCGGTCATTCCCGGGGAGGAAAAACTGCTCTTTGTGCCGGTATTTTTGATGAACGCATTGCAATCACAGCACCCAATTCTTCCGGCAGCGGAGGTACTGGCAGTTGGCGCTACTTTGATCCTGAACAAGAACCCCAGGTTTTACGTTACCATCAAGACAGGTTTCCGTATTGGTGGACTGATAAACTCTACCAATTCGTAGGTAGCTCTCAGAAATTACCTTTTGATGCCCACACCGCTAAAGCGCTGATCGCCCCTCGGGCAATAATCAATACCCACGCCCGACAAGACTATTGGGCCAACCCTTACGGGACATACCTTACTTACCAGGCTGCACAAGTTATTTTTGACTCACTAGGAGTTGCTAATCACCTGGCCATTCACTGGCGCGATGGTGGGCATAATCAGAACGAAGAGGATTGGTTGGCTTTGTTGGACTACTGCGACTATATCTTTTTTGATAAAGTTACTAGTCGGCAGTATAATCAAAGTCCGTATCCGCAATATCAATATTCTGATATTGCGGAATACGATGTGAGCCAGTAAATGGTGCAATCAAAACCCAACGGATACCCTCAGTGTATGATTAGTTAGGTAATCAGCCAAATCACTTTAGTGCTATTTATAAAACTACCTAAGAGAACGAAAAAGAGATTATATTGCCTCATCAGGTCACCATATTCCAAAAAGTATGCTTCAAGCAATAGTCGATAACCAAACAATCTACGAAGTACTGACTGATAATGGTCAAATCAGTGTAGCTGGTGAAGAACTGGCTTTGGATATTCATCCTCTTTCCGATAAGGTTTTTCACGTAATCTACGAGAATACCTCCTACCGCATCGAAGTATTATCTTTTGACCATTCAAAAAAGACCTTTCAGTTAAAAGTGAATGGTAAAATCTTGAACATAGAGTTAAAATCAGAACTGGATACTTTGCTGGAAAATCTAGGAATGGATTCGGCAGCAGAAGCCAATATTAAAGAAATTCTAAGCCCCATGCCCGGGCTGATTCGTGACGTTAGCGTTTCTGAAGGAGATACGATTACTGCCGGTGATAAACTAGTAACGATGGAAGACAAGAAAATGCAAAATTCAATCAAATCCCAAGTAGATGGAGTCATTGCTTCGGTGAACGTCAAGACCGGACAGAGCGTAGAGAAAAATCACATTCTTATCACCTTTGAGTAACTTCCATTTTTCGGTTTTCATTTAGAATCATTTTTTCCTTACACCCCCTCCGGCCTTTCGCTAAATTTCGTTTACTTGCACCCGATTTATTGGCACCTCGGTTACAACGGATACATTCATGAAATACAAGCGGATATTACTAAAACTTAGCGGTGAAGCACTAATGGGTAATAAGCCCTACGGCATTGACCCGCAACGGATTCATCAGTATGCAGAAGAGATAAAGCGTGTAAAGGATACGGGAGTAGAAATCGCCATTGTTATCGGTGGAGGCAACATTTTTCGGGGAGTCCAGGCTGAGAACTCCGGAATGGATCGGGTTCAAGGCGATTACATGGGCATGTTAGCTACGGTTATCAATGGTATGGCACTGCAAAGTGCTCTAGAAGAAACCGGAGTGTACACCCGACTGATGTCGGGCATTAAAATGGAACAGGTTTGTGAACCATTTATCCGCCGCCGCGCGATTCGCCATTTGGAGATAGGACGAATAGTGATCTTCGGTGCTGGAACGGGCAATCCTTATTTTACTACTGATTCTACCGCTAGTCTACGGGCTATTGAGATAGAGGCTGATGTAGTGTTGAAAGGCACTCGCGTAGACGGGGTGTACACTGCCGATCCGGAGAAAGATCCTTCGGCGAAGCGTTTTTCCACGATAACCTTCACTGAGGTTTACCAGAAGAAACTGAACGTCATGGATATGACCGCTTTCACGCTTTGTCAGGAAAACAATTTACCCATCATTGTTTTTGATATGAATAAGCCCGGAAACTTGTTTAATCTGATTAGCGGGCAGGAGGTTGGAACCCTAATTAACTAGGAATAAGGCAATTTTTCGATTTTTTTAGTAAGTTCACTGCCCCAATTATCAATAACTGACACCTAATTTTTTTACCCAATGGTTGAAGAAATAGAACTCTACCTTGACGAAGCCAAAACCCTGATGCATCATTCTGTGGAACACGTTCAGCAGGAATTCAGGAAAATACGGGCAGGCAAAGCTTCTCCCAATATGCTAGATGGACTTATGGTACCTTACTATGGCAATCCTACCCCGATTAACCAGGTTGCTTCAGTCACTACTCCCGATGCCCGAACGATTATGGTAAAGCCTTGGGAAAAAAATCTACTAGGCGAACTAGAGCGTGCCATCATCAATTCTGATTTGGGGCTAAATCCGCAAAACGATGGCGAAGTAATTCGTTTAAACATTCCTCCTCTTACCGAGGAACGTCGTGTTCAACTAGTAAAGCAGGCCAAGCACGAAGCAGAAACGGGTAAAGTCAGTGTCCGTAATGTACGTAAAGATACTAAAGATCATATCCACGGACTTCTTAAGGATCATGTATCAGAAGATGAAGTAAAGCGCGGCGAAGACAAGGTACAGGAACTCACCGATCAGTTTACTAATCAAATAGACGACCTATTCCAAGCAAAGGAAAAGGAGATTATGACCGTTTAGCACGTTAACCGGAGGCCGAAGACTGGAGTCCGGTTTCCCGTATCCAGTCTCCGTTCTCCGATTAAAGATACAGTTTTCGGCTATGAATATAATCAGCTATCAGATCGGGAACCAGGTACTTGATAGATACCTCGTCTTGGATGCACTTACGAATAAAGGTTGCTGAGATTTCCAGCAGTGGCGCTTCCACTTTTTTTATATTCGGATGCTCTCTGATTTCCGGTCTAATCTTCTCTATCACCACATTCGGCCGTGGATATATTAATACCTGAGCCTGCTTTAAAATCTCATTGGAGTTTTTCCAGCGGTGTAGGTGCGTAAGAACATCACTCCCCGCCACTAAACTAAATTGGTGCTGAGAGTAGCGTTCCTGTAAATAAACTAGTGTATCAATCGTATAGCTGGGCTTGGGCATGCTAAATTCAGCATTGCACGCCCGCAGCTCAAAATTATCCTCCACCGCCAATTCCACCATGCGCAACCGATCTATCTCATTGAGTAAAGAATGTTGCTTTTTAAAAGGGTTTTGTGGGGAAACTACAAACCAGACCTGATCCAGGTCAGAATATTCTCGTACTACATTGGCCACGATCAGGTGCCCAGTATGAATAGGATTAAATGATCCGAAAAATAAGCCTACTTTCAATAATGAACGTTATTTGGGCACTAGCACCCGGTCGATAATATATACATGGCTGTCATCAACTTCACAGTCAATCATTTAAAGATCGGTACTCCGTCGCTTTCCTTCGATTAACTGAGTTTTTACACGCCAAACTAGCGAAAGAAAAAAGTAATAAAAAATGGATAAGTAACGCATAGTAAAACAGTCGTAATGATAAAGGTTCACAACCCCTGAGATAGCAGAAACAGATTTTTCAGGGGTTTGAAGGTTCTTCCAGGATAATTTCGTTTTCAGATTCTTGTTGAGCACTGTCCTGCGCCTCACGCTTCTGCTGTTGTTCAGCCTCCTCTAATTCCAAGGCTGACAATCTATCTTGAGCTTGCTTCACAACATCAGGTTGGGGCGAATTCTCGATGATGGAGGTGAGAGTAGCTTTGGCTTGAAATAGCTCATCAGATGCAGCATAATTTTCAGCGATTAGTAGAAACGAAGCTCCTAACCAATCTTCATAGCCACCGAAGTTCTTGTTGAGTTCGTACAAAGCATCGATGGATTCCTGGTAGTTGCCCCGATCATACTTGATCTTAGCTAATAAATATTGAGCCTCTGCTCCGTTTTCATCCGGAGCCGACTGAGCCAGCCCAGATAAAATCTGTTCAGCTTGTTCCAAATTGCCCTGCTCGTAGGCAGCCCTTCCTCGGAATAAACTTGCCTGATTAGCCGCGTTGGTAGAAACATTTGCTTTTTCCAAAATCTGCTGAGCGTAGTAAGCTACTGAATCTAGTAAAACCGGATTTTCCCGAGCTAGTTCGTAGTACGAAGTCATCAGCCCTTGCCAGGCGTTGTACCGCTGCTTGGTAGTTCGAGCCGATTGAGCGAGTCGTTGAAAATAAGTGACAGCATTCGCATAGTTGGCCTGAGACTGTTCTAGTTCGGCAATACGCTGCATAATCCGCTGAATTTGTGGATGATTTGGTACTGCTGTTAGTGCATAATATGTCTCTAAAGCCTCTTCAGTTCGTCCTAAGCGATAGTAGGACTCGCCAATGTAGTAGCGAGCTTCGGGTGTATTGGTATTATCCGGATAGGTATCGGCAAACTTTTGCAACTGTTGTATCGCCTGGGTGTATTGCTGAGAAAAATACAGATTTTTGGCCGACTCGTACTCAATACCGGCCACGTTGGCATCTTCCGGATTGGCCTCTTTGTATTTGGCCAAATAAGCGGAAAAGCTAGATGAATTGCCAGAAAGAGTCGTCACCTCCTGTAAACCAAGAATGGCGGAATTAGCGGTTGAGTGAGCCATATATTCATCCAGAATTTGTTTATAATCCTGCTCAGCCTCGCGATACTGCTGTTGGTTGGAATATGCCACGGCTCGCCTTAGCAACGCATAAGGCGCCAAGACACTCTGAGGTTGAGATTCTAATAAAGCACTGAATCCCTGAATGGCATTGCGGTAGTCTCCTTGTTGTAATTGTAGTTGAGCTTTTTGAAAAAGTGCGTCGTCGTAATACGGAGAATCACGGTGCTGGCTAAGTACCCTATCCAGCTTTTGAACGCCTTGATCGCTATTACCCAGAATTCCCTGAATGATTCCCTGCTGATAATAAGCGTAACCCGCTTCGGCAGTCCGCTGCTGTATGGCCCGGTCGTAGGTCTGTATCGCCTTTTGGTAATTTTTGGTCACATAGTAAGAGTCACCCAACCGTAGGAGCGCATCCGCCAGATAGAATTCATCCTGGTTACTCCGGTTTCGCCGAAGCATAGTCTGCTGAACGTACTTATCGAAATGAGTAAGCGCCTGCGAGTATTGTTTCGTATTAAAGTGGGCGTAGCCAATACCGTACTGGGATTTAGTATGGTACAATGCCTTTTCTCCTTCCAGGCGTTCCCCAGTAAGGGCTCGAAAAACGGCGTTGTAGGAGCTGATCGCCTTATCCCAAAACTTGCCGATGGAATACGCTTCTCCTTTCCAGAAATTCGCCGCCGCCACGAGTTCACGATCAATAGGGTACTCCAGTGACTTATCGAACAAATCTACCGCCACCCGGTACTTTGACTGGTTAAATGCCTGGGTAGCCGCTCGGTAGCTTACTTGCTGATAAGCTTTACGCACTGGTAACGTTTTGTTAGGCAAGCCTTCTATAAATCTAATAGCCGCCGCGTAGTTCTGGGTATGCAAGTAGGCTTCACTAAGCAAATCATTAGCTTCAGTAGCGTACTGGGTACGGGGATATTCTTCTTTTAGCCGGTTCAACGATTGAATAGCTCCCCCATATTCTTCGCGGGCAAAGAGCGCTTTTCCCAAATTGAAGAAAGACTGTTCCCGAATTTTATCGTCGTACTTTTGTTGGGAAGCTGTCTCAAAGGCTGATACCGCGTATTCCAGATTGTCCTGATCGGTATAGAGCACCCCTAGGTAAAATGAAGCAAATTGGCCAATACTGTCCTGAGACAATGCCGCTTGTTTTAGGTTTTCAATAGCCTCATCGGCTTTCTCTAGTTGATACTGAGCGTAGCCTAATCGGTATAATACTCCGCGGTCGGCATTTCGCATCTGAGCGTAGGTGTACAAAAAGGGTTCGGCATCATCGTAACGCTGTTGTTGATAGTTAGCTTCGCCCACTAATAGCATAATCTCTGGAAAGTTAGCTACACTGGATTAGCTGCCTGCATCATTTTAAGCAAGAATAATTTCACCAAAGGTTTTTAGCTGTTCGTACCTTCCATGCTGATTCAAAATAATGATAATCAGATAGGGGACAGCTTTCCCGTAGGACTCATCATTTTCTATTCGACGCAGGTCGTTGAGCGCTTCGTTGTATTCTCCATTTTCCAAAGCAATATAGCCTGCGTAGTAATAAGCAGCGTTCCGGTAAGGGTTCTCACTGTTTTTTAGGACATCAAACAGCGGTTTAGCCTCTTCAAATTTCTTGCGGGTGAAATAAGCATACCCCAATTTGAAATCCCGCGTTTCCTCCTCCACCATCGACAGGTTTCGAGTATCGGTTTTTTCGAAGTATTCAATCACCTTATCGTAGCGCTGCTCGTTGAAGTAAAAATTCCCCAGTTCGTAATTTGCCCGGATAGCTTTAGGATGACTACCGTGTTCTTGAAGGAACTGCGCCATTTGAGCCTCGCCGTCTAAATTATATAGCCGTATAGCCGAATAGGCCGCATAGTACTGAGCGTCAGTTGCGTATTGCCCACTCGGGGCTTGAGTAATGTAGCGCTCGAAGGATTCACGAGCGGCGCCGAACTTCTTTTTATCCAACAAGTCCATTCCCTGCTGATACCAACGGTCAGACACATTTTGAGAGATATACTCCTGAGCAGAAATCGCGGTAGAAATCAAAAAGAAGAGGAAAAAAATCAGCTTAGAAAAAGGCTGTCTCATAGTTGTTCTAAAATTTTTTCAGCAAGTAAGCTGACTATCGGTAATTACACGACAGATAATATAACCTATTAACGAATCAGTGCATAAGTCGATATACTAACCCTTTTAGAATTTGATCATCGCTACCGGTAGTATTTTCAATCCCTTTAGAATTTAGATCGGCTCTTCGTAATAAACCGATGTTACGAATCACTTTGGGAAGCGGGTAATTGACCGCCGCCACCCGGTATTCTTTCACAAAAAATGGGTGTACCTTCAGTAACGAGGCTAATCCGCGCTCCGTTTTATCGGTGGCCTGGTGCACCAACAGTAATTTACTAAAAAAGGTGAACAGCAAAGCAATAGTCGGAATGATAGGATTAGCTTTGGGATTAGCCGAAAAGTAGTACACAATTTGAAATGCTTTAGCAAAGTTACCCTGAGCAATGGCTTTCTGTAGCTCAAACGCATTAAACTCCTTACTTATACCTACGTATTTTTGCACTAGGTCAGCGGTAATCATTGTCTGAGATTCTTTCTCCAGGTTAATCGATACTTTCTCCAGTTCATTCGCCAAACGCTCCAGATTGTTGCCAATGTGATCCATCAGCATCTGTACCGCCTGCTCTTCAATCGTGTGGTTCTGCTGCTCTACCCACCGAATGATCCAATCCGGTACCTGATTGTCGTACATTTTCTTGGATTCCACTAGCACCGCAAACTGCTCAAGAGTCTTACTCAACGCCAGCTTTTTGTTTAGCATTTTGTACTTGTGGCAGAAAACCAATACAGTGGAGGGTAAAGGGTGCTGTACGTATTGCGATAGCATTTCCTGCCCCCCTTTTTGCTGCAAATCGGACAATTCATGCGCTTCTTTTACCAATACCACCTGTCGGTTCGCCATCATAGGAAACCGCTTGGCGTTAGTAAGTACGGTAGGTAAGTCAGTATCCTTGCCGTAGAGGATGATTTGATTAAACCCTTTTTCTGTTTCGGTTAAAGCATTTTGTTCAATGTATTGAGCAATTTGGTCGATATAAAAAGGCTCATCGCCCTGTAAAAAATAAACCGGAGCGTATTGTCCTTTTTTTAAGTCTTTTAGTACTTTTTGGGGAGTTGTGGCCATAGATTAGATTATTTGATAGCGTTCTAGAATAGTCGAGAAAAGGTATTATCCACAGTTCGTAATAATTTTTGCTGATGGTTTGAAACTTATTACTCATTCCGTAATAAATCTACCGCATTGGTCTTGATGACACTTGCTAACTGAAAAGAGATGATCATTACGGTAAAAACCAGTAATATCATTCCTGGAATGGCAAAATGAAAGAAGTTAAGTTCAATACGAGTTGCGTATCCAGCTAACCACTGCTGCGCTAATAAGTAAACGAGAGGCAACGCAATCACACTTGCTAAAAGTACTAGCTTGACAGCTTCAGTATTGAATAACATGAAAATATTCAAGTTTTCCGCTCCCAGTACTTTGCGTATGCCTACTTCTTTAGCTCTGCTCTGACTCAGATACGCGGTAAATCCTAGCAACCCTAACCCGGCAATAAATAAGGCTAGTCCGGAAAAGAGGGATATGATATGGCTGAACTGCCGGTCAGACTCATACTGCTGGCCAAAATATTCATCCAGAAAGAAGTACTCAAATGCATTTCCCGGAAACATTGCTTGGTAGACTTTCTCTACATCAGCAATTGTTTCACTTATACGCTGATGTTGAATTATTAAGGTAATGTATCCTCGCTCTTTAGAAAATGGGCTAATTCCCAAAGGCTCAACGTCAAATTTGGCTGATCGCTGATGATAGTTACTAATGACGCCGATAATTCGCCGAGGAAGTGCGGCAATCACTTCTCGGTCAATAGCATCTTGGGGACTTTCAAAACCCAATGCTTCTGCGGCTGATTCATTAATGAGTATGACTGGACCTTCAAACTTTCCTGAGAAGTTCCTCCCAGCAATAATCTCTATATCATACGTAGGGATAAAATCATGATCGAAGCTTGTCCATTGTAATGTAACATCTTGTCTACCACCTGTGACGTCTACTTCTTGCCCCCATCGTAGGTTGTGTCCGGGCACTTCAAAAGAAACGGCGGCATTACTTATACCAACTTGTTTAGCTACTTCGTTTTTGAAAGCGTCCAGTTCTCTCCAAAAGCCCTTCTGTACAATGCCAGGTGCCTTTATAATTAGTTTTTGTGAAATATCTATTCCTAAATCTTGCTGTTGCATCAATGCGATCTGGCGATAGATGACAATCGTTCCAACCATCAATGAGAGTGATACCACAAACTGAATCACCACTAGTGTTTGTCTAACGTAATTTTTATCCTGACCAGACAATTTTCCCTTTAGTGCCTGAATTGGCTTTAGTGAAGCTAGATAAAGCGCCGGATAGAAGCCACTGAGCAGCGTTCCAACAGCAAAAATAGCGGCAAACAGGAGCCAATACGGGTATTGTTTACTCCAATCAAAGACAAAAGGCGTTGTAACCCACTGCCTAAGTAGCGGAAGTAGCAAAAAAAGTATCAACGCTGCCAAGGTAATTGCTATAAGGTTGATTAGGAGGGACTCTAGTAAAAATTGCTTAACTAACATCCATTGATTAGAACCTAATACTTTTCTCATTCCTACTTCTTTTGATCGTCGTATGGCACGGGCGGTAGTTAAATTGATATAGTTAAGCCAGGCTAAACCAACAATGAAAAAAGCTGCTGTAATTAGTATACGAAGCTTCTTCCACTTACCCGTTTCTTTGAGTTCCCCCGATAGTTCAGCATACAGATTGATATCAGCTACAGCTTGTAGATGAAATTCCATTTGGATATTATGGCGATCTAGTAGAGATTTTAAGTGCTTCTCTGGAAAGGTTGATAGCTTTTCTTGAAGAGAAGCGACATCCGCACCCGCTTCAATGAGTAAGTAGTTTTGAAAGTTCACCCAAGTCCAACCCTGCCCTTCAAACTGGAAATTATTCAGTAGATTTTCAATAGGAAAAATAAAGTCAAACATTAAGTGACTGTTGGCAGGAACATCTTTGAATACTCCTTCCACCGTGTAATTTCCGTCTTCCCATTCGGCAGTGGAAAGGGTTAAGACCTTTCCCATAGGATCAGTATCTCCGAAATACTTTTTGGCCATCGTTTCGGATATTACAACTGAAGCGGGGTTATGCAATAGGGTGGTAAGATCTCCCTGTAGTAGGGAGTAAGAAAACATATGGAAAAAGGAAGTATCAGCGTAGTAAGCTTGATCTTCAAAGAAACTCACAGTCTCACCGCGTTCAGATTGATAGCTAATCATTCCATCAGCGGGGTGCAATCGGGTATAGTTAATTACTTCAGGAAAGCTAGTGTAGGCTGCCGGACCAATGGCATAAAAAGCATTGACACTAGCTTCGGGATGTTCACCGTATTCGTGCCGACTTACGCGATATATTTGATCTTTATATTCATGAAAGCCATCGTAGCTCATTTCAAATGAAGCGTACTGAATAATAAATACAAAGGCAACAATCCCCAGTGATAATCCTAATAAATTAATCAGTGAGAATGATTTATCTCGGTAGAAGCTTCGGAAAGCCGTTCGTAAAAAGTTAGTTAACATAGTAAAATAATTTCGTCCGTTAAGACTAGGAAATATTCACAATGTAGGACTAATTGCTTAGAACAACTAATTTTTTAGTTATCGTTTTTCTAGCTCCACTACGAGTCAAATTGATCACTCTACTAGGCTTTCCGGTAGAAAGTTTCTGAAGAAAGCCAGATGCATCATGTAGTACACTTATCTATATTCAGAATGAGTATAGTCTTTCGTTACTCTGCTACATTTTGCATCAGTATACCGCATAACCAGGCGCCGTAGGTGCCAACAAAATAGCCCAAAACTGCCAGTAACACCCCAACGGGAGCCAGGGACGGACTGAAAGCTGAGGCTACAACCGGGGCAGAGGCAGCTCCCCCTACGTTGGCCTGACTACCCACCGCCACAAAAAAGAAAGGAGCCTTAATCAGCTTAGCTACTAACAAAAGTACCACTACATGGATGATAATCCAGATTGCTCCTACCATAAATAGTCCGGGACTTTTTACCACTGCCGTAAGATCCATCTCCATGCCGATAGTGGCAATTAGTACATACAGAAACGCCGTGGCAATGCGAGAAGCTCCCACTCCCTCTAATTCTCGCATTTTCGTGAACGATAATGCCAATCCTAGTCCAGTAGCAATTACTACGATCCAGAAGAAAGTAGAGGTAAGGCTAAACTGTTCTAGTACCGGGTAATTTTCTTGCAAAAACGGAGCAATATTGTTAGCGCATAAATGTGAAAATCCGGTGATTCCGAACGCAATACCTAAAATGAGCATCAAATCGGAGGTCTTGGGTATTTTCATAATGCTGGCAGCATAGTCTTCAATCCGTTTCCGAACTTCCTTTATCGCCGAAGCATCAGCCCGAAAGAATTGGTCTATTCGTTCGGTACGTCCGCTACCGTAAAGTAACACTGCTAACCATAGATTGGCGATGATAATATCGACGGCTAAAACTGCCGGGAAAATACTGTCTCCCACCTCAAATACTTCCTTCATGGCGGTTTGGTTGGCCCCGCCCCCAATCCAGCTTCCGGCGACGGTAGTTAGTCCTCGCCATACGGCATCAGGTCCGGCCCCACCTACTGTTTCCGGCGAGAAGGTAGACACCACCAAAATAGCTAAGGGACCACCTACAATAATGCCAAAAGTACCAGCAAAGAACATAATCACCGCTTTTCTTCCTAAGCGAGAGATTGCTTTCAAATCAATGCCAATGGTAAACAGAATCAGACTGGAGGGCAGTAGGTAGCGTGATGCCACATAATACAGATTAGATTCTTCACTGGAAATTATATTCAGTGAATTAAGTATTCCGGGAATAAAGTAGCAGAGCAAAACCGACGGGACATATGCATAAAATTTCTGCCAAAATGGACGCTCACTTGCCGAAGTTTTAAAAACGAAAGCGAGTACAACCATCAAAATACCAAAAATGACCGGATCGTCTGTAAAAAGTGCTGAGGAGGTGGCTGTTTCTTCCATTTTTTGTAAGTCAGATAATCAGCGAAACTAGCAGATTCCATCCCCCATTACAAAAGATGGTATTTCTATTCGTTAGAAAATAGCAATATCCCTCAGTAACATGACCATTTTGTATAAAAATTACCTAATCATTATTGTAATAGTTATATTTTATTAGCCTTACTGAGGTTTATTTGCTCGAAAAGAGACGATAACTACCAATATCGCTCATTCGTAAGGTACCATCCTTTCTTACCTTTTTACTATTTAATCCTTTTATATTTTTGTTTCGATGTATTGTATGAACTAACTCATGGGTGTGAGGATCGCTGCTTTTTTACTTCTAATGTTATCCTTCAGTTCGACTGTAGTAGGTCAACGTATGCCCTTTTTCACCCATCATATTACCAATCCCTATCTCTATAATCCGGCCTTTGCTGGCTACGATGCCCATCCGGTACTCTATTTAACCTATCGACAGCAATGGTTAGGCATTGAAGGGGCACCCAGTAGCGCAAACCTGAGTTTTCATACCCCTACCGGAAATGCCAATCCGCTGTCAATTGGAGCCGATCTAACTCATGACCGACTAGGTATCTTTCAGACATCAGCCTTTCGGGCCACTGCTGCTTATTTGGTACCGCTTTCGGCAGAAAAAGAACACTATATCCGTTTTGGGCTTTCAGCCGGAATCGGGCTTGATGGATATGACTTATCCAGCGTAAATAGCAGTGACGATGCTATCTTTCAGGCAGCACAAAATGCGGGAGCTTATTTGAGAGGAAGATTTGGTCTTCAATACCACCATTCCGGCTTTAACCTCGGCCTTTCCGTTCCTGAGTTATTCTCACCTCCTTCTTTCATCGATCCAACTAGTACAGGAGGTATAAGTCAGTTTGATCGAGCTATCGTCAGTTTAAACTATAAATTCACTCTGGGTGCTCGTGTTTTCCTGGAACCAACTCTGTTATACCACTATGCCACTCAGTCAGAACCTCAAGCTGAAGCACTGGCTTTGTTACGAATTGGTAGTAGTTTTTGGGTAGGGGGCGGCTACCAGCAGCAAGCGGGCATAGCTTCCTTAATTGGATTTCAAACCAAATCGTTCAAGTTTGGGTACCACTACGGTTTGGGTGGCAATGATCTTGCTCCCAACAGTTTTGGGACCCACGAAGTACAACTAGCACTGGTGTTGGGTAAGAAAAGAGCTACCATGCGCCGTAAACCTCGTCTAACCACTAAAAAAGACTCGGAAGCCATTCCTGAGGCGGTAATTGAAGCGCAAAGGAAAAAAGAGAAAGAGAAGAAAAAAGCAGACAAAAAGCGCCCCGAACCTACTCCGTCTCGCAAGCAGGTACAACCAGTCGATAATCAGAATACGGTTAACCCACCTACTTCTACCGGTACAGAAAGTACCAAAACCCAGCGTCAGCAGAAGATCGAGACTAAGACCTCTGTGAAACAGCCCAATGTGGCAAGTCAGCCCAACCAAAAGGAACCAGCTGATCTGGAAAATATTACCTTCGAGGAGATTGATAATTCTAGTAGCGGTACGGTTACGTTAGGAAAAGAAAAGCCGCAGGAACCCCGCTTTGCCAAAGCTAAACGCAAGCAAAGTAATCATCCACTGGAGATGGAAGAAGGAGTATACCTGATTGCTGGCACCTTCTCTCAACGTCCTAATGCTGAGAAGCTAGCGCGACAGTTATCTAGCAAAGGCTACACTGCCTCGGTTGGCTATAATTCCGATAAAAAATACTTCTACACCAGTATTATGAAGTCGGATAATGCTGACAATATCCGCTCTCGTATTCATCAAATACGGAAAGATCCGCAATTCTCTAAAGCCTGGATTCTGGTTATCGAGTAGTTTCTTTTCTGAGTTTTCATTCCGCTAAAGTTTTAGTATTGGATTGCTGATTAGCAGTTCTTTACTTTGCCATTCATGATTTTTCTTCTAAGATTTTTGTCGCATTGGCCTCTACGCTGGCTCTACGGATTATCCGATCTTGCAGCATTTTTAGCTTACCGCGTAGTTCGTTACCGGCGGAAGACGGTGTTTGATAATTTACAGCGTTCATTTCCGGAGAAATCTGCTGAGGAAATACAAAATATTGCCCAAGATTTCTATCGCAACCTGGCAACAGTTTCCGTAGAAACTTTGTACGGACGAACTATATCGGCTAAAGAGCTAAAAAAAAGAGTAGTATTCGAGGGTATGGAACTAATCCATGAATATTATCAGCAGCAAAAATCAATAATTATTCTTGCCGCCCACCAATGCAACTGGGAGTGGCTCTTGTTGGCTGGTTGTTTACAGTTGCCCTATCCTGTTGATGCAATGTATAAAAAACTTTCTAACAGTAAGATGGATAGGTTTATGTACCTGATAAGATCCCGCTTTGGGGGTGAGCCTATTAATAAAGACTACGCGGCTCGGGCCATATTAAAACGAAAAAGCGATGCACGGGCTATTGCAGTAGTAGCCGATCAAACCCCCGCCTTAGGAACCACCAAACATTGGATCACTTTCCTTCACCGAGAGACCGGATTCTACCAGGGCGTTGAACAACTACCTCGTCTCACTGAGTATCCCGTGGTATTTGCGGCCATGTACCGAGTTTCTAGAGGATACTACAAGGTTCAATTTCACAGAGTGGCTGATCCTCCCCACTCGACAAAATCCCAGATACTGGCTAAGTATGTGCAATTAGCCGAAAAAGTAATCCATGATCAGCCTGCCAACTGGTTATGGTCTCACCGCCGTTGGAAATACACCAAAGAAGACTAATCTTTAAGGAGCGATTGAAAAAAAGTTTCGTGGTTTTCGACCGTTTTTTCAATCGAAAATTTTTCTAAAGCGGTAGACTTTCCGTTTTGAATTAGTTTTTCACGAATTGGCTGATTGTAAAGTGCTTTTTTAATTTGATTGGCTAACCCTTTTGCGTCGTTGTTGTCAAACAGTAGACCATCCACACCGTCAGTAACAACACTCTTGATACCACCAAAATTTGTAGCTACCACTGGCACGCCTAACGCCATAGCTTCTACCAGCACTAGACCAAATCCGTCCATAGTAGAAGGTAATACATTTACATCCAACAGTTTATAAAGATGCAGGGTATCATTCTTACTCAGTGTTCCCGCATAAATTATCGAGTTTTTGATCCCATACTGATCAATGTGCTTATCCAAACTACCTTCCTCAATACCCGCAAAAATCACTTTGACAGAAGCGTCTAAATACTGAAGTGCTTCAATTAATTGTGGCTGCTCTTTCATTCGAGACACACACCCGATCACGGTATCTTCTTTCTGAATATCAAGCCTCTCACGT
>CAKZYJ010000159.1 GCA_937884755.1 uncultured Flammeovirgaceae bacterium
GTTTTGTACTTTCTTAAGCTCCACTTAGTTTCACAAATCTAAAGGGCGACCCGGTATCACCTTTCAACTTTCATTAGTATTGATTCCCAAAAAGTTGCATTTTCGCTCCTTCAATGGCTGAGATAACCACCCTTTCTTCTTCTACCGGATTAGTTCGTCGCCTGGGTCTACTGGGATTGGCCGCGACTGGTATTTGCTCTATGCTGGGAGCATCCATCAACGTAGTGCCTTTTATGATTCAACGCAATGTGCCGGGTATTGGCCCTTATGTGCTTCCAGCGTTTCTGTTAGCGGCGGTGCCAGCGGTGTTAGCGGCTTTTGCTTACAGTTTGTTGGCATCGGCTATGCCCCGGGCGGGAGGAAGTTATCTGTACGCCAGTCGGGGGCTGCATCCCTATTTGGGGTTTGTGGCTAGTTTCTCGCAGTGGTTTGGATTGTCAATTGTTATTGGAGTCATTGCCTACGTGGTTATTCCCTTTTTTCGGGATATTGCTATTGGCATGGACTGGCCGGAGGTAGCAGCCTGGCTGGAAGTTGGTTGGGTACGGGTAAGCCTGGCACTACTACTACTGTGGATATTCGTACTGGTAAACATCCGGGGAGCTACGTTCTACGAGCGAACTATCGTTCCACTCATGTTCCTGATGTTTGCGCTGGGAGCCATCGTCATTGTGGCCGGTTTCTGGTTTAACCCTACTGATTTTGCCAACGGGGTTCAGGAACAGGAGGGGCAAGCACTGGTGACCGATACTGAGGCCACCTTTCACTGGCCAACGTTTTTGGCGGCAGCGGCTTTGCTCTTCTCTAGCTTCATTGGCTTTGATTCAATCGCTCAGGCGGGAGGAGAAGCTAAAAATCCCAATCGTAATTTGCCACTAGCCATTGCTTTAGCGATTACTGTGGTCGGAAGTTTCTATTTTCTGTTTACGGCAGCGGTGTATCATACTGTGCCTTGGCAGTTTGTGGCCCAAGAAGCTATGCGGCAGGACATTAGTGCCCCTGGATTATTGCGTTACGTACTTCCGTCTGGGCTGGCGGTCGCCATTGTGGCCGGAGCAGCTATCGCTTTAATTAATGATTTACCGGCGATGCTATTGTCCGTATCTCGGCTAATGTTTGCCTGGGCCGAGGATGGCATCTTTCCCCGAAGAATTACCGCAGTACATCCGGTATGGCATACTCCGCACGTGGCCTTACTGCTGAGTGGAGGTATGGCTACGGTGGGCGTGCTGGGAAGTCACTTTGCCGGAGACTTTTTTCTGGGTATCGATATTATGGTTACCTCCATGATGGTTAACTTCCTGCTGATGTGCTTAACCTTGATAACTATTCCGTATGTGAATCCGAAGCTGGCTCAGAAGATTAGCATAGTAAACAACCAGTCAGTTCGTAAGCTGTTGGGCTGGGCTGGAACGTTGGTACTATTTAGTTTTCTGATTATCCATACCCAAAAAGACTTAGGTAACGAAACCGAAGCCTGGTACTTTCACTCTACCTACATCTGGCTCATCGTGATGCTGTTAGCCTCCGTACTATTTTTTATCCGTTGGTCAACGCTTAGGAAAAAAGGAGTTGACCTTCACCATCAATTTTCTACATTACCTCCTGAATAATGGTCACCTATACTGAACTTGCCCCTGATTTGAAAGTAGCCCGCGTACTCACCGGACTCTGGCAGATTGCTGATATGGAACGCGATGGTAAAACCTTGGATGCCTCGGCTACTGCCCAGGCAATGCAGCCCTACGTAAACGCGGGCTTCACTACTTTCGACATGGCCGACCACTACGGCTCGGCTGAAGTGATTACCGGTACCTTTCGGAAACAGAATCCAGATGATCTGGTACAACTGCTCACCAAGTGGGTGCCTAAACCAGGGCCGGTTACTAAAGATGAAGAGAGAGAGGCAGTGCAGCTGTCATTAGAACGGATGCAGTCGGATTCGCTGGACTTGTTGCAGTTCCACGCCTGGAACTATGCTGATCCGGTATGGCTAGATAGTTTGTTTTGGTTACAGGAGCTAAAGCAGGAAGGACTGATTCGCCACCTGGGGGTGACTAACTTTGATGCCGCGCATTTGCGGGTAGCCGTCGCCAGTGGGATTGAGATTGTCTCTAACCAGATTTGTTACTCGATGATTGATCAGCGGGCGCACGGAGCTATGACCGAGGTTTGCCAGCAATACGGAGTAAAGATGCTGGCATTCGGCACGCTAGCCGGCGGCTTTCTGACCGAAAGCTGGCTAGACAAACCCGAGCCCAACGTCGATGAAGACTACACCTGGTCGCAGATGAAGTACAAGCGCTTTATTGATGCGGCGGGGGGCTGGGAGAAGTTTCAGGCGTTGCTTCAAGCGCTTCAGCAGGTAGCCGAAAAACATCAGGTGCCGATGGCAACGGTGGCCAGTCGTTTCATTTTAGATCAACCGGCGGTGGGAGGGGTGATTCTAGGAGCCCGGCTGGGCCGAAGCGAGCATATTGAGGAGAACTTGAAAATCTTTTCAACTCGATTGGATATAGAAGATCACCAAAAACTAAAGCAGGCTCAGCAAATCTTAGATCCGATACCGGGCGGTTGTGGTGACGAATACCGTAAACCACCATTCCTTACCGCCTCCGGCGACCTTAGCCATCACTTAGATAGCATGCCTCAACCCTACGAGCCAATTACTTATCGCGGTCGGCAAAAAGTATTTAGTGGTACCTCTTGGGAAGGTATGGCGGGCTACTGCCGGGCCGTCCGCAGCGGTGATCGTATTTCAGTATCCGGCACTACCGCTACCCACGGCCCTCGCCCCATCGGTGGTGGTGATGCCGCGGCCCAAACCCACTTTGTGATTGATAAAATTCAGGGAGCCATTGAGTCACTAGGTGGTTCGTTAGAAGATGTAGTGCGCACTCGTATTTTTGTAAATAACATTAACGACTGGGAAGCCGTAGCCCGTGCCCACGGCGAACGCTTCGGCAGTATCCAACCCGCCAATACCCTGGTAGAAGCCAAACTGGTAGGCGATGGCTATCTCGTAGAAATTGAAGCTGAGGCCTGGGTGAGTGAGTAGTTTATATGTATTGTAAATATTACAGTGCGTTATGAATTACTGAGCACATCTAATGATAAACGACTATAAATGTTTACAAATATTTAACTTTTGGACGATATTTCAGATATACGAATGTTACTATAATGTAAATATACGTATGTCGTATACCCAGACGTTATGCACTATAGTCGGGCGAACTAAGATTACGATTTTAATTGAAGAAAATA
>CAKZYJ010000160.1 GCA_937884755.1 uncultured Flammeovirgaceae bacterium
AACTATGCCGTGGTCATTAGTATCTCCTAGTTTATATCTCCATAAACCAGCATTGGTACTAATGACCACGGCATAGTTTTGTCCTACTTCCACCTGATCGATAGTAATTGCCTGCGGTTGCTCCCGATCTACTTCTTCCATAGGAATGAACTCGTAAAAAATGCCGTAGTCGAGCATCAGTAGCATTTCGGTTGAATTAGTCTGATCTTGTATTCCAAAAAATCCCTCCGTGGCTTTGTAAGATTCTACATAATGCATGTTAGTTGAAGGAATTAGTTTGTTGAATATATCCCGATAAGGCTTGAATGAGACGGCACCATGATAAAACACTTCTAGGTTAGGCCAGACCTCGTGAATGTGGTCAGCCTTTTTGAGTTCTAATATGCGCTGGAGGATCATCAGTGTCCAGGTAGGAACCCCTGCCATGGCAGTAACATTAACATCTGCGGTTGTACGTGCTATTTTCTCAACTTTAGCCTCCCAATCATCCATCAGAGCAATGTTCAAACTGGGAGTTCTGGAAAATTGAGCCCAAAGTGGCAAGTTCTTCATCAGAACCGCGGAAACATCTCCGGTAAATGATTCTGAATTTTCATCTAACAGATTGATCTGTTGGCTACCTCCAATCGCCAGAGTTTTACCCGCAAATACTTGCGTATCCGGATAATTGTTCATGTAGATGGATAGCAAATCTTTACCACCTTTAAAGTGACAATCATCCAGAGCCTCCTGAGAAACCGGTATAAACTTACTCTTAGCGTTGGTGGTGCCCGATGATTTGGCGAACCATTTAATATGTCCTGGCCACACCACGTTATTCTCACCTTTCAATAGCCGGTCTATGTAGGGAAAAAATTCTTCGTAGGAAACCATTGGAACCCGTTCCTGAAACTGTGCCACGGAAGTTATCTCCGAGAAATGATACTGTTTACCAAATACGGTATCTTTGGCAGTTTTCGTCAAATACTTGAATACATCATTTTGAACGTCGTGAGGATACTTTAAAAATAACTCTATCTGATGAATACGTTTCTTCATCAGCCAGGTTAGTACCGAATTCACCAATGCCATACTTCTAAATCTTACGTTTTAATTCGAAATGTTGTCCCAAATATACACGCCTAACTTGTTCATCATTCGCCAGGTCTTCTGCACTTCCAGCTTTCAGCAATTGCCCCTCGAACATCAGATAGGCCCGGTCAGTAATGGATAAGGTTTCGTTCACATTATGATCCGTAATCAGTATCCCGATGTTCTTATCTTTTAGTTTAGCCACGATACTTTGAATTTCTTCTACTGCGATGGGGTCAACCCCGGCGAAAGGCTCATCTAACAGCACAAAATTTGGGTCCACTGCCAGGGCACGGGCGATCTCGGTTCTTCGTCTTTCACCTCCCGAAAGTACCATACCTAGGTTTTTGCGAACATGGGTTAGGCTAAATTCCTCCAATAAGGCATCAACTTTATCCTGTCGTTCACTGGAACTGAGGCCCGAGCGCATTTCCAGTACCGCCATAATGTTTTCTTCTACACTCAACTTACGGAAAACCGAGGCCTCCTGCGCTAGGTAGCCAATACCTCGTTGAGCCCGCTTGTACATCGGAAGGCCAGTAATTTCCTGCTCATCCAAAAAAATTTTTCCTTCATTAGGCTTAATCAAACCTACTATCATATAGAAGGTAGTAGTTTTTCCGGCCCCGTTAGGACCCAGTAGCCCAACAATTTCTCCTTGTTGCACTTTAACCGTGATATTGTCAACAACCGTGCGGCGTTTATACTTTTTAACTAAGTTCTCTCCTTGCAGAAACATGAGCCTTATGATGAAATGTAAAGGTACATGTAACTAACGAATAAATACAAGATCGGGTATAATACTGAGGGAAGGATTACAGATATTGAGCTAACTTTCTGTGTAGATTTTTGTCGGCTTCAGTTTTCTTTTGCTGCTCAAATTGAAGAATTGATGTTAGTGTATCGAGGAATTTCGGATTACCAGATACATACTTGATCACTAAGTAGTGGTGGTTGTCCAACTTTAGTGTGTTCCCAAACTCATCTCGAATACATTGATCAGGTTGTAAGGGCTCTTCTAGCAGGTATTTAGCTTGTAAAGTGCTGTAAATTTTTTCGGCATTATTTACCGATAATTCTTTGAAAATAGCAGTAATGAAAAACAAGGTGTCATGTAGAAAGTGTATGACTGCGAAGCAACGGATTTGAGAGATTTTTAGCCGATAAATAAAAACTTTATGAGTTGGATACTCTTCATTTTTCCACGTAAAATTCGGTCGACCTAAGTGAAGACGGACTTCATTGATAGAATGGCCTAATTCAACGCCGTAAAATTTGATAGGTAAATGACTTATTTTCGTACCATTAGGAGGTGTTATTGCTGAAATTAGACGATGAGGAGTTTTTTCGTAAATCAAGCTCAAATAATAGTCTTTGCGCGAGGTATAGTATAAATACTTGCTGCTATTATAGGTATTGGAGAACGGTTTAGTTAATTTCTTTAACATCACTAATCAACACAGATCTTAGTTTTTTTCATCCATTGCTAAGGTACAATGGAATATTTTTAAAAAAAGTATATTGTAACTACGAAACGCATATGAGAAAAAAGGATAAAAACAAATATCTCAATATATATATATTCCTTCAGCTAATAGATTGATACTCTTTTTCCGAGAAATAATTAAAAATTTTGTTAGATAGTAGTTAACAGTTTGAAAGGAACTTAGATTAAATTTAAACTATTTGGTTTATAATGATCGCGGTTTATTGCTTTATAGATTTATGAACATCAATTTGCTTTATTTCGGTTACAAAACTTACATTACTGTAGTTCGGCGATGACTTACGCTGAGGCTCTAACTTTTTTGTTTGATCAACTGCCTATGTACCAGAGGGTTGGTCTGTCAGCCTTCAAAAAAGATCTGGATAACACGCTTCGTTTATGCAAGTATCTAGGTCATCCTGAGCAACAGTTCAGGTCAGTTCATATCGCAGGTACTAACGGAAAAGGTAGTAGTGCCCATATGATCGCGGCAGCGTTAATCGCTGCGGGTCATAAAACCGGACTCTACACTTCCCCCCACTTAAAAGATTTTTGCGAGCGTATACGGATAGATGGTCGCCCCATATCACAGCAAGCTGTTGTTAATTTTGTACTGAATTATCAGAACTATCTATCTGAACTCAAGCCTTCTTTTTTTGAAATGTCGGTAGGTTTGGCCTTTGAGCAATTTGCTGAAACTAAAGTAGATATTGCGGTAGTTGAGGTAGGTTTAGGCGGGAGGTTAGATTCAACCAATGTCATCATTCCTGAAGCTAGTTTGATTACCAATATCGGCTACGATCATACCGATATGTTAGGAGAGACCCTTCCAGAAATTGCCGCTGAAAAAGCAGGAATCATTAAAGCAGGAGTACCAGTAGTTATTGGAGACTATAATCCTGAGACCCTGCCGGTATTTGAGCAGAAGGCAGCCTCAGAAAACAGTGAAATCATTTTAGCTCAGCAGAAATATCGCATTGAAAAAAAAGAATCTACCGAGCAGCATCAGCAAATAGCAGTTTACGAGAATGGAGCTTTGCGATTTGATGATCTGAAATTGTCATTAACCGGATCGTATCAGCTCTGGAACCTGCCAGGAGTACTAGCCACAATTGAACGTTTGAACGAGCAAGGGTTTGCTATTTCTGATGATAATATTAGGGAGGGGTTAGAGTCAGTGCAAAAGTTAACCGGACTGAAGGGTAGGTGGCAGCAAATAGGAGAGAACCCAACGATTATTGCGGATACCGGCCACAATATAGAGGCTTTTCAAGAAATTATTAATCAGATTTCTTCTTACCAATATCAGAATTTGCATTTAGTGCTGGGATTTGTGCAGGGAAAAGCCATAGACAAAATTCTGTCGTTATTCCCAAAAGATGCCTATTTCTATTTCTGCAAACCGGCAGTACCTCGTGGAATGAATGTGGCCGAAATAGCAGAGACTGCCGATAACAATGGGCTAAATTACCAAACCACTCCATCGGTGAAAGACGCTTTGAGACAGGCATTGGCGAAGGCTCAAAAAAATGATTTTATTTTTGTGGGGGGAAGCACATTCGTAGTAGCGGAGCTAGATCAGATTTAATGTATGAGAAATAAATTAGCAAGGTTTGCCGAAAATGCCCGGCGGAGAAATGTAGTAGAACCAGGAAAGCCAATTTTTTCGGAAATAAAAGGCAAATGGCATGAGTTTTTTAATAATAGCAACCCTATCGTATTGGAGCTGGGCTGTGGCCACGGTGAATATACGGTGGGACTTGCTTCGCTGTTTGCCGATCAAAATTTTGTAGGGGTAGATGTAAAAGGAGCCCGTATCTGGAAAGGCAGCCGGGAAGCCGAAGAATTAAACTTAGCTAATGTTGCTTTTTTACGTATCCGGATGCTAGACTTAGAAGAGAGGTTTACTGAGAACGAAGCATCAAGTATTTGGATAACTTTTCCTGACCCGCGCCCCAAAGAAAAAGATGAAAAAAGGAGATTGACGAGTCCCCGGTTTATGGACATGTACCGTCATCTTCTGCGTCCTAATAGCTGTTTACATCTGAAAACCGATAATCTTGAACTGTACCAGTACACTCTGGAAACTTTGCAGCAACGAGAAGATATACATTCGCTAAAATATACTGATGATCTGTACCAGTCGAAGTTGTACGAGAAGCCACAGCAGATTGTAACTACGTATGAGAAAAAGTTTGCAAGTAGAGGAGTGCCAATAAAGTACCTCAGATTCCAGTTTAACTAGTCAAGACTCCTTTGGGGATGGCAAAGTAAAGATAATTGAATGGTAGGAAAAACTTACCACTGGTATTTCACCAGTCTGGTTGTTTTCTAAAAGTCAATACCAATTTTTTGTTGTTGCAATTGCTGCTATCTTTGCCGCTTTTGTTATGAATACCGAAATATCTTTTGACTGGAACCCGGATCATGCTCAAGCAGTAATTGCTATCTTTCTGCTGACCGTGGGTTTCGTTACTTTCTGGTTTTTATCCGAATCTACGAAAATACACCATCGTATAAAAAGGACCTGGACAGAACCATTATCCTCCGTTGCGCAGGTAGTTTATCAAAAATTCGTGGGGGTTATATTCTTGGGTATTATTCCCTTTCTGGTCGCCCTTGCTTTTTTTCCTTATAATGTTACCGACTATGGACTAGGCTTTGAGAATACACCCACCTCATTGATCTGGGTTTTCGGGATTGCTGCAATTGTAATTCCATTAAATATGCGGGCGGCCAAACGACCCGAAAATCTGGCGTACTATCCTATGATGCGCATTGAAAAGTGGACAACCAAGAGGGTAGTCATCAACTCAATCGCGACCCTTTCGTATTTGTTTTCTTACGAACTATTGTTCAGAGGAATTTTGCTGTTCAGTTGTGTCGATAATTTGGGGGTATGGCCAGCCATTGCGATTAACGTAGCGCTCTATTCCACTACTCATTTACCCAAAGGCCCGACCGAAACGATCGGGGCCATCCCATTTGGGCTACTGATGTGTTACATCACGCTAACGACCGGTACAATTTGGGTGGCGGTATTTGTCCACGTTATTCTATCCCTGAGCAACGACTATTTTGCTGTCTACTACCATCCGAAAATGAAATTTATCAGAAGTTAAGGAATGTCAACAAAATCAATGAGGGGGAAGGTGGCGATCATTACTGGTTCCAGTATGGGAATAGGGAAGGCCACTGCCGAACTGCTGGCTCAGAAGGGGGCTAAAATAGTTATTAATGGCCGTACTGAAAGTCGTTTACTGAGTACTAAAAAAGAGCTTATCACCAAAGGGTACGATGTATTAGCTATAGTTGCGGATATTTCTGATACCGAGGGGGCAAAAAAATTAATTCACAAGACAGTCGATGAATTCGGGAGAATTGATATTCTGGTAAACAATGCGGGAATGTCCTCGCGAGGGTATTTCGATGAATTGGCTCCTGAAGTTTTTGCAGAGATCATGCAGATCAATTTTCTAGGCTGTATGTATCCTACCAAGTTTGCTGAACCTTATCTGACAGCTACGCAAGGCAGCATTGTTTTTATCTCTAGTGTAGCCGGAATCAGGGGGCTTCCCGAGACTAGTATCTACTGCGCATCAAAAATGGCTTTAACGGCGATGGCCGAGTCGTTAAAAGTAGAATTAAGTGATAAAAAGATTCATGTAGGGATAGTTTACGTGGGCATTACCAAAAATGACCCCGGCAAGAAGGTCATCAATAAAGACGGATCGTATCTACTGCTGAAAGACCGAGCCCAACGTAAGACGCAATCCCCCGAACAGGTGGCTTCTGCTGTAGTGAGGCTGATCGAGAAGCGGAAATTTAAAAAGATTTTGACTTTTCTGGGTAAGATGAATGCACTCGCAAATGTACTATTCCCTCGCTTGGTGGATAGAATATTGATACGTTCCAAAGAAAAAATCCGGAAACTCAATACTTGATATTTTACAAACAGAATTATTCGTAGACTGAATATTCAGATAATATTAATTCTTTTCAGAGCTGGTTGTGTAATATATTTTTTGGTTTTTAAGAAAATAATCCAGGAAAAATTTGTTACTTTCATCAATACAGCGGGTTAGCCATATTTTTTGTAGCTTTCCTTTCCCCTAAGACTTTTTCAGTTAGCTCGACTTTGTCCATAATACTTCTATAAAGCAATTTTTTTAACCATGTTTGCTCAAAAAAAATCTCTGCAAAATTTCGGTCACGGGACTTTACTTTATCCTTCTGCGCAAGTATACGATTGGGGTACTACTTTGGTAGTTTCTCCTCATCCCAATTGTGAAGTATTGGGTTGCGGAGGGGCCATGGCTCTTCTCCGGCAAATGGGGTACCGGGTACATGTTATGTTTGTGGGTGACGGGAATCTTACGGCTCAATCGGAAGACAACCAGGGCGACTGGCTAGAGCAATCTCAAAGTGCTGAGGTAGTGGAGTCCATCAATAAAATCGGTATTAGTAACGATGCAACCGTTTTTCTGAATCTACGAGAAAATCTTATCCCTATACGGGAGCAACCTGGATTTGAGGAAGCGGTGCGTTTGTGCCTGAACGAACTGGAAAGTTTTCAACCCGATACCATTCTGTTGCCATTTCTCGATCAAGGTAATCGGGATGTACAGGCTACCTGGCAGATCGTTCGGCAGGCAGCAAGGCTTAGTTATTATCCCATCCGAATGGTAGAATATCGGCTCTGGTCCTGGTCATCTACCAATCCTGCTGAAAGTGCCAGTGGTGCAAATCCTAAAACCTGGCGTCTGGATATTAAGGAGGTAATCGATATTAAGCTGAGTGCATTGGATAGTCAACGGAATGAACAATATTCTTTTCCGTGGCAAAACTCAGGGCAGGAGGTGCTATTGCATCAGACTAACCCCTGGGAATTGTACTGCGAATACACCAGTGAAGAAATTGGCTAAATAGCTTCTTCGGATTCTTCGTCGTCAGTAGGTTGGGGCTGTGGTGGAGGAGTAGCTGGTAACGACACCTCAGGGTTTACCTTAGAGTAATTCTCGTAAATCATACGATAAAGTCGGGGGGTAGCTACTGTTGCTGACAGGGCTCCCACAAATTTTACCAACCCTGGCACTCGTTTTCGAAAAATTAGCTCTTCTAGCATATATGTAGTGCCGAATACTGCGCATCCCATCAGAAATTTACCTTTCAGGTACTTGGGCACCAAATCATTACGAAGCGCTACCAGATCACTACTTAATTCTTTTTCCTTCTGTTTGGCTAGCAACTGATAGTGATTTTTCAATCGTTCGTACTCTTCTTGGCTAGGCAACTGGCTCATCATTGATTGGTTTATTCGTATCGAAAAACTTAAGAAATAATTTAAGAATCGGAACCTTAATTAGTCGGTCTTTGAATACCCAAAGCAGTGTAAAGACTAGAATATATAATAGGGTTACAATTCCAAAACCGAAAAACATATTATCCAGCAGCAAAGCAAGTCCATAGGCCAGCGTGAAACTGAGAAAAATCACGATAAAGAGCGCAATTAACGCAAACAAAGCTCCAGCTATCACTACGTAAGCTATATCAGCTCCTTTTTTTGAGATAACGGTAGAAATCAGTTGTCGTTGAATGGTTACGTATTCTTTCGCGTCTTGAAATAGTTTCTCGAGAGGTGAGGTTGGGTAATCCATAGAAGTTGGAAGAATGAAAAAAGTCAGCTGCCGTATTGGTAGCTGGTTCATGAATAATTTAAGCCAAATGTACTACAATGGAGATTGCTACCAAAACTCGTATCCTGCATTAAAGAGCTATTAAGGAATAGCAGCATCAAAGTATTACAGAAAATATTGCAGATGGTAACCGGTACATAATGAATTTACAGTCCGCCATAATATTCGAAGTGAAGGATAGTTTTAAAACGAATTACTAAAAAACATATGTCTTTATGATGTATAACACTATTTTTTGCCCTATTACTACTTATTCTGGATGCTGGGAATTCTACCGACGAAAGTGTAACTTACACCCCCCAGTAAGGTTTCAGTGGACAGCTACTGAGTGGTATTGGCTATTGCTGTATTTGTGGTAGTAAAAGTATATGGCGGTATACAACAGTCTTACAACTTGGAACATATGGCCGAATCTGTGAATAAATCCAATAATAACATCACCATCTAACGAACTATCGAGTAACCTTTTGCTTAACTAGTATACCCTATGAACAACTTCACCAAACAATTACAATTTAGTGTTTCCTTGCTATTTCTTTTGTCATTGACTGGACTGATAATCTCTTGCGGAGATTCTTCATCCAGTACTGCAGAGCAGGACGTGGATGCCCAATTCACGGCTGATGAGAATAATGGTTCAATTACCCTTTCCAACGGCTTCGGCGCCTACGTAGTCGCGGATGATGTTGGCAAAGCTCGCCATATCGTGGTGAGAGATAATGGCGACATTTACGTGAAAATTCGCGACACCAAAGCGGGTGGCGGAATATTGGCCTTACGAGATACCGACGGAGATGGCCGAGCTGATCAGAAGGAGTACTTCGGAGAATACGGAGGTACCGGCATTGACATCTACGATGATTATCTTTATTACTCCTCAGACACCGTAGTTTACCGGGTAGCTTTAGGCGACGAGCTAGTGCCTACTGCCGAACTCGAAGTAGTTGTTGAAGGGTTCATCAATCAAGGGCAGCATGCTACCAAATCGTTTACATTTGACAACGCGGGGCATATTTATGTAAACATTGGCGCACCATCTAATGCCTGTCAAGAGCAGTTGCGCACGCCCAAGTCTCCCGGACAAGATCCTTGCCCTCAACTAGACCGGCAGGCTGGAATTTGGCAGTTTAGTGCCAATGAACTTAACCAAACCCAGGAAGAGCACGGAGTACGATACGCAACTGGTATTCGTAATGCAGTGGCATTGGACTGGAACGATAACGTCAACAGTTTGTACGCCTTGCAGCACGGCCGAGACCAGCTTAGTAACCTGTGGCCGGAATACTACGACTCGCTGCAGAGTGCTGAACTGCCAGCTGAAGAGTTTCTAAAAGTGAGCGAAGGATCCGACTTCGGTTGGCCGTTCTGCTACTACGATCCTCAAAAAGATTTAAAAGTGCTAGCACCGGAATACGGGGGAAACGGTGAAGAAACCGGTCGCTGTGCCGATATGGAAGATCCCATTATGGCATTTCCGGCACATTGGGCACCTAATGATATTATCTTCTATAATTCTGATATGTTTCCGGAGAAATATCGTTCGGGAGCGTTTATCGCCTTTCATGGTTCTTGGAACCGGGCGCCACTGCCGCAAAAAGGGTACAACATTGCCTTTGTGCCTATGGGATCTGATGGATTGCCATCGGGTGAATTTGAGCGATTTGCCGATGAGTTTGCTGGCTCTGGTGGCGAGATTGAAAGTCCGGGGGATGCTGAGTTTCGCCCTACTGGCTTAGCAGTTGGACCTGATGGTTCACTATACATCACTGACGATCAGAAGGGAAGAATCTGGCGAGTCTTTTATCAGGATAATTCCGAACAGGTAGCAGGGTTAGTTCGCTAAAGCCGTTGCTGCGGTAAAAATTTCATAAAGCTATTCTCTAGCTACTAATAATTAACTATGGGAAAGTCAGTGCTTGGCTAGCGGCTGGCTTTTTCCTATTTTTGACCTGTTCATTACGGAATTATTAAATTACATAACCTTGAGAAACCTACTATCTTTTTTTGCTCTAATCTGCTTGCTGGCTGCATGTTCCGGAGGTACTCAAAATGAAGAGGCTACTGCTGAATCGGAAGAAACAGTTACCGAAGAAGAAACTCCACAAGTAGACGCCCAACTTCTTGCTACTGGCGAAACGGTCTATAATCAGTATTGTCTGGCTTGCCATCAGGCGAATGGGCAGGGCGTACCCGGAGCTTTCCCCCCGCTGACCCAAACCGAGTGGGTGCTGGGCGATGATATTCGATTAATCACAATTGTACTGCAAGGGTTGCAAGGTGAAATCACCGTTAACGGGGAAACCTATAACAACATTATGGCTCCTCACGCCTTCTTAACCGATGATCAGGTAGCAGGCGTGTTAACCTATGTCCGTAATTCGTTCGGTAACAAAGCAGAAGCCATTGCTCCCGAAGAAGTAGCGGAAGTGAGAGCTAGCATTGAGAGCTAAATCTATCTAGAAATTCTCTTTCAGTAGTTACCAGACTGTGGTGGTTTCTTCTGCTTTGTAGGTAGCACGATGAATTATGTAGCGTTATCTATGATACGGAATTACAGAAAATCTTCTCTAATGGGGCTAAAGTTGTCGACCAGACGAGCGGTTTCCGAGAGTAACTGAATGGCGTGAGGCTTACCCGAGGGTACATAAAACATATCGCCAGTCTGAAGTTCCACCGGATCTTCACCTTCCATCAAAAACAAGACTTTGCCCGAAGCAATATAACAGGACTGTTCGTGCGGATGGCTATGGAATGGATCAGGTTCTGACTTCGGCCCACCGCTTAAATCCAGCACGGCTGTCATCAATGAGTCAGTGTGAACCAGCCTTCTTTCAATACCATCACTTACTTTTTCAGGTTGAGTTTGGGAGTATTTAAGTACGGGCATAGTTACTGATTTTTTGATAGGTTGAGGAGTTAGCAAGGTAAGAGAATATTAGTTAGTAAGCTAAAGTACTACTAACATCTCCTAAAGAGAATACCAACCGGTTATGGCTGGCATTTGATATTTTCTTCAACAATTCACTTCAGTGGCTGAATAATTTGAAAGAATCGCTGGGTTATTCTTATTTTCGTGTGCTTTAGCTAAACTCCAACGTAACCATATGTCCGAAGCAACCTCCTATTCAGAACAAAACGTCAATACCAAAACCAATATTCCTCCCGAGATGTTCGGACATCCTAAGGGCTTATTTTACCTCTTCTTTGCCGAATTGTGGGAGCGGTTCAGTTTCTACGGTATGCGGGCGTTGCTGACCCTGTATATGGTAGACCAAGTGTTTATCGCCTTGGCAAATCGGGATACAATTTCCGCCATTGTGTACTCGTCCTACGGTTCATTAGTCTACGCCTCGCCGCTGGTGGGAGGAAAAATTGCTGATCAACTGCTGGGCTACCGAAAATCGATCATGCTGGGTGGAGTATTTATGGCAATTGGACATTTTGTGTTAGCAATTGAAAACAATGTTGCATTCTTTTCAGCTCTGGCGTTCATTATCGTGGGTAACGGCTTCTTTAAACCTAATATCTCCACGTTTGTGGGAGCACTGTATCCGGCGGGCGATACTCGAAAAGATTCGGGATTCACTATTTTCCATATGGGAATCAATATTGGAGCATTTCTATCTCCCATTCTCTGCGGATGGTTGGGGAAAGAATTTGGCTGGCACTACGGCTTTGGGTTAGCTGGCGTTGGTATGGTTGTAGGGCTGTATTTCTTTCAGCAGGGAATAAGGAAGGGAGTATTTATGGATCACGGTTTGCCTCCCGAGCCAGTAAAACTAGAGCAAAAAACGTTTGGGTTAAAACAAGAACCTTTTGTGTGGCTGTTGTCACTGATGGCAGTTCCTGTGATTGCGCTGTTACTTTCCTCCTATCAATTTATTGCCGGGGGTGAAAGCTTTTTAGGTAAAGTAACTGTAGTGAACCTCATATTCTACGGACTCAGTATTTTTATCTTAGGGTACATTGCCTACATCATGACCAAGATCGATGCCAAAGCCCGAAAGCAATTAGCCGTAGCAATCTTCCTGACTATCTTCATGACGCTCTTCTGGGGCTTTCACGAATTATCGGGAAATATTATTACGCTATTTTCTCAACGTAATGTTATTCTTAATGTATGGCCGTTTAACAATGCGGCGGCTACCAATGCGTTGAACCCGCTCTTTATCATTCTCTTTGCTATCCCAGTTTCAGCATTGTGGGTTTGGTTATCTAAGAAACGCATCAATCCGCGTACACCTTACAAATTTGCTATGGGACTGGCATTATTGGGATTAGGATACTATATACTTTTCTTGAGTGAAGGGTCGGCGAATGCGGACGGAATGGTTCCTTTCATTTTTTTATTACTACTGTATTTCTGTATGTCAATGGGAGAGCTATTTACCTACCCAGTAGGGTTGTCAAAAATCACGGATCTCTCACCTCAAACTATTGTCGCCTTTATGATGGGTGTCTGGTTTTTATCTTCCGCCTACGCTTTCCAGATCGTGGGCTTTGTTGGTCAGAAACTAGCCATTGATAATTTGGATTCTGGAGAGCAGGTGTCACCTTTAGAAACGCTTCAAATTTATACCGAAGGTTTTGAATCAATTGCCTATGTAGCCTTTGGCGGTGCCGCTGTCGTTGTGTTACTGTCACCGCTGTTAAATCGCTGGATGTCGGAAGTTCACTAACCCTATGATTGTGTAGCTGAATCTGAGATTTTTTAGCTGTGGTTTTATATGTAGGCTATCTTTTATAATTTCGGGCGCAAAGACGTGAGGATCATTCGAGTGAAGCCCGAGCCAAATATTTACTTTCAGTAGAATTCCTTTCGTCTGAGGAGTACAAACTATATGAAAATCATCGGATTCGTTTTGTCGCTAGTAATTACCCTGAGCCTAACTGTGGCGCTGAGTGTTAAGATTGAGTCCGTTCCCCCCCTGGGATATTTTCTTGATCCATTTCATGGATTTTGGCAGAATGCTGAACCAAAAGATTTCTACATTGAACCGGCTTTGGATGGGGGAGTAAGCCAATCAGTGCGGGTCCTGTATGATTCTTTGCTCATACCGCATATTTTTGCTGAGAATGATTACGATCTCTACTGGACACAGGGCTACGTTCAGGCTTCGCATCGGCTATGGCAAATGGAGTTTGTTACTCATGTAGCAGCCGGAAGGGTATCAGAAATTGTTGGGGAACGAGCAATTCAGTTTGATCGGGCTCAACGAAGGAAAGGTTTAACATTTGCTGCAGAAAATTCATGGCAAACCTTGCAGGACAATGAAATTGCTCGAGAAGTCATACAGGCCTATAGTGATGGCATTAATGCCTATATAAACTCCCTCCCTTACGAAGAATATCCTCTGGAATATAAACTGTTAAATTACCGTCCTGAACCCTGGTCGCCCATTAAATCATCTTTGTTGCTAAAGTATATGGCTGAAGATCTAGCAAGTGCTGACGAAGATGTGGAGAATACTAATGCATTAAAGCTGTTTGGGAAGGAGGCGCTTGATCGATACTTTCCGGTTTTTTTGCCTGGCCGCGATCCGGTAATACCTACTTCTAAACAATGGAATTTTACCGCAGTAACTATCGATACTCCTCAAGTTGTTTTTAATGATACGTCTTTCTACACCGAAGTAATTGCTGAGCCAAATCTGGACAACGGGAGTAATAATTGGGCAGTAAGTGGTTCTAGGACTCGCTCTGGTTATCCACTACTTGCTAACGATCCTCATTTGGGTTTGAATCTGCCCTCTATTTGGTATCTGGTTCAACTTAATGCTCCTGATATAAATGTTTTTGGTGCTGCATTGCCGGGGGCACCCGGAGTTGTAATTGGCTTCAACGATTCTATAGCATGGGGAGTAACTAATGCCCGAAGGGATGTGAAAGACTGGTATAAAATCACCTTTACCAATACTACCCAGGACGAATACTTTTTTGGAGATCGGCGATTGAAGACTCAGCGCCGAGTTGAAGAAATTAAAGTTAAAGGAGGCAATACAGTGTACGATACGGTGATGTACACCCATTACGGGCCTATCGTGTATGACCAAACCTTTCCGGTAGATCAGGCTACCAAGGTGCCTTATAATTTTGCCATGAAGTGGGTAGCACACGAAGGTTCTTCTGAATTACTCACTTTTTTTCACCTGAATCGCGCTAATAATTACGATGACTATCTGGAGGCGCTGAAGTATTACCGCAGTCCGGCGCAGAACTTTGTGTTTGCGTCCGCTAGTAATGATATTGCATTATGGGTGCAGGGGGGCTTTCCTGCCAAATGGCGGGAGCAAGGCCGGTTTTTGATGGACGGTAGCCGACCCGAACAAGAATGGCAAGTGTTTATTCCTACTGAGCAAAATCCTCATGTGCTGAACCCGGAACGAGGGTTTGTAAGCTCGGCTAATCAGGTACCTGTAGATACTACCTATCCTTACTACGTTTACGATCATTCTTACGAACATTTTCGTAACCGTCGCATTAATCAACAACTGGCCAAAGCCCGTAGAGTAACTTCAGAATCCATGATGGAGTTGCAAAATGATGTTTACAATCAGAAGGCGGCGGACGTACTAGCCCAAATGCTGGATAGCCTGGATTTGTCCGAACTAGAACCTGCCGAAAAAGATCTATATGACCTTCTACGGAAGTGGAATCTAAGAAATAGTATCAATCAGCAAGCTCCTTCTATTTTTGAGGTTTGGTGGAACACCTTTCATAAGTCGGTTTGGGATGAATTTATTTCGGAGGATGTACTCCTAGAAACTCCGAATCATGCCCACACCATTTATTTAATGCAGAATTATCCCGATGATACTATCTTCGATTCTCAGGTAACCACCGTTCAGGAAACTCTGGATGACTTATTAATGGAGTCTTTTCTGGAGACCAGCAAGACGCTGGCTGACTGGCAAGAAAAGAACGGGAAAGACTACAACTGGGGTGATTATAAAGCCACTAGCGTTCAGCATATGCTCCAAATACCTGAATTCAGCGTTATGAATGTGCCAGTTGGCGGAGGACGTAATATCGTGAGTGCCAACAGCAGTCGACATGGAGCCTCTTGGAAGATGATTGTTGAGCTTGGTCCCGAAGTGAAAGCTTGGGGAGTGTACCCTGGAGGGCAATCAGGCAACCCCGGCAGCCACTATTATACCAATTTGCTTTCAACCTGGGCGAAAGGGCAGTACTACCCGATTCAGTTTTACTCTGATGGCATGGATCGGTCTCCGACAATTATGCTGCGTCAAGTGATTAATCCATCATCTCCCTAATTATGAGATTCCTAGCCAAAACCATCCTAATTGCCGGACTTTGCTATATTTCTCAGCAATTTTTTCCCTGGTGGACGATTGTCATCTGTGCATTTCTGGTTAGCTTGATTCTACCTACCAAAGGATTAACCGCATTTTTAAGCGGGTTTCTCGGAGTAGGCTTACTTTGGTTATTGTTTGCCTGGTCAATTGATGCAAGTACCGATAGTGTACTTACTGAAAAGATCGCACAATTGTTCTCTCTAAATCAGGTAGGGCTGCTCATTGCTGTTACAGGAGCCGTAGGAGGAATTACCGGAGGATTTGCTTCCCTTACCGGAAGCTTACTACGTAACATTAACCGAACCGAACCAGTAAAGCCGGGTTACTACCGTTAGCTTTAAGTTTACTACTGAGTAGTTGAAACAGTGTTGTTTGAAGGTGCAGAATTACCTTCTGCCAAAGAGGGGTTCCTTTTCAGTAACTTATGATACTTCTCAATAAGGTAATTAGCTCGCTCAGTGGGTATTGCCGAGATTATTCCGTTACCATTTCTGGCTCGCACTAGCGGTAAGGCATTCTCATTAGCCTTAGTTACTGATTCTTCATAATTCTGACCGAAATAAAGGATATACTCCTGCTCGGTAAGAAACACAAATTTGTTGATCTGGGTGTGGGATGTGTAACGCTTAATCATAGTTGCGACATGTAGATAATAAACTATAAGCTAAAGTAGGTAATTACCGCATTAGTTGATAATTACAGTAGAAATTTTACTCCAGACGAAAAGAAAGTTAGTCCCAAAATAGCGACAACTACGGTCTGGAAATCACTCAGCTTAACTTTAGGTATCAGTGCCGAACCCTTTAGAAACGTATAAACGGCAAATAGCAAAACTAGAGCACTTAACAAAGTGAACAGAATTCCAAAGATCTATCGTAAATGCATAGGTCAGTTTAAAAAGAGACGGTAATGGGTCAAAGTAGTTTTTATAGTTATCTTTGTCAGAAACGTATGATTG
>CAKZYJ010000161.1 GCA_937884755.1 uncultured Flammeovirgaceae bacterium
GCCTTTTCAACTTTTGAGCATCTACATCCTTCTGCCTCTCCTGATGATTTGAGTGCTTCACTAGCGGCATTTCAAGAACATTATTATCCGAATAATGATGCAAATCTGTTTCTTGAGCCACTCACTGATACCTACCTTCGGTCTGAACTGGGCAACGCGTTAGGCGGAACAGGAAGTGCCCAACTTATGCAGATATTTTTGCTTGTAGCTATCTTCATTATGGCTATAGCTTGGATAAACTACATAAATCTGACTACTGCCCGCGCCACCGAAAGGGCCAAGGAGGTGGGTATCCGTAAAGTAGTCGGAAGTTCACGATCACATTTGATTCGGCAATTTCTATTAGAAGCATTACTTTTCAATGTGGTGAGTGCTATACTAGCCCTTACCATATTCCAACTAAGCTTACCTATTACCAGTCAATTGCTTGGCAAAGATATTCAAACCGTCTACCTGTTTGGCGAACCGCTTTTCTGGTTACTTTTTATGATAGCACTGATTATTGGTAGTATTATCTCCGGATTATATCCAGCTTTTGTACTGTCGGCTTGCGAGCCTACTACTGTACTAAAAGGAAAATTTTCTTCTTCCCGTCAGGGAACTCTGCTACGAAAAGGGCTGATGGTGCTGCAATTTGCTGCATCCATTGCCTTAGTAGGTGGTACTTACGTGGTTTTTCAACAGCTAAGCTTTATGCGGTCTCAAAATTTAGGCTTAGCGATTGAGGAAACAATGATTGTTGAAAGCCCGGCTATTGTAGATGAAAATGCTGAAGATCGTTTTACTTCTATGAAAACTGAGTTAAGTCGATTCCAATTTGTTGAGAGTGTAGTGTTCTCTGGCAATGTTCCGGGAAAAAGTTACAACTACTCTACGCAGGCTGCGCTACCAGATGAAGACCTGAACGAGGCTAGTAGCTTTGCAATTTTGGAAGTTGACGCGCAGTACATACCTGAATATCAGATTTCTATGGTAGCTGGGCGGAACTACAGTGATAGCCTGAGCCAGGAAAACCAACGAGTATTACTTAATGAAACCGCCGCACAGAGCCTGGGTTTTGAGACATCCCAAGCGGCCGTAGGCCAACTGATTAAAGTAGGTAATGCCGAAACGCCTCAGGAGGTGATCGGAGTGGTAGCTGATTACCATCATAAGTCACTGCAAAATCCCTACGAGCCAATTATTTTTAATTTCCGTCCCGGTTCGGGGAAGATATCAATTAAGCTGAACACTACCTCTTCATCTGCTTCGGTAGCAGATATGACTAAGGAGATAAAAGATGTTTATTTAGCGTTATTTCCTGGTAACCCTTTTGACTACTACTTTCTGGATGATCAATTCAACTCCTTGTACCAGGAGGATCGTCGGATAGGTAGGCTATTTGCTATCTTTGCCATATTAGCAGTGCTAGTAGCTTGTTTAGGCTTATTTGGGCTTACCACTTTCACAGTTGCCCAGAAAACAAAAGAAGTAGGTATCCGAAAAGTACTAGGGGCTTCAATAGTCAGTGTATTACGTTTATTATCCCGTGATTTTGCCGTATTAATGCTGATCGCGGTTATCATTACGTTACCAGTAATTTTCTGGGCTATGAAACAATGGTTAACGAACTACGCATTTAGCATAGATTACTCCATATCGCTGTTTATATTGCCCATGTCCTTGGTAGTGCTGGTAGGGTTAATAACGGTTAGTACTCAGACAGTAAGAGCAGCTTTAGCAAACCCAGTAGACTCTCTGCGCTACGAATAATGAAGAAACAGAAGAAGCAAAGGAGTAGTAATCAAATAAAAAAGCAGCAAGGGGGGGGCTGCTTTCTTGATAAATAGAGTTGCTAATTAAAACAATGTTTTTATACTCGGAAAGAGTTTATCAGTCCTTTCATACCAGGAAAACGGACTTTGGGAGGGTTTGAAAAATTCCGCCCAGATACAATTGGGATATTATTAAAAACTGAGGTTTCAACTTCTTTGTAGGGAATTGAAATCATATCGTGTACTACTGAGAAGCGCACGTAGTTATTGTTAGCAAACTTGATAACTCGGGACATTAATTGCGCATCAGTAGAAGATGCAAAGTAGATTTGGTTGATATCATTCTTCTTGCAGAAAGCTTCAATCTCAGCGCAAGGAGCCACTACATAACTTTCTCCTAGGTAGCTATCGTCAAAGAAACCATAAAACTGGTGACCGAATTTCTGATCAGGCTTCATAGACTCCAATAACTTTCTAGCAGTAGAGGTATAACCGATGATGATGAAGTTAACTTTGTTCTCATCTTTATTACTAATCAGACGATAGCTGTAAAGTATAAGCACCTTCGCTCCGACTGTAACCAGGATAGAGAAGAAATAAGCATCAATGAGAAAACTTATGCCTAGGTAATTTGGTGTAGTCAATAAGTATACAAAAACAAAGAGAATGTGGATTAGGACTACCTTGCCCGTACTCTGAACTAAACTGAATACCCTCTTAAGTGTATCGGTATTATAATGATTTGAGAAAAGGGCGGTAATGATCCAAAGTAGTACCCAGATAGCATAAAATGATGCATAGGAGCTAAACGCCTCGTGGTATGCTCCAAGATTTTTCCATAATGCCAAATCAAATGCAAAAAACAGACACAATGCATCGAGCATCATGACCACCATGAAAAATGTCTTGGAATACTGTGAATACTTTGAAAGGTGAAACATACTTATAAAAAATTGAATTACTCAAAGGTAGTAAAATAAACGTAACTATGAAATATTTACCGCAAAAATGCTAAAAAAAATAAAGAAATATTCACAAATTAAAAAAAGATAACAAATATTTAATACTAGTTAGAATCTATGTGTTTGTCATTATGGTAGTAAGACGTAATTTATTTACAAATGTTATAAAGAAAACGGGAAAAAATTACCAAACCTATTTTCCAATACAAAATTTACTAAAAATCGTTCCTAGTAAATCGTCAGTTGTAATATCTCCCGTTATTTCTCCCAAAGAATACAGGGCATGGCGAATATCCTGAGCTAGAAAATCATGCGTAATTCCTTGCTGGATACCTGTAATTACTTGTTGTAATGAAGACTTAGCTTTAGAGAGACTCTCATAGTGGCGGGCATTGGTTACTATTGTTTGTTGACTGTAGACATCACCAAGCTGAAATTTGGATATTAGTACCTTTTTTAACTCCTCCAAATGTTGCTTCTTAGATGCAGAAATGAGTACCAAGTCATCGGTGCTGGCTAATGACTGAAGCAGTTCAGGCCGAGCCTGGTCTAACTTATTGCCTACCTTTAATAATGGTATATCTAATTTTTCTAATTCTTCCAGTTCAGCAGATCAAACAGATAGATGATAATACTGGCTTGCTTTATTTTTCGTAAGTGCGCTGTACACCAATTGCCTCTACCGTATCAGTCGTTTCCCGGATTCCAGCGGTATCAATAAACCGAAACCGAGTTCCATCCAAAGTGATTTCGTCTTCAATCACGTCGCGGGTAGTGCCGGGAATATCACTTACAATAGCTTTTTCTTCGTTTAGCAACGCATTCAGTAGTGTTGACTTTCCTACGTTAGGCTTCCCGGCAATCACGGTGGGAACGCCATTCTTGATTACGTTGCCTAGCGTAAAGCTTTGGATCAACTGAGCTATTTTCTGTAGTATTTCCTCAACGAGCTGACGCAGTTCAGTCCGATCAGCAAATTCAACATCTTCTTCCGAAAAGTCTAACTCCAGTTCAATGAGCGATGCAAAATGGATGAGACGTTCCCGGAGCCGCTGAATCTCCTGAGAGTAACCCCCACGCATTTGGTACATAGCGGCTCGGTGGGCTGCGGCAGAATCAGCTGCAATTAGATCAGCAATAGCTTCTGCTTGAGCTAAATCGTACTGACCATTGAGATATGCCCTTTGCGAGAATTCTCCCGCTTGGGCCAATCGTGCTCCTTGCTGAATAAAGAGATGAATTAGGCGCTGGATGATGTACGAAGAACCGTGGCAGGATACTTCTACGACGTTTTCTTTGGTGAATGAGTGGGGAGCTACAAAAAGTGATACCACTACTTCATCAATTACTTCCTCCAGATCGCGAATGGTACCAAAATGGAGGGTGTGTGATAGTTGTTGTGAGAGATCCTTTCCGAAAAAGACTTGATCAACCAATGTAATTGCTTCGGGGCCTGACAGTCGAATGACGCCAAGAGCACCTTCTCCACTGGGCGTAGAGAGAGCCACAATAGTATCTTGGTAATAGGTAGGCATAAAAAAGCAGTTCATCTCCTTAGGATATAAAGAAACGGATAACTGCGGGAAAATGATCAGTAAGTAGCCGGTAAATAAGCTATTCGCTCATTTCAGCTTGATTGAAAGCTTCTAGGAGCTTAAGAAAGTCCTCGGCCGGGCGGAATCCGCTTACTGGTTGAAAGCGCCCAAAAGACTCGTCAAAGAAAACGATAGTAGGATAGCCGGTCACCCGAAGTGCCCGAGCCAATTCACCTTTAGAAAATTCCTGTCCTTTAAAAACTACTTTGTCGTTGCTGTCGGCTTTTAGCTTGACGGCATAAAAGTTTTCGTTTACGTATTCCACTACCTTCTCGTCGGCAAAAGTAGTTTTATCCATCTTTTTACACCAGCCGCACCAATCGGTATATACATCCATAATCACTTTCTTAGGATTCTCCTCAGCCAATGCCTGAGCTTCCTCGACTGTCAACCAATTAATTTTATTAGGCTCATCGTTTGGTTCTACTATGCTGGTAAATGACGACAAACCGAGACTAAGTACAAGACTCAGGCTAAGAAGACGTATAGAAGATAATGTAAGTCGGTTCTTCATAATCTTTGATACTAATTATTGGTTATAACGTACCCAAAACTAAAATAATTCTCCCAAACCAAAGCAAACACCGCACCATTTGTCAGTAAAGTAACAGATGTAGGTTTTTCAGCCAAAGCGCTTCAGAAGGTTGATACATTCAGCTTCCATAAAAGGGCCGACCAATTCGACCTCTCGCCCAGAGTTATTTACTACTTCTTGGCTGGAAATAGAAATTTGTGACATAAACTGAGAAATAGTGGTGATGGAAGCGCCGTATACCACTCGAGGTATTTTAGCATAGATAATCGCTGCCATACACATAGGGCAGGGTTCACCCGTAGTATAAAGTGTAGTTGATTCAAGCAGATGATTCTGAAGCAAGAGGCTAGCAGCCCGAATGGCATTGATCTCACCGTGGGCTGAAACATCATGAGAAGCAGAAACAGTGTTATAGGCCTGAGCAATAATGGTTCCTTCAGCAATAATCACACATCCAAAGGGCGTTTTTCCTTCTTCTGCCTGCTCTATGGCTAATTGCATAAACTGTTGATCAGTTTCGCTAGCCATTGCTTTTTAGCTCACTTTCTACGTGCTGCACTAATCGATCGCAGAGTTCGCTCATCTCTTGAGCCATGAAGGCATCACCAGTAGCATTGAGGGTGGTTTGGGCTAAACCGCCAATGGCATCAATACAAAAGCGTTTCATCTCGTTTACCGGCATCTCCTTAGTCCAAAGGTCAATACGCAGGGTATTCTTCTGCTGATCATCCCAGAATGAAAGGCTCATGGCTTTACTCTGGCTGGGGCCATTTCCTACTTCAGGGTCGTCCTGAGTATCGGTCGCATTCCAGGTAATTTGTTCTGGTACATTGGCATCGTCTAACGTTACTGTGATATTGATTTCTGATTTTTTCATAATAGGAGAACAGTGAATATTCCCTGCAATACTACAAAGTTCGCTTATTGGAACCTATGTGGCCGTAAAGATTTTCAGAATAGCGCACTAAAGAAAATAAACCAAATGCTACTATCTACGAAACGGTGAGTAGCAACCTCGGATTTTTTGCTAAGGTTATGCTAATGGCTTTTGGTCAAAGGACGTCGGGCGGACTTACGAATTAAGTCTACACTCATACGGTCGTTTAGATTCTCCGAATAGTGCAGCTCCCGAATGATAGAGTCTTGGTCAAGTAAAAACTCGGCGGGCATAGTTTCCTTTGATTCTCCGGGATACTAAAAAGTAATGGTATCCACGATCTGGTTATGCGCCAGTTTCATACTTTTGACGGTATTATTAGCCTTTACATGCACAATATTTACCTGATCGTCAAACGTATTCAACAGTAACGTATTTTGTACTTTCACCTTTTCAAGTTCGGCAATTCCGGTAATTTCCAGGTAACACCACATGGTTAAATCTTCCCGTTCAAAGCCCAGAAACTGAGGTTCCGGAGCTTGTCCGTTGACAGTAAATGCCAGGTGCTCATCCAGGTATTCGTGAACAATTACATCTAGTTGGTCTGGGTCAGGTGGGTTTAATACATCGATATAAGAAGTAGCGGCGGCGGATGGATGGTTTAAGGCCTCTTCTAAATCATCGGCGAAGATTTTGACCGTAATTTGTAGGCTGTTCTCTGCGGCAGCATGGTTAATACTACACACACTGATGTGAAAGGGATGAAGTAGTGAAAAAAGAATAAAACCTAAATTAATTGGTAGCATATTGCGGATTTCAAGCAGATGTAGAACGGAAAACGAAGTTAGCTATTGTTCTTAAGAATAGTTAAGGCTGACTCCTGATCTTTTTGTAATTGAACAGTAAGTGCTTCCAGACCATCTAAGGTCATATCGCCTCTTATTCTTTCAATAAACGATACCGTTAATTGTTTTCCGTAAATATTTTGATCAAAATTAAAGATATTAACCTCAATCGTTTTATTGGTTTTTGCTAGGGTAGGGCGGTTACCAATGTAGAGCATGCCCCCGTAGCGTTGAGTATTATAGAAAACTTGCACAGCGTAGATACCATCGTCAGGGATCAATTTGTAGTGTTCAGCAACTTTAATATTAGCAGTAGGGAAACCAAGACCACGTCCAATCTTATCACCGTCCACCACCATTCCGGTGATTTGGTAGGGGCGACCCAGATAAGTATTGGCAGTAGCCACATCGCCGGTTGCTAGCGCCTGTCGAATTTTGGTAGAGCTTACTCCAATATCATCAATATCCTGCCGGGGAATTTCTTCCACCTGAAAGCCGAAATCAGCAGCATGAGTTTGTAAGTAGTCGAATCCACCTTCTCGAGTACGGCCAAAGCGATGGTCGTAGCCAATAATTAGAAACTTGGTATTTAATTTATCTACCAGAATCTGCTGGACGTATTCCCAGGGAGAAAGGTGAGAGAATTCTTCGGTAAATGGCATTTGTACTAAATGGTCGATACCCGCTTTCTCCAGTAGAGAGGCTTTTTCATCAAAAGTATTTAGTAACTTGAGCGAATTATTATCACCCTTGAGTACGAGGCGCGGATGAGGCCAGAAGGTAAGCACTATGGTTTCGCCGTCCACTTCTCGAGCTAGTTCTTTTAGCCGATCAAAGATTTTCTGATGTCCGATGTGAACCCCGTCAAAAGTGCCGCTAGTGACTACCGGGCGGCGGAGTGATGATATTATTTCGCCTTGCCGATGAATCTTCATTCCCTCGCTTCCTTCAAAGTTTGCGTCCATTCGGCAATTGTTTGAGCATCATCCACTCGGTACTGGCCGATACGGGTGCGGCGAAGTTCCTTCAGGTAGGCTCCTACTCCCAGGCTTTGACCCAGATCGCGTACCAGACTTCGAATGTAGGTTCCTTTGGAACAAACCACCTCAAAGTGGACGGTAGGTAAATCTACTTCGGTAAAGTTAAATTCTTTAATCTCAACCTGCCGGGATTTTATTTCAACCGTTTTTCCCTGCCGGGCTAGTTTGTACACCCGTTTGCCGTCTACTTTTACCGCCGAGTGCTGAGGCGGAACTTGCTCGATGGTTCCTAAAAAAGTCTGTCGTGTCTGCTCTAATTGATTAAGGGTGATATGATCGGTAGGTTGTTGGCTATCAAACTCGGTTTCCAGATCAACCGAAGGTGTGGTTTTGCCTAGAACGAACACACCCGTATAGGCTTTTTCCATTGCTTGGAACCGCTCAATCTGCTTGGTCATCTTCCCAGTGCAAAGAATCAGCAGGCCGGTAGCCAACGGGTCCAAAGTGCCTGCATGGCCAATTTTCTTCACTCGGGTAAGCCCTCGCATCTTTTTCACTACATCAAAAGAGGTCCATTCTAGCGGTTTATCTACCAGTAGCATTTCACCCTCCTGAAAGTTGAGCGACTGGGGTTCAGTTGGATTTACTTCCGATGACATTGTTTAGTTTGAGGAACAACTTAAGGTTTTATTTTCTAGATAAACCACGTACTAACGATAGCCAAAGTTCCGATAATGAAGCAGTAAATGGCGAAGTAGATTAATTTACCGCGCTTCACAATGGCAATCATCCACTGGCAGGCCAGCAGTCCGGAAATGAAAGCGGCAAAAAATCCCAGAATTAGTGCAAGACCCGAAATAGAACCGGTAGCGGCGGGAGCCTCCCAATAGTCCAGGATTTCCAGCAACGACGCCCCCAGAATAGGGGCCAACACCATCAAGAACGAAAAACGAGCAGCCTGTTCTTTTTCTACTCCAATCAGCAGGGCCGTGGCAATGGTTGCACCTGAGCGGGAAATTCCGGGCATAATAGCGAATGCCTGCGCCAAACCAATAATAAGCGCTTTGGGAAACGTAACCTGTCCGGGCTGTTTTTTAGCGTAGTAGGTCATCGCTAACAAAGTGCCAGTGATGAGTAACATCAAACCTACTAGTAACACCTGCCCGCCAAAGAAAGCTTCTATTTCATCTTTAAAGAAAGCTCCAATAAACCCAACGGGAAGCATAGAAACTACGATTTTAGCTACGTAGGCCGTTTCTTCATTCCATTGAAAGGCAAATACGCCACGAATAATATAAGCAATATCCTTCCGAAAAATAACGATGGTGCTCAGTGCAGTGGCACAGTGTACTATGACGGAAAACAGTAAGTTATCCTTACTCTGTACCCCTAGAAGTACGGTTCCTAACTCAATGTGTCCGCTACTGCTGACGGGCAAGAACTCAGTGAGACCCTGTACGATGCCCAAAATGATCGCTTCAATAATGGTCATAAAATGTAGTAGTTTACCAAATCAATACGGTAAGCCAGGTAGGTAGCGGAAGTGATTGATTAATCAGGTTTTGATAAAATGGCAAAGAACTCTAGCACAAAACCAGCCAATACTACCAACGGGCCTAGCGTTAATCCTAAAAAGCCAAAGCCGTAGGGCTCGGTATCTAACGACATCAGGATAAAACCGAGAATGACGATGGCGATACCGGCCAGCATCAGTCGGTAGTTTTTCTTGCCAAAAGGTAATTTATTGTTTTCTGCCATAATTTATAATGTGTTATGGTATTATAGTGCTTAGTGTTATCGAGTTTAGAGTTCGAGATAATACACTCAGAACACAAAATTAAAAACAATAACACCCTAACACCACGAACTATAACACTTTATACTGAACTTTAACATTTTTTAATAAAGCTGATCTAGTGACATCCTCAGATACTTCCTCACGGCTCGATAAGTGCTGATAAATCCCATTACCCCGCCAATAATCAATAAGCTTGCTAGCAAAATGATTAGCTCCTCAATACTTTGAAGTTGAGCCAGATCTTCAATCTGTTGCTGGGCATACTGCATGATCGCCAGCAGTAAGCCACCCGCGAATATACCTCCCAGGACACCATGAAGCAACGAGCGGGTAAGAAATGGTCGTTGAATGAACGAAGCGGTAGCCCCCACCAACTGCATACTACGAATTAGAAAACGCTGGGAAAATAGTGCCAGACGAATGGTATTATTAATTAAAATAGCGACAATAACTACCAGCAATAGTGCGAAACCAATCAGCACCAGGCTGATTTTAGTCACATTACGGTTGATGGCATCAATCAGGCTTTCTACGTAAGCTACTTCAAATACGCCGTTCTGTCGCTCAATATCCAGTTTGATTTTGCTTAACTCAACCGGTTCGTAGTATTCGGGCTTCACGTGGATGACGAAAGCATCGCGCAGTGGATTTTCACCTAAAAACTGGCTGAAATCTTCGCCGGTTTCTTCAATAAACTGGGTAGCAGCTTCTTCCTTGGAGATAAATACCACTGGCTCTTCCCCTTCCGGTTGGTCTACATACTCTTTGCTAGCTAGCGTTTTCTGAATCTTTAGTCGATCGCTGGTAGAAATGGTTTTATTCAGAAATACTTGAATCTCCACATTTTCCTGAATTACCTGTGTGAGCTTGTTAGCGTAAATTAGCAACATGCCGAACAGGCCAATCACGAAGAGGGCGAGCGTGATACTGAATACCACACTTACGTAGGGATAGCTTCCCAGCTTTTTCTTTTTGCGAATTTTGACCTCCGCTACATCCATAGAGATTTATCGCTTGCGGGGGGCGGCCCCACGGTTGTTGGTTTTATTACGCTTGGTTTCTTCTGTTGCCTTCATGGCCTCTTCCAAACGTAACTGAAATTTAGATTTTTTCTTGTTGCGATTTCGCTTTTTGTTCTCTTCCAGCTTTTGCCGAATGGTTTCGTCATCCACAAACCGACGGATAATTGCCTGCTGACCAAACGTAACCAAGTTAGAAACAAAGTAGTAGAAACTCAGCGCTGCCGGAAATGAGTTCAGGATGAACATGAACATCAACGGCATAAAGTATTGTATCGATTTCATGGGGCCAGTCACGGTGCTAGCCTGATTATTCGACCAAGTGTACAGAATTGTTGATGCGGTCATTAACAGTACAAACAAGCTGATGTGGTTTCCGTAAAATTCGCTTAAAATAGGAATGTTAGCATTCCAGCTGACGATGGCATCGTAGGTCGAGAGGTCATCAGTCCACAAAAAAGGCTCCTGCCGTAGCTCTATGGAATTTGGAAAGAAGTAGAACATGGATAGCAGAATGGGCATCTGTAGTAGCATGGGAATACAGCCGCTCACCGGATTTACCCCTACCTTTTGGTAGAGTTGCATCTGCTCTTTTTGCATGGCCGACATATCGTCGCCGTGCTTTTCCTTTAGTTCGTCCAGTTCGGGCTTCAGCACTTTCATTTTCGCCATGGAGATATACGACTTGTAAGAAAGTGGAAACAGTACGGTTTTAATGATCAGCACCAGAATAACGATGATTAGTCCATAGTTGCCGATGAATCGCTCCAAAAAGTGGAACATAGGTGAGATCACGTACTTACTGATCGGCTTTACAATAGCCCAGCCCCAGTCAATGTTATTTTCGAAGTCTAACGCTACCGCTTCCATTACTCGTTGGTCGTTAGGACCAAAGAAGTACTTAAACGAGAAATTACCGTTGTTAAGCGGTACCGGTACTTGCAAACCAATAGTTTGTACAATGTCAGATTCTTCCGGTGGGGCTGCCAGCGATACTAATGCCTTGGGAAACGAAGTTTCGGCAACAATACCCGAGGTAAAAAAGCGCTGCTTCATGGCTAACCAGGCTATCGGCTCCTCAATCAACTCAGTTTCAGTTTCATTGACCCCTTGCAATAGCGTGAAGTCGTCAAGCCCACTATTCACTGCATAATACTTTACTGCACCGCGGGTGCGACTCTCCTTTCCATCTTTCTCTACTACCCGAAGTTCATCCTCCCAAATGAAGGTCAGTTCACTGTTTTGAATTAAGCCGGATGCATTTTCAATAGCTAAATCGTAGTAAATCTCGTAGCCTTCACTCGGAAGACGATAAGTTTGGCGAATGCGACGTCCTCCTTCCAGGTTAGCAACAAACTCTACGGTGGCGGTATCTCCTTCAGCAATTTGCTGATCCTGACCACTAGTAGAATAAAATAGTTTGTACAAATCTACTTCACCTCGGGAGGTAGCGGCTACCAACGAAATCTGGCTGGTTTCAGGGGTAAGTAGCTCTACAGCACCTCCTCCGTAAGCCTCATAGGTTTTCATCTCTACGTGAACGGGGCGACCACCTTGGGTAGAAAACCTAACCTTTACCTGCCCATTCTCTACCGTAAACGTCTGGGCTTCGCCGCTAAGTGCCGTCGAGAATTCTCCATAGCGCTCTCGGTTTGCCGTATCCCGGACAGAGTCAGGCAGTTGAGCCAATGTGTCGGATGGTTCATTTAAAGACTGAGGATTAGACTCATTGTTCGCCGGATTGTCTTGCTGGGTAACTGCTGGCTCAGCTGCAGGCGGAGTAGGTTCAGGAGCAAAAAACTGAAAATATACAATAAGCAGTAATGCTAGTAAGGCGAATCCAATCGCTTGATTCTTATCCATATGCTACAAGCTTCAATCAGTACTGATACGTTTGATACACTTAATTGACGAATCAAAGTTCGAAATATGAGGGTAAAAGGCGAAAATATTTGTATTTACTTCTCTACCGGCTCCTTCATCCGGGTCTTGGTTAGAATAGCAGCCTTTACAAACTGAACGAATAAGGGGTGAGGTTCCTGCACGGTACTGCGCAATTCAGGGTGAAATTGAGTGCCTAAAAACCAAGGGTGACCTTTAATTTCCATAATTTCTACCAGTTTGTTGTCTGGATTAATTCCGGAAGCAATCATTCCCTGGCTGGTAAACTGATCTAGGTAGTTATTGTTGAATTCGTACCGATGGCGGTGGCGTTCGTGAATTAGTTTGGTTTTACCGTAGGCACCGTGAGCTAGTGAGCCTTTCTTTAGTTCGCAGGCGTAAGCACCCAACCGCATAGTTCCTCCTTTTTCCACCACGTGCTTCTGCTCTTCCATCAGGTCAATTACCGGATCAGACGTAGATGGATCAAACTCAGTAGAATTGGCATTTGCTAGCCCTAGTACATTCTGCGCGAACTCTATCACCGCACACTGCATGCCCAAGCAAATACCAAAGAAAGGAATCTTTTCTTCCCGGGCATAACGTACGGTAAGCAGTTTACCGGGAATACCCCGTTCCCCAAATCCCGGGGCTACGAGTATACCGTCCAGATTCCCTAGCACTTCTTCTACATTTTCTACAGTGATACCCTCAGAAGAAATCCACTTTACTCTTACTCGGCACTCGTTCACCGCACCAGCGTGCACGAAAGCCTCTGCAATAGACTTATAAGCATCGGGCAACTCTACGTATTTACCTACCACCCCAACCGTAACTTCATCGATAGGGTTCTTAAGTCGCCCTAGGAACTCTTTCCACTGGACTATATCTGGCTCCTTACGATCCGGTAGTCGTAATTTACTTAATACCTGCTCATCAAGCTTTTCCTTCAGCATGTAAATCGGCACATCGTAAATAGAGTCGGCATCGATGGCCTCGATAACAGAACTGAGATCTACATTACAGAATTGAGCAATCTTCCGGCGAATGTCAATGGGTAGGTGTTGCGATGCCCGGCATACCAGAATATCGGGTTGCACTCCGGCTTCCGATAGCCGTTGCACCGAGTGCTGCGTAGGCTTAGTTTTTAGTTCTTTCGCTTTTTCCAGGTACGGTACCAGCGTCAAATGAATAACCACAAAGTTGTTTGACCCCAGTTCCCAACGCACCTGACGTACAGCTTCTATAAAAGGGAGTGATTCAATATCACCTACACAACCGCCAATCTCGGTAATGACAATATCATATTCACCGGTTGTACCCAATTTAAAAAAGTGTTCCTTGATCTCGTCGGTAATATGCGGAATAACCTGTACAGTTTTTCCGAGGTACTCACCTTTCCGCTCTTTGGAGATAACGTTGTGGTAGATTCGGCCGGTGGTAACATTGTTAGACTGGGAGGTACGGATATTGAGAAAGCGTTCGTAGTGGCCTAAGTCTAAATCGGTTTCGGCACCGTCTGCGGTTACATAGCACTCCCCATGTTCGTAGGGGTTCATTGTACCCGGGTCGATATTGATGTAAGGGTCAAACTTCTGAATAGTTACCCTAAACCCTCGTGCTTGAAGTAGTTTACCCAGCGAAGCAGAGATGATACCTTTTCCTAACGACGAAGTTACCCCACCGGTAACAAAAACATATTTGACTGATCCCATAAGAACATTAGCTTACGGGGCACAAAGGTAAAATTTTTATGATAGAATATGCACGATGTTCTCCTAAAGATTCACTAAAGTGCCACTACGAAGAAATGACAAAGTTTTGAATGCATTAAGATGGACAAATTAGAGGGAGTATTACTACTATGAATCGATTTTCATCAATTTTTTTTACTAGATAAACTATTCCTGAAAAATTTTTGCTAAACTTCGCAGATATTACTTCAGTAAGGTCATTGTACTACAGTTCGCAAGTCGCCTCTGCACTCAACAAATTCACCTCTTTTAGAACTATTTATTGATTAGATATTGCTTAATTGCTTTAATCTGTCAAAAAGATATAATATTATCTGGTGCAAGTTTTATAGAGTTTGTGGCGTTTTTTTTATTATTTTACTATTTCTTTACGTATATTTGAAATATAAATAAATTTATTTTTTTTATAAATTTACAAATGGTCGGTGGGAATCTATAGTATTCAATACGTTTTAAGGATTGTTATCGCTGCGTTCAGTTTACTGATCGTTTGCCTGCCTATACATGCCTCTTCAGTACCTACCAATAGCTTCCTTCTCGCTTTAGAAGATTTTACTTTATCAGATAGTATCGTTAACGAAAATGATCCGGTCGGTACTTTGGTGGGTATTTTCGAGTCTAATGAAACAGGAGTGATATACACCCTTGTTGAGGGGGTAGGTAGCGAGGATAATGATCAATTTACAATTATTCAGAACGGGGATGATTACCAGCTTTTATCGGCAGCTATCTTCAACTTTGCCCTAAAGAGTGAATACACTGTAAGAGTAAGAGCAACTGGAAGTGACGAATTTTTTGAAAAAGCTTTTGCAATCACCGTAAATGCGGCCCCAGTCGCCAATGCTGGGGAAGATCAGGAAGTACTTGATAACAACGGTGATGGTCAAAAGCGAGTAAACCTGGATGGCTCAGGCTCAACCGATGACAGAGACATTGTTCGCTATGTCTGGACAATGCCTAATAACACCGTATTGGCTGATACAACAGGAGCTGATGTCAGACGACAGATTCCGGTGGGTACCTACACTATCACTTTAACTGTCTACGATGAACGTGGGTTGACTAGTACTGATGATGTGGTAATAACGATTAACGAATTCGAGCCCCCGGAAATAACAGATATTACTTTAGATCCGAATCCTACTAATATTGACGAAAATCAGGCGAACGCAGTAGTAGGTACCTTTCAAACTCAGGGTGGACAGGCTCCGTTCACCTATACCTTGACCGGTAGCAATAACGATAACAGCTTTTTTATTATTGACGGGGATCAATTGAAAACTGCCTTGGCCTTAAATTACGAAGAGCTATCGTTCCGAGAGATTGAAGTGACGGTTAATAGTAGGTTTACCCAAGAGTTTACCATTGGAGTGACTAATGTGGAGGAGCCACCAACAGCTATTAATCTATCGGCAACGACTGTGACCCAGGATGCTGAAGAGGGGACTATTATTGGCACTTTTTCTGTAGAAGGCGGGGCCACCGTCCCAATTACCTACAATTTATTAGACGATGCTAATCAGGCATTTAGTATTGACGGCGATGCGCTCAAGGTGGGTAACAATTTTGATGAAGATATAAGCGAGTACAACATCGAAGTCCAAGCTGAGGGTGATGGAATTTTTGAAGCTGACTTTACTATTACTGTAATCCCAGCAAATATACCGCCAGAGGCTGATGCGGGATCAGATCAGACAATAGAAGATAGTGATCGGGATGGTAGCGAGACGGTAAGCTTGGATGGTTCGGGTTCTTCAGATACCGATGGTAGTATTGCAAGTTACGCCTGGAGCTGGCCGGGAGGGGGCAGTGCCTCGGGTGAAAGCCCGGAAGTGGCCTTGCCCGTTGGCGAGACTATTATTACGCTGACTGTGACTGATGAGGATGGTGAAACTGACACTGATGAGGTCAAGGTTACTGTTAATGAGAAGCCCAACCAAGCTCCGACCGCTAATGCCGGAGCTGATCAAACGTTGACCGATGAAGACGGAAATGGGACTGAGGCCGTCACTCTGGATGGCTCGGGCTCCTCTGATGATATTGGAATAACGGACTACATCTGGATTGAAAATAACGCGATAATAGCGAATGGTACCAATCCGAGCGTTGAGCTAACGGTGGGTGAGCATATTATCGAACTAACCGTAACCGATGAACAGGGCGAAAGCGATACCGATGAAGTTCAGATCACGATTAATGCACGCCCTAACCAAGCTCCGGTAGCCAACGCCGGCCCAGACCAATTAGTGACTGATGGGAATGGAGATGGCACTGAATTAGTGACCTTGGATGGTTCGGGTTCTTCAGATACCGACGGCACCATTGACAGCTACGTTTGGAATTGGAATGGGGGTAGTACTTCGGGTGAAAACCCTCAGATTACGCTACCCGTAGGGCAGACAGTCATTACCCTAACCGTTACCGACAATCAGGGTGAAACTGACACCGATGAAGTTGAGATTACCGTAAATGAGCCAGCGAACCAGCCTCCCGTGGCTGATGCTGGTTCGGACCAAACGATTGTTGATAACGACCGAGATGGTGTTGAAGAAGTAGAGCTAAATGGATT